>JBBWWC010000141.1:0-2851 GCA_050256555.1 Planctomycetota bacterium | reverse complement strand
ATCCAAAAACAACATGCGCTAGCCACGGATGAGGTTCTTCCCCTTGCAGGTAAGCGAGGATAGCGATCAGTGAAGCCGCTCCTGCAAGTACCATCACGGTGAATGAGATTCGTCCCCATAGCCCGTGATTTTCGACCTGCTCCTGGATCATGTCGATTCTTTCCGCAAGCCATTCGGCTGCGGTCGGGCCGGTCAAGTAAGCCACGATCGATGCGATGGCACAGATCAATACGAAGCTATGAGCCAGTTTGAAGTCGGTCGTTGCCGAGGATCGCATCGCGCGTATCAAAAAGAACAACGCCACGGGCGATAGTAACACCGGGATATGAACGACAAGCAGATGTGCCCAGGTCGATCCCATCAGTCACCGGTTCCAATCGCCTCGCTAGGATTGACACCCTGATCCACCTGGCTGTAATCCAGCTCCGAGCCTCGCATGCTGTGGGGGATCAGATAGACGGCAGTCATCACCAATGCAGCACACAGGACCACCGCTCTGCTGACTTTTTCATTCTTCTTTTCGCGGGTTCCGATGACTGCGGCTGCAATCACCCAGCTGACCCACATGATCAACATCTTGTTGTCGGTGAGGTCGCCACCGAAAGGGAAGCCAGTCCAGTACTCGCCGAAAGCGAACTTCTGAACGATCGGGCCGAGGATCATTCCACCGACAGTCATTCCACCGAGTGCGATGAAGGATAACCTTCGCATGTCATCGACACCGAACAGTGCCGCCAATCCTGCTCGCATTCCGATCAAGACCGAGAAAAACATCATGAAGATGTGAGGCCACAAGATGGCATCGGGGACCGGATCCTTGTATCGCAAGACGATGTTGTCCTGTCCCTCGGCAGGGATTCGTAGAACTTTTCCAGCGACATTCAAGGTGACGAAGTATTCCATTTTTCCAGCCGATGGTTGAATCGGAAGATAGGCGGCATATTCAGCCTTTTCTTCCGCCTCTTGTGGAGATTCTTTGACGAAGGGATCGATGCTAAATTCATCGTTGGTCTTGTAGCGCTTGTAATGGAGTTTGGCTGCGAAGGAGCTCTCTGCTAATGCTGGATCGGGAAGGGCGACTCGTGCCTTGCTGGTCGTTTCCTGTGATCGGATCAGTCGGTATTTGTGAGTGTTTTCACTGGCCTGGAAGGTTCCCCGGAATGGATAGGTGGGCCCGGTTGTTCGCTGATAAATAACGGCAGAGACCATGATGAGTAGTGCCAGAAGCCACAACCAGCTCTTATTCATATCCAGCCCTCTTCTCTCGAGTGAAAATCAAGTTGTGCCAACAGTATTCAAAACGAAGACGTCTTGGTGTGGATGATATTGATCTTTTACTTTCTGTCGAGGGGGTTACTTTTCGACAGGCAATGACGAATAGTAGCGTCAGTATGCGTGCGGCTCAGGAAATGCTTTCTGAGACGATCGTCGACCCTCAATCAGTTTGGAAACGATCAGCTGGTGATAGCTAGTCCCGGGTTCTCTTCTACTTTTATCGATCGGTGGTTTTCTCGAATCAAGCCAGGGATAGCTCTCTTTGTCGTCATGACGCTCGGAGGTTGCCAGCCGAGTTCATCAGATGGACGTGAGTTTCTCCAGGTTCATGCGGCCTCGTCATTGACCAACGCTTTCGAGCAATTGGCACAGGCGTTCGAGAATGCGCATTCCGGGATCGACGTCTCATTGGTTTTTTCGGGAAGCCAGATATTGAGACTTCAGATCGAGCAGGGAGCATCTGCGGATGTTCTGGCGATGGCAAATCAACTGCATACAGAGGCTCTGGTGAAAGCTGGCTTGATAAGCAAGCCTCAGGTGTTTGCCCATAATGAACTGGCACTGATTGTTCCCAATGACAATCCGTCAGGTATTGAGTCTTATGCGGATCTTCCCAGGGCGAAACGGCTTGTGCTCGGGACCAATCAGGTTCCTGTGGGGCTATACACACATCAGATGTTGTCGAAGCATGGAGCGGGTCAGGAAGATCAATTTTTGGATCGAGTACTCGATGGAGTGGTTTCGCGAGAGAGCAACACTCGATTAGTTCGTGCCAAGGTTGAACTGGGTGAAGCGGATGCCGCGATTGTTTATCGTACCGATGCACTCGGTTCAGATCGGGTACGTTCGATTCCGATTCCAGCCGAGATGAATGTTCAGGCTCAGTATTTCATCTCGGGACTACCTGCGAGTGAAAGACAGCAGAGCATCCGCGACTGGATCGCCTTCATCCTTTCGGATGAGGGACAGGCGATCTTGAAGCGGCACGGATTTGTGGAGGGGTGATGGTCAAATCTCGCCAATCCATCTCCCGGTCATGGCCTGTGTTTGTCTGCGCATTACCGATGCTTGCACTGCTGGTCATCCCGCTCATTGCGATTTCCACCGCTTCGTCTCCGGGCGAGTTGCTGGCAGGAGTGAATGACCCGCTGTTTTTACCGGCATTATGGCTCAGCGCCCGTACTACTCTGTTCACTCTTGCGATCACCATCGTTCTGGGAACACCTCTGGCCTGGTGGTTGGCTCGCTGTTCAGGAAGTCGGCTACGCTGGATCGAGTGGATGGTCGATCTTCCGATTGTTTTGCCGCCGGCAGTGGTTGGTATCGCCTTGTTACAGGCCTTTGGACGCAGCGGGATGATGGGATCGACTCTGGAGTCCTTCGGTTGGCAGATCCCTTTCACGACGGTGGCGGTGGTTCTGGCTCAGATCGTGGTTGCGGCACCTTTTTATATCCAGTCGGCGGCATCAGCGTTTCGTCGAGTCGATGACGACCTCTTGCTGGTCGCAAGAACCCTGGGTCAGTCTCCGGTCGGTTCATTTTTTCGCGTAGCTCTGCCGCTGGCATTGCCAGGTTT
>JBBWWC010000140.1:0-2710 GCA_050256555.1 Planctomycetota bacterium | reverse complement strand
CCGACGAGCTGGCCGCCTCTGGAGGATCCCTGGTCGCTGGAGAAATGGATGCCATCAGTGCCGATCATCTGATGGAAATTACTCCGGAAGGGATCAAATCACTCCAGGATTCAGGGGTCGTCGCGACCCTTCTTCCCGGGACCACTTTCTATCTGCGGAAACCCGGTTACGCTCCGGCTCGTTCCTTAATCGAGGCAGGACTTGAAGTGGCCATAGCAACAGACCGAAATCCCGGTTCTTGTACCATCGAAAGCATGCTTTTCATCATGGGCCTCTCGGTGATGCATCTTGAAATGACGCCCATCGAAGCTGTACGGGCAGCGACTCATGCGGGAGCCCTGGCTCTCGGGCGCGAAGAGCTCTGCGGTTCGATCGAAGCAGGTAAAAGAGCAGATCTCATCCTCTGGGATGTAGCAAACGAAGAAATTCTCATTCACGAATTTGCCAACGAGGTGCCCCGCACCGTCTGGACTGCAGGTCAAAATATATTTGATCGAATGCCAGGTAAGAAATCTCCGGTTCATCAACCGGATCAGGGGGATTGAAGAAATATGTCACAATTTAGCGAACGACTCTCCCAGGCCATTCAATCAAAATCATGGGATGATTACGAAGAAGCATGGCTCGATGCCATCGAGGCAGAAAATGTCAACTTCTCTGGATACATTCGAGCGGCCAACGCAGCCATCGCTGCGGGACACGGAGAACGCGCCGGTCAGATGCTGGAATTAATTCTTCAGTCCGGAAGTGCCGACACGCTAACACCGGAAAAGAAGATCGAGTTCCTCGAAACCCTCACCTGTACATTACCGCGCAGTAAGCCGACTCGGGAATCGCTGCTCGAAACTTACCGTGAGCAGTTCGGTCACATCACAGGATTCGACAACTGCGTGACCACCTCGGGGCTGATGGATGGAACCAGACCGGGAGATGTCATTCCTCTTTTCAAGAGAATGATCCACTATCAACCGGGATCATACGTCAAACATCGCTCCGGTTGGGGTGTCGGGATGGTCAAAGATCTCGACCCGAATCTCGGAACAGCGACCGTTGATTTCCAGAAAAAAGAAGGACACTCGGTCAAGCTCGATGCATTGCCACAGATTTGTGACCCCCTGGAAAACGACCATTTCCTGGTCTTGGCCTGGAAAAAACCGGAGGAGCTGCGAAAGATCGCCGAGGAAGAACCGGTAGAACTGATCAAACTGGTGCTCAGAACCAGTAGTCGCCCCCTCCCGCTGGCTCGCATCCGCGAGTCCATCGCGGGCGTGGCAGTTCCTTCGACCTCCTGGAGTAAATGGTGGGCACGGGCCCGTAACGCCATCAAAAAGGATGCCCTCATCGGACAGAGTGGCGGAAAAAGTAACGAACTCTATCTACTCGATGGTCCTGAAGCCATCGGCACCAGTATCGAACGTAGATTCGAAGGTCTGGGCCCCATAGAACGGCTCAAGACGTTACGTGAATCCCTCTCCGAGCTACGCGACGATCAACACGATCTCCTCGAACCTCAGTACAAATTACTTCGACGAGATATTGACCGCGGCGACCTACCAATTTCGGAACAGGTGTCCGGTTTACTGCTACTCAAGGACCATGCACCCGATGGTCAAGAGATCGCGATGATCGGTGCTATAGCGATGAAGACGAGCCACCCTTCTAACCTTCTCAACTCTCTCAACCGCGATGAAGACCTTCTGGACACGATGGGTGTCATACGTGAACTCGATCCAGAACAGTGGAATGAAAATCTCGACGATTTACTATTCCTTGCCGATGACTCGCTACGTGAACATTTGATTCGAGAAATCAATGACACCAAAGGTAGTGAGCACCTCCACAACTTGGCTGAAAAAGTATTGCGTCGCCCTGGACAGTCGCCACTGCTATTCCTGTCACTGGCACGCAAAGCAGCCTCCGACAACTTTGCGGACTTCCCGGCACTGGCTGGCGTCTCACCGGCAGATCTATTTCGCCAGGCGCTGGCCCTGTTCGACCGCCTCTCTCTTGAAAATGAAGGCAATCGAAAAAATGAAGGGCTGCTCTGTTCCGTAAAACGGTACAAACAACATCTCGCAATGAAGCCTTTCTCACTCCTCTCACGGATTCTCGATCAATGCGAACTTGCAGATGCACGAGAAATTTACACTCAACTGAGCGGTGCACGATCACTTAGCGATTCAAACATGGAAAAAGCGAAGGCCATCATTCTTCGGAAATTCCCCAAGGCTCTCGCCGGACAAAAGTCGAGGAGCTCCCGCAGCTCTTCCGATTCGGCCATCTACTCGACGCAGTTCGGGATGGACAAGGTTCGTGGAGAACTGGAAGAGATTCGTAACGTCAAACTTCCGGCCATCTTCAAGGCGATCGGAGATGCTGCAGCGCTGGGCGACCTGAGTGAAAATGCTGAATTCACATCGGCTATCGAGGAACGTGAGAATCTCAACCGAAAGGTCATGGAACTTCAGGGAGAACTGGACCGAGCGAGACTTATCGATCCAGAGCAAGCCAGTCTCGACCAGGTCGGACTGGGAAGCAAAATCCGCATCACCAACATCACCACTGAAACTGAAACGACTTACTCACTTCTAGGCCCATGGGACGGAGGACCCGATGAAGGAGTTCTCTCCTACCTCTCCCCCCTCGGCAAAGCGCTTCTCCAGAAAATTGTCGGTGAAGAATTCGATGTCAAACTTCCGACCGGAACTCA
>JBBWWC010000139.1:0-12750 GCA_050256555.1 Planctomycetota bacterium | reverse complement strand
CGAGAGATTGCTGCGTGAAACGATCGAAAAGACCGGTTTCAAGCCAGGTCTCAGAAATGCCGGTTACCATCGTCTGCCCGACCGACCGATTCCGCTCGCTATCGGAAAGGAAAACGCTTGACCGGACCAGCGACCGACCCTACCAGGAGTCGCGAAGAAGTCACGAGCGCTACCGAGGCTCTGGTCTCCGACTGGATCATACCCGAGAACATTCCTCACGGAGTCTGCACTGCGATCGTACCGGGGACCGAATGTCTCGATGGCGCGCGCCTGCTAGCACGCACTCTTCACACCCTGGTACTTCGCTCCCGTCCCAGAACACTGGTACTGGTTGCAGGTACCGAAGCTCCAACGGTCAGGATTCGAGCCCTCGGTTCTATACCCACTTCTCTCGGAGAAGTCGCCATCGACGAACGATTGGCAGCGAGAATCGCATCTCTCTGGCCCGGCGATTTAGAAGTCATTCCTGAAAATGATGACGAAGAACAATTGCCATCTCTTCACCGAATTGCACCGTTACTGGCGCAAGTCCTCATCCCTGGTTGCAGGGTCGTTCCGATTGAGATTCCGAACCAGCCCGATCAGGATTTTGATCCCATCTATCTCGGACAAGAACTGGGTAGCCAGCTAAAATCTGAAATCGGGTCCTGCCTGATTGCCGGCGGCATCTTCTCAGCCAGAAAATCGAAGAACCAGGGCGCAGACATCCAGGAGGACGCCTCCATCTTGAAGCACATGCTCGATCCAGAAGCGATTGACCTCGCCGGGATGGCGTCGATTTCCGGTCTCATGCACCGGTCCCCATTGGTTCTGGCCACAGCCCACGCCATTGAACGCGGTCGTAATCGCGGACACCTGCTGGAACATGGAATTGTCGATCAGAATGACCAACAGTACGGTGCTGCGGCAGTGGTTCTCTAGGAGGCAATCTAATGGTTTCGATTTCAACCGGTAGTGGAGATCAAGGCGATACTGGAATCCTTGGCCCGGATCGCCTCGACAAATGCCATCCTCGAATCAAAGCCTACGGAGACATCGACGAACTGAACACCGAAATCGGTGTCTGCCTCGCTAACACAGGAGCTGATGACCTTGCGATTTCACCGCCGATTCGAAACCAACTGGAAGAAATCCAATCGCTGCTTTTTTCCCTTGGTGCAGACCTGGCACAACCTGGCTGCGGAGTCGATGAGGGTACTGAAGTGCGAGTCGGTGCCAAGCACACCCAAAAGGTCACCGATTGGATTCTCCAGTGGGAACGTGAATTGCCTCCACTGAAAGAATTCATCATTCCTGGTGGTCACTTGAATGCCGCCCTCTTGCACCGAGCTCGCACGATCTGCCGTCGTGCCGAAAGAAACACAGTGGAGTTTTCCAGATCAGCCAAAGGTGAGGGTCAGCAAGCCATCATATTTCTGAATCGAATCTCAGATCTTCTTTTCTTGCATGCCAGGGCAGTCAATCAAAATCACGGCATCTCGGATGTTCCGTGGAAACCCGATCAATAATCATTCCTCTTCCTCACTGGCGCCAAATTCCTGGAGCCAGTAATCGACCTGTTTCTTACTTCTCGGCGGCGCAGGTTTTCCCGAAGCATCCCCTCGGCTCGGCTTCTTCCCGACTCCACCCTTGAGAACATGGCTCCGAAATTCGGCGCAGGAAAACCATTTGATTCCTGAACCTTGCAATCTTGAGCCGATGTCAGATCGATCATTGGTCACCACATGAACTGTTTTTTGCCCACCTTCTGCGCGAGCCAGGGTCAAAACTCGATCATCGGCGCTCGTCCCCCTTCGGGCGATCGACGACTGAACTCCAGAACGACCACGGGAAGCTTCTCCACCGTCATATACGACTTCGAAAGAATCATCGGATTTTCGTACTCTGGAAATTTCATTTTCAAGAAGCTGTCGAGCAGATTCAAATCCATTTTCTTCCATCCTCTGTCGAAACTGAGGATCGGAATGGATCAAATTATTACCGTCGATGATCCAGTGGACCATGGGGCCCCCTAATCAAAGTCGAAAATAGATGGAGGCTTCTTGTTGGGGTCGTCGTCGGCTTTTTTGAGCCCCTCGTCAAAGAGTTCGTCGAGACGCTCGTCCTTACCTTCTTCGGCAGCGATTCCCTCTTCAAAAACTTGTTGAGCTTTTTGTGGGCCGGAGGTGGCTTTTTTCACAGCGTCTTCGAAAGATCGGGTATTCCCATCGCTATCCTTGGAAACACTGTGGAAGATTCGCCTAGCTCGGGGATCAATGGTCAAACGAGTTTTGCAGTCAGGACAATCGACTTCAAAAAGCCCATCCGGTCGGTCCGACATCCCTCAAGCCTTTCCATAGATGAGATTCAAAACCTCATTGCGAGTGGCAAGATTCTCCCGCATCACACCGCGCATCGCCGAAGTAGTCATGACACTTCCTGATTTTTTGACCCCACGCATCGTCATACATGTATGAGAAGCCTCCAGGACCACGGCAACCCCCTTGGGCTCAAGCTTCTGACTGATGAGGTCAGCAATCTGTGCGGTCAACCGCTCTTGAACCTGAGGCCGACGAGCAAAATGCTCGACCGCTCGCGCCAATTTTGAAAGCCCAACAATCTTTCCATCCGGAAGATAAGCCACATGGGCGTTACCCGTGAATGGCATCAGGTGGTGCTCGCACATTGAATAGAAGGGGATATTTTTAAGGAGAACAATCTCGTCATAATCTTCGTGGAATACGGTACTGAGAACGTCTTCGCTCGACTCGTACATGCCACCAAAGATCTCCCGGTACATACGTACAACTCGATCAGGAGTCGCCAACAATCCTTCACGATGAGAATCTTCTCCCACTCCTTCAAGAATCGCTCTGACTCCCTCGCGAATTTTCTCTTCGTCAAAATCTTCGCTAACCTTCATGCCACTACTCCCAACCGGGCTGGAGATCAATCCGGCCAGAGAGTGAATAGAATGCGATGGGGTTATCCCAAACAATCTTACGGATTACATCTTCAGCAAAACCTTCACGTCTCATCCGCCACACCGTCCTGGGGACACTCAAAGGATCGGATGGGCCCCAGTCACAAGAAGAGTTGACCATCATTCGTTCCGGACCATGCTTCTCAAAAATGGCCGCAGCTCTTTCCGGGCTCAGTTTCGTCACGGGGTAAACGGTATGCCCGCACCAGAATCCATTATCAAGGCTCGCCTCGATGGTCTCCTCGGTATTGTGATCCATCAGGATTCTACCCGGGTCCAATCCCATATCCTGGACCACCTTGATGGTGCGTAACGTACCTTCAAGTTTATTACGATGCGGTGTATGTATCATCACAGGCAGCCCGGCGTTGAAGGCCATCTCCAGTTGCTTGCGCAGAATCACCTCTTCCTCATCCGTGATGAGGTCGAAACCCAGTTCTCCTACTGCAACCACCGATGGATGCGCAAACCATTCTTCGATCCGCGTGAGCACCTCATTGGCCAGATCAATATTGTTGGCCTCTCGGGGATTCACCCCGATGGTACAGAAATGCTGGATTCCATACTGAGCGGCTCTTTCACGTTCAAATCCAGTAATGTGATCGAAGTAGTCATAGAAAGTTCCGGCGTATTTGCGTGGCTCTCCGAGCCAGAAAGAGGGCTCGGTAATCGCCACAACACCGGCCACAGCCATTCGCTCGTAGTCATCTGTGATTCGCGAAATCATATGGCTATGGGGGTCGAAGATCCTCATATCGGGTGCCTTTCCCCCGGTCAAACTACTACAGCCCGGGAACTGCAATCATGGTACCGGATGAGCTCCGTACTTGGGAAGTGATCCACGGTACTACCAAGCAACCAAGATTCAGGGCATGAAACCAAGCCTGGACTGCTCGCACACACATCTTCAGGCGTGCTGGTGTTCCAACCAACGTTCTGCGTCTATGGCGGCCATGCAACCGCTCCCGGCAGCAGTGATCGCCTGCCGATAAGTAAAGTCCTGGACATCACCGCAGGCAAAGACTCCATCCATACTGGTCTTGGCACCATCATGGGTCTGGATGTAACCATTCTCATAAAGATCCAATTTGCCAGTAAAGAGCTGGGTATTGGGTGTATGACCAATCGCTACAAAAAGGCCCGTCAGGGCCACCTTGCTCTTTTCGCCGGTTTTCAAGTTCTCCACCTCGACACCAGTAACTTTGCTCTCTTCCTCGAAGATCTCGGTGATGGAAGAATCCCACAGAAATTCGATCTTCGGATTATCGAAAGCTTTCTGCTGCATGATCTTCGAAGCGCGTAAGCTGTCACGGCGATGAATAACAGTGACCTTGTCAGCAAAACGGGTCAAGAAGGTCGCTTCTTCCATCGCAGAGTCACCTCCGCCGACGATCGCAATATCCTGTCCTCGGAAGAAAAAGCCATCACAGGTCGCACAGGTACTGACGCCATGCCCCATCAATCGACTCTCTGCCTCGAGCCCCAGCAACTTGGCACTGGCTCCGGTAGAGATGATGACCGTCTTGGCTTCGATCTCCTGCCCTGTACTTTTCACCTTGTAGGGATGACTGGAGAAATCGACCTCGACAACATCCTCGTAAACCACTTCGGCGCCAAAGCGCTCCGCTTGCTTACGGAAGCTCTCCATCAAATCCGGTCCCATGACACCTTCAGGAAAGCCCGGGTAATTCTCAACATCCGTGGTAAGCATCAACTGCCCACCGCTGAGAGAACCGGCGAAAACAAGCGGCTCGAGTTGCGCACGGGCGGTGTAGACGGCGGCAGTATAGCCAGCAGGTCCAGATCCTATGATCACAACGTCACGAACCATCGGTTTTCCTCATTTCGATTCGAGCCGTTCCAGTTATCAGTCCAGGCGGCTCCTGATATTTGCAACCTTGAGGAATCACTCAAGGCGTGACCGATTATCACCTGAATCGTTGTCGATTTCCTTGAATCCGGCGACAATTTTAACTTTGTCTCGTCACGAAACTGAAAAGCCGGTGTTGGTAGGATGAGCCATGGTTTTTAGCACTGAACAATTCCGTCGCTACTCCCATAAACAGGCCTCTAATCAGCACCCAGAGGCCGTTGCGGTGACGAAAGTATTCGTGTACCTTGTGCCAATACAAGAAAACTGTCTTGGAAATGGTTATCGTGGTCCTGTGAGCATGTACTTTTCTAAAGGAGTCTCCAAATGAAGGATCTTTTCATGATGCGAACTATTCTGGTATTCACCACGTTACTGATCTTTCAGTTCACATCTTTGACCACCCCCCTTCCAGCACAAGATCAGGAAGCAGACTCCACCGCAAAAATCGAACTCGCCCCGATTCCCGTAGTCGCCCTCGGCGATGAGGCGTTGGACACCGATTACGCCAGATTTCTGGAACTGATCGAAGAAAAAGACTACTCCCGTGCTCTTTCGGTGATCAAACGACTCAAGAGCAAAGTCCGGAAACCCGCCGACAATATTGCCGAGGCGTTTGAGCGTTGCCTGAAAGAAGCTGAGGGTGGTGTTCTTCTCATCAAAGCAAAGAAATACGCCGACAAAGATAAGATGAAGCAAGCGCTTGCGGTTATCGAAAAAGCGGATCCCTCTGGCGATAGCTTTGAGGGGAGCTTCACTGGTGAAGAACTCGCTCAACTCCATGAAGAGGTCTTTGACGCAGTCTTTCTAGTGCTTGCAGATTACGAGAAAAAAGGTGCCAGCAAGACTGTGCAGGAGGAAGAAGAGGGCGAAGAAGAAGGTCAGGGTCGTGGAGGCCGTGGCGGTGGCGGTGGCGGTGGAGGAAACTCCAAAGTCATTGGCGGAAGCCGCGAGGATGGTGATGTACGCAACGGTCAATATGCCATGCACTGGCAAACCGGTGACATGCTGAGCTTTCTCGATCTTGGAAAAATCGCCGCAGACGTCGATCTGACAGAATTTCGCTATCTCCGATTGTCCCTTCGGTGCGAAGATCCCCGCTCAAAGCCCCAGCTTCTGATTCTCTTCGATGCCGATGGCGGACAGCCTCGGATGGGCCGCGGTGGTGGTCGACGAGGCGCCACTAGGGCATTCCAGAGAGACGGATACCAGACTTCCATGGGCGTACAAGGCCGCTGGCAGGATTTCCGGATCGATTTGAGAAAATTCACCCGTAAGGGCGAGGTCGAATGGGACATGATCGAGGTCCTACGGTTGATTCACACCAATGGCCAGGATTCACTCATCATGATCGATGACGTCCGGCTCGAGAGACCCTAGTTTCCTCTTGTTCGAAATCGATAGTTCGCGATGATCTCACCTCGGGAGGGGGAAGATTGTCTTTGTCGATATCCAGTTCCGATGCATACCAGCGACAGGTCGCCAGGATCATCTTCATTTCGCTACTGCTCGTATCCTGGGCAACTGTCGCCGGACAATCACCATTCGATGACCCGTTCAATAGAATCAAAGACGATCCATTCGTTGACATTTTCGCAGACCCTCCGACCCTTTCACCTGAAAATTCCAGTTCCATCTCGGTAGATCGTAGTGGTCGGATAAGCGTGATCGGCCCGGATGGTGTACCACAGCTAAATCTGATCGGAACCTTCCGGTTAGGTATTCTGGGAGTCTCCGAAAACGAAGAAAAAGAAAGTCGCGTTCGCCTGCACGATAGCAACTTCCGTATCGAAGGTAGTGCGCTTGAAAATAATCATTTCCGTTTCCGCGCAGATCTCGATGGCCTCCGAACTCCTGGAGTCTTCTCGGAAGCATGGATCGATCGCAGGTTTCGAAACAAATTCCATTTCACCTTCGGTCGAATCCCCAACGCCATGGGTCTTGAGGGGGGACTTCCCCCGGAAGATCGTCTGACCATATCGAACGGAATCCTCGATTGGATCGGCGAAGGCTCAAGCTGGGCACTCCGAGCCGGAGGACGCTGGCTCGATGAAGCCATCACTCTCGATGTTCAAACGCGGCTCGGTGGCGCAGCGGATCTTCGTGGGGATTTCTTCGGAGGAAAAGGATTTTCTGGAAGACTCTCTCTCGAGCCGTTCGCTCCACTACTGTTTGGTGGACCAAATGCGATCGATTCCAAAGACAGCGAATTCTCGGTCTTCGTCTCTGGTCGCCTGGACCAGGAAATCGACGGCCATTTCCAGATTGAATCTCCTGGAGAATTGACCGTCTTTCGCTCTCAGAATCTTGCGATGAATAGCGCACGCTGGGTCCATGCCGGCTGGCGCTGGCCTTTGTTTCGCTGGCTTCATCTGGAAAACGAATGGAGCCGAACCGGCTTCTTTGGCGTCGAAACTGCAGGGGCACGCAATGATTATCCCGGTGAAATCGATAGCTGGCAGCTCGGAATACGATTCTTGCTCTCACCGGAAGAAAATCTACCGACTCGTTCCGGACCCGATCTTCCGCCCGGTCTCTTCGATGCTCATTCCCCCTTTGACACCAAGGATCTCGAAGTTCTCGTCAGATATGAAAAAGCGGATCTTGGCGACAACTTGTCACAGGACGGTCTCCTGGAAGCAGGAACTGACGCCGGCGAGGTTCAGGTACTTCGCCTCGGGATTTCTTCCCGACCGACTCCCTGGTTCCGATGGCTTCTTGAGGCCACCAGCACTACCACACAGCATGAAATCTCTTCCTTTGACGACGACGGAGCGACCAATATCCGGCTCCTTTTGGAGCTAGGCGGCTAACCAAACCCGGAATCTCTTTCCGGAATCCCTTTCCACAATCGTAGTACTCCTGCCCCATCCCCGGCCCCTCTCCGGCGACCTGGTTTGCACCTCTGGCCATCCGCGTCGTAATCTTCTCAGAGCCTAGATGTTGCTCATTTTGGGCCTGCTTTGTTTTTGTGTCTTCGCGCCGAAGGAGAAAAACTTCGATGAATCTGCATCCCTCGCCCCGCCAGCGTCAGGAAGGTTTCACCCTCCTTGAGGTAATGGTCGCCATCGCTCTTCTCGGCGTGGTCAGTCTCGGCTCATCCATGTTGTTGCTGCCGGTGCTTGAAGAACAAAATCACTCGCGCGAAGTGACTCGAGCCACAGGATATGCCCGCGCAGTTCTGGAGGAGCTCTATTCCAGAACACTGGAAGATCTCACCAATGATTCGACGGGATACCTTCTTGAGGAAAACTGGCCCAAGAAAGGCACACAGGTCTTCGACGAAGAACCGACCCTGGTAGAACTTGCTGATCCAACCATCCCGACCGTAGATGTCACTATCGATGATCTCGAATCGGATCCACTCGAAATACTGGTGACGGTTTCATGGCTTGGCCGTGATGCTGAGGAACTCACAGAGCAACAGTTCTGGGTCGTTAGAACCCGATAGGAGACTTCATGGAGAAGATCCATACCCGCCAGGATGAAGGATCAACCCTGATCGAGATTCTCATCGCCACGATTGTATTCGTGGTCGTTCTCGGCTTGAGTCTCGCACTGGCTTCATCCTTCTCTCAATTCGAGGGGAAGGCAGATGCAGATTCCTCTGCGCAACTAGATGCACACCGTGCATTTTCTCGCATCGAATCAGTTCTGAGACAGGGCTGGTCCGCTCCCGTCATTCTCGATGAAGGTGAAGCGCTACAAGTCGATGTTCTCGGGTATTCCTGGGACCAACAATCGGGCCAATGGGATCAAGTCGATCCGGCAACATGGCGCAGAGAATACGACCTGAGCATCGGAGAATACTACTTCGTCGACAGTTCGGGTTACGAGATTCCGGTGGCCACATGCACGGTTCGCTGGGATAGACTTTCCAGTGATTTACAGAACGAGGATTACCACTTCGGTAATATCAGTTGCTCCATTTCTGACGACCAAGGCCACTCCTCTTCCTGGCTTCTGGCGACCAGGATCGGAACTCACCAGCTGGATGGATCTGGTTCCAATCGGCTTCCAGGACTCTCCTTCGACCAACAGGGCCAGGCCATCGTGGTCGAACTACAATTACAAAGAAATCCTGAAGAGATCCCCTACTCGATTAAAAGTCGGGTGAAACGGAGAAACTTCCTGGAGGACGCTCAGTGATGAAAAAAACTCTCCCCTATAAATCAAAGAAGACAGACTTACTTGTGCCCCCACTAACAGGAGCTACCGACATGAAATTGAACACAACCCATCGACCGATACCAAAGCTGGCCAATCAACAGGGAGCCGCTCTTTTCATCACCGTATTCATGACCCTGGTTCTCGGATTGGTGTCAGCGGCGACCGTTGCAACCACCCTGACTCGTAGCAAGGATTCTCGATTCCAGCTCGACAGACTTCAGGCGAGATCTCTGGCCGAAGCGATTCTGGATGCGGCACAAAAACAGATTCTTGTCCGAACCGCAAACTTTGACGACCCGTTTGCAGACTCTACTATTGCGACGGGAACCGTCGTCATCGGCGGAACCAGTTACGCCTGGAACGCTGAAGATTTGACTCCATCCGTTTATTCGGATGTGCTCGATGAAAATGGCTGGCGATCCATTGAAGTGCTTTATGATTCGACCGATACCAACGGACCGACACAATCGATCTACACCCGGGTTGTACAACTTTATCCGGGGATTTCACCGAACTCCGGAGTCGAAATCGGAATCGCAAAGAGTCATTTGAAACGCACCATAGAAGTTCAACGAAATCCTCTCTTCGATTTCGCCATCTTCTATGACGACGACCTGGAACTGCTTCCTGGGCCCAGCATGACCTTTGCTGGAAAAGTCCACGCCAATGGCGACATCTACGTAGGAGTCGGTGGATCAAAGACCTTGACGGTCGATTCTGACTACTTTCGTTGCACTGGTGAAATATTCAGAGAGCGAAAAAATAACGGCTCCACCACCGGTGGTAGCGTCAAGATTAAAAATACCGACGGTGTTTTCAAGAGTCTCAACAGTAACCAGGACTTTGAATCCTGGTCTGACCCACAGGACTGGGTCGAATTTGCAGACGATCGCTGGGGTGGCACCGTTCAAACCGGTAGTCATGGAGTACTGACCCAGAATGCCCCCGATATCGGATCCATCAGCAATAACGGGCACTACCGTAACAGTGCCGATCTCTTGATCCACAACGACCGGATCTATCATGTCATCGATGGAATCAATGTCGACATCACCAGTCAAATGTCTGGTGCCATCAGCGAGAGTAACAATGACATGTACGATGCTCGTGAAGAAACTTATGTCCCTCTCACAGAAATCGATCTCGCCGATGAAGACTTCCAGAATTACGTCACTTCGGCAAACTCCGACAGCAATCCCAATAACGACATTCACCAGGTTTATGCGTATCGATCTCCGGATCCGGAACCTGGCAATTGGGATCCAGGTGCTGCCAGTAACTGGCTCGAAGGTATCCGTCTCTCAAATGGAACTGAACTCCCAGCCGATTTGCTTTTTGTCAGTGAAGATCCCATCTACGTTGAAGGCGATTTCAATACCACCGATAAGAAGACTGCTGCTGTGATTAGCGATGCGGTCAACCTGCTCTCGAACAACTGGGATGATAGCCGAGAACCCGGCGATGATTACGGCGACTTCGATTCAGCGACTGAAACCACCTACAACATGGCCATCATTACTGGTAACGTCCGCACTCCCGATGGTGGCGGCAACTACTCTGGTGGCCTCGAAAACCTTCCTCGTTTTCATGAAAAGTGGGGTTCTAGCAAACCCGCCAATATCAACGGAGCCTTCATCAATCTGTTCCAGAGCCGTGTTGCCACGGAACGCTGGGGAAAATCAGGGGTCTACAAGCCACCTCAGCGAAACTGGTACTTCGACGATGACCTACTCAGCTCCAGCGTTCTCAGGGATCTCTTTCCTCAGGCAGTCGGAATCGACCGCCTCGTGTGGGAAGAAGGCGAATCCTTACTACCAGGAGTTCAGTAGGCTCGGTAGTGAACCCCCGTTATCCTTCAGGGGAGCCAGAAGACCAGAAGACCCCTGGCTCCGTGGAGGGACTACGGGAGATGAGCGATCACGACCAGGAATCTGCCCAACCGATTCACAATTCCTCAGCTCATAGGTCTTCGTTGCGGCTTCCGGTTCGGCGAACTCGCCCCGGTAGATCTCCCCGAGGTCTCGATGAAATTGCGGTCGAAGAACCTCTTGAGATCCGCCTCCGCTGGAATGACGACCAGGGATCCCACGACGAATTGATTGCTACAACGATGCGAACCCCCGGTGACGACTTTGATCTCGCCACCGGTTACATGGTTGCCGAAGGATTTCTTCCCTCAGGAGAAATGCCAGCAGGGATATCCCACTGCACTGATGGTCGTGCTGAAGAGCCCCTCAATGTTGTCACAGCAACCCTTCGAAATGGATCCGTGCCCGATCTCTCATCCATTCAGCATGTTGGGTTCGGCACGAGTGCCTGCGGGATCTGTGGGCGTACCCGTATCAAAGATGTCATCGCCAGGGTCCCACAGGTTTCGGAAAAACAAAATCTCGACCCGGCCTGGTTATCAACATTGCCAGGCAAGTTACGCAGCTCACAAGGACTCTTTGAGAGTACCGGCGGAGTTCATGCCGCTGGCGCATGGCCAACCGATGGCGAACTCATCTCTATTCGCGAAGACGTCGGACGACACAACGCTCTCGACAAGCTAGTCGGATCGCTGGTAAGCCGTAGCAAGATCCCAGCGACAGGACTCATCTGTGCTGTCAGCGGTAGAGCGAGTTTCGAGCTGGTTCAGAAAGCGGCCGTTGCTGGCTTCGATGCCCTCATCGCGGTGGGTGCACCCTCAAGTCTTGCGGTGGAAACCGCAAGGGAAGCAGGAATGATCCTGTGTGGATTCGCCGGCGCGACAGGGCTCAACTGCTACAGTGGCGCCTCACGCCTTGGCCTGTAAAAAATGATCGAATACTGCCGGGATTTTCTGCCCCGGTCATTCGACGACAGGAACGATCTTTCCGTTCTTCTTCTCGATCCGTGCCGTTGGTGATATCGGATCATGCTCCAGAACTAACAAAGCCTCTTCATCGAGTGCTGCCCCCAGTATCCGGGCCTTCTCCTCGATCACAGTAATTGCGCTGATGTCATATCCCATCGTCCATGCCGCTCGAAGATGATGACGGGTCGGCGCCAGATCTGCGAGATAACGAAGAACACGCCCGTCCCCCTCCACTCGCACCGTTTGCATGCCAAGGGTATGCCCATCGACACTTTCGACGCTGATTCCGGGTAGGATTTCTCCATCTCCATCGAGTTTCTCTAATCGACACGCTTCTAACGGCTCGAAGTTCTGGCGAATATAAGAAGCCTTCTCTCGTAAATTCGGATCGATCGCCGTATTCCAGTTGGCCTGCTGCACCCAATGAGTCGCTGCTGGCAGTACTGCAATAGCATCACCAGAATCATCCAGGGTTGTGGCACCTCCAACATGATCAAAATGAAGATGGGTGATGATCAAGTCAGTCACTTTGTCCGGATCGACTCCAGCAGTTCGAATCGCACGCCGGAGCGGCGGTTCTGATTCCCCTTCCGGAAGCCAGACAGAAAAACGTTCGCGAAAGGCCTGGTCTTCCTTATCCCCGACTCCTGCATCGATCACAACGATCGTGTCAGATTCAGAATCCTCCAGGACTAGCAGGCGAGTGGCCAAGGGAATCCGGTGTTCTGAATCCGGTGCGATACAGCGTTCCCAAACAACCCTGGGGACCGATCCGAACATTGCTCCACCATCCAGATGCAAGCCCCCGCATTCGATGACATGCGCAGTCCAACGCCCAAAGACTATCGGCTCGTCCATCTGATCTCCTGCCTTGCAAGCAGATTTTAACCTGTTTTCCGCCGCAGCTTACCA
>JBBWWC010000138.1:0-7769 GCA_050256555.1 Planctomycetota bacterium | reverse complement strand
AGAAATTGCTGCAGAAGACCATCGAGAAATGTACCGGGTCTCTTCAGGTGCCTCATTCGGCCGGCGAGATCGATTTTTCAGGCCACTGGCCGCGTCGTACGATGACAGATCTGATCCAGGAGTACGCCTCGATCGACATCTCCGCTCATGAGGATGCGGATCAGATGAGAGCAGCGCTCGATGCGGTCGGTATTGAGATCGATGGGGCAGAGAAGTTTGGCCGTGGTGCATTGATCGATCAACTCTACAAGAAAACGGTTCGGCCGAAGATCTCTCAACCGACCTTCGTCACCTGCCATCCGGTCGACTTGTCGCCACTGGCACGCCGAAATGACGATGATTCCCACATCTCCGATCGCTTCCAGCTTGTGATTCATGGTTGGGAAGTGATCAACGCTTATTCAGAGCTGGTCGATCCCATCGATCAGAGAGCGCGGTTGGAAGAGCAGGCGCAGCTCAATGCTGAAGGCGACGATGAAGCGATGGTGATGGATGAAGACTACCTGATGGCGATGGAACATGGCATGCCACCCATCTCGGGCTGGGGGATGGGAATCGATCGGATCGTTGCCTTGCTCTCTGGAGCAGAAAATCTACGAGACGTGGTGTTGTTCCCGCTGATGAAGCCAGAGGAAGGCTCATCTGTCGAGGACGCAATTCGTGAGCATGGAGAAGAGGCTCCCGCCATCGAAGGGGCGGACGCCTGATCGATACTGGTCGCCAGGAGGCGATCAGTTTTTTTACTGCTCAGGATGATTACTGTTGTTGTCCCGTTACGAATGGGTCCCAGCCAGGATTGTCGGTCGATTCCTTTATATTGCCGTTCCACAGTTCTACCTGCTGCGAACCTCTCTGCTCGAGAGTGCCGAGCAGATGCCACGGTGTCTCTGTTTCTCGGGCAGCCCTTTTTAATCGATCGAGACTTTCTGGTGCGATAGCCAGGAGCAGTTCGTAGTCTTCGCCTCCACTGATGATTTGCTGCACAAGAGGAGCCTTTTCTCCACCGGTGAGGGGGGAGATATCAACATTGGCGCCGCAACGATTGGCCCGGCACAGTCGTTGTAGATCGAGCAACAGTCCATCGCTGATATCGATGGCAGCAGGTGGTCGTTGTGATGGATCTTCGGCCAGAATCCGGGCCAGGGCAGCGCTGAAACCAAGCCGAGGTGTGGGAGAACTCCAACAGTCCTGGCCATCAAAGTGAGCGCCTTGGTGGATTTGCTGACGCGCATGTGCGGCCATACCGGGATTTCCGGTGACGATCAGAAGGTCGCCCGCCAGTGCGCCGCTGCGGCGCCATTCACGACCGGCAGTGACACTGCCGATGCAGTTGCAATGCAGAGACAGAGGGCCCTCAGTACGGGTCACATTTCCACCCAGTAAGGTAAGTCCCAGTTGATCACATTCCTGGTCTATGGATTGCCAGAAGGCCTCGGCCATCCGGCCGGGGAGTACGGCAGTTTCGATCGAGAGAAGAAAACCTAATGGCCGGGCTCCCATCGCCGCCAGGTCACTGACGCTACTGCGTATGAGACGTCGTGCCAGGGTTTGATCATCGAGCCAGTGGTCGAGGAAATGCTGCCCTTCGACAAGGGCGTCGACCGTCAACACCGATGTTTCTCCAGCAGGAATGGGAAGAAGGGCGGCATCATCGCCGGGGCCGAGAATGCCATGCTGTGAATTTCGGTTAGTTCGTGGAAGGATGAAGGTTTCGATCCATTCCAGTTCGGTCAAGGGTTCCCCTCTTCACCACGTTCACCGGGAACCAGATCAGGAGCTTCTTCCAGCAATAGCTGGTCGATCTCGCCCTGCACATCACGGAGAGCTTCATCCGATAGAATCCCTTCTCGATATGCTTCCTCGACAGCGGTTCGTTGGCGGTGAAGCAAACGGACGATGACATCACGGACCTGTTGTGCAGCGAATTCGGGGTGGTCTTCAAGAACCTGGCGAAGGTCCTCGTGAATCGATTCGCGAATATGGAGCAGTCGGTCGCGTAACGATTCGATTCGTTGGGGGTCGACCTCGGTGGTAGAGGCAGCATCTCCGAGCTCTACGATGGCGGTTTCGACGGCGATGGCGCGGGCCTGTTGGCGCTCCCAGCGGCGTCTTCCTTCACGTGGTTGAATGATTTTGAGTCGACTCAGAAGTGGTTTGATGGTGGTTCCCTGAATCAACATCGAGAGCATCACGACACCGGCGACGACCGCTTGCATCCGGGGAGCGGTTTCACTGAGGTAGGTCGATTCAGCAACACCCAGGGCCAGAGCAACGGGGACGGTTCCCTTGAGTCCTCCCCAGTGGATGACGTGGAGCCAGGAACGGGGATATGATTTGCGCAGTGCTTGGTCGGTTCCGCCGATGGCGTAGGTCATCAGTGCCCTGGCGGCGGTGCTGGCAATCCACACGAGCAGCACCAATTTGTAGTTTTCCATCACGATCACCGGATCGACGGCAAAGCCGAGAGCGATGAAGGCGAGCGAATTGGCAATGAAGGCGATCACTTCCCAGGTCAACCCCAGGCTCAGGATGGCGGTCGGGGTCATCGAAGTCTGGCGCCCGACGTTTCCGACCATCAAGCCGGCAAAGACGACCGCAATGACACCGGATGCGTGGAAGTGCTCGGCCAGAAGGTAAGAGCCGTAAGCCAGAAGGATCGACAGGAGTACCTCGACCAGATGCTCCTCGATTCGTTCCATCAGCCAGTTGACGAAGGCTCCCAGGGATAGACCGACCAGTGCGCCGATTCCGATCATCTGGATGAAGGTCAGGATTCCCGAACCGAGCGAAATCCCATCCCAGCCATTTTCCAGTCCGCGCAGGAGCAATACGTAGAGGACCACGACCAATCCATCATTGAAGAGCGATTCGCCCTCGACGATGGTCGATAGTTTCTTTTGGACTCCTTGTTCGCGAAAGATGGCCAGCACGCTGACCGGGTCGGTTGGGCTGACCATCGCTCCCAGTAGCAGTGACAGATCCCAGGACCAACCGGTCGCAGATTTGATGGCCGCCGAGGTGATGAGAATACAACCGAAGGTGCCGAGCAGAGCCATCGTCGAAATGAGGCCGCTGTTTTCGCGAAGTTTTTTGAACGGAGTGTTCATGGCGCCATCGAAGAGTAATGGCGGTAGCAAGATCAGCAGGATGAAGTCCTGGGTCAGTTCAAAGTGGCCGGCACCGCTCGGCAGGGCACCTTGATGGCGCAAGAAGCCGACCGCCGCCCCGGCCACAACCAGCCCTACGGTATACGGAATGCGCAGCTTTCTGGTGATCAGTGCGACCACCATGGCTCCGAGTAGTAACAGCAGTAGATCGTTGAGCACGGGTAGGTGGGGCATTCGTAAAGCCAGGTTCGGTAGCAGTTCCATCCGTACTCCTTCCGGCAAGAGAGTGCCCCTTCATCGGTTCGTGGGCAAGGATCCTTGTTTCGATGACCCTTGCTCCCATGTCTCCGATACGATCTGATGGGAAAGCAAGGGAGGCGTGATTTGGCGTCAGGATCGCAAAAAAACAGATCTGCCAGGAGCGGTCGTCCGGTGAAAATTTTGACTTTTTCTGTCGGATTGTTGCTGCTCCTGGGCTGTATTTCGGAGATTCCTGACGATCCTCAGGCGGTTTTTTCAACACGGATCCTCGAGGCCGGGCTCAATAGTGATGACCCCTGGGCCGGGGCGCACCTGTTGCTGGCTTTTGCCGCTTCCGATCCACTCGCAGAAGTTCGGCAACGTTGGATTTCACTGATCGAGGATCCGACGCTATCGATTCCTCTTCATGGTGAGGCAGACGAGCGTGGCGAGCAACATCCCCATCTCCTGGTACGAACTGCCGCCTGGGTACTTCCCTCGACCCATCCGGCGCTCGCCTTACGAATCGAAAAAGCTCTCTCAACGACCAGATCTCCGACTCACTGGAAGGAGATCAATGATCTGGCCTGGCTGCTAGAAGCTGCCGCTGTTTTGAAGCTGGACGGAACCACAGTGACCGCTGATGCGGATTTGACGACACTGGCTCGGACTCTTCTGGCTGCGCTCGAGTCTTCCGATCGAATCGTCCAGAGCTGCCTGGATGAAGGACGAGTCCGACCCGATGGGTCTGCGGATCCTTCGGTGTCGGGAACCTGGGCTTATACCTGTGGCGGTTTTCACCTGCTGTCGGCTCTGGTGGAGTCGGTCGAGGCAGGATATCTGGGGGCCGCAGATCGACAGCGTGTGATCGATCGAGCACTGCTTTTGACGCAACGAATTCCCTGGGAGCTTCAGTTTCGTCTCGATGAAGAAAAGCGTGCGGTGGCGGCAGGGATTTCAGGGCGCCGCGCTGCAAGACATTCAGTTCTGGCGCAAATGAAGCTGGTCGGGCATGGTCTGGATGTGCTAGGGCGGTGTCGAATCGTCGGGCTGTTGACGCCAGAACAGAGTCAAGAAGTCGCCACGACTTGCCTGGTAGCTGCAAATCAACTCATGGTGCGCTTGGTCGATGAAGTGGATCCCCAGGGGCTGTTACTTTCTCGTCAGACTGCCATCACAGACCCTCTGATCTGGGAACGTGCTTTTGGCGATGGTTGCCACCTGATCCGGGGGCTGGCTGTGTGGCATTCGAGCGATCAGCAATAACATGAAAACGAAGTAACACGAAAATTGTGGAGAGAGGAACTTCAATTGGTCGGATCGAACAGGATCTCGCAGATCGGCACCTATGCGATGGCTGCCGTCAGGGAACGAACGGAAGAGCTCCGGGCGAAAGGTTTCTCGCCGGTCGATTTCGGTATGGGCGATCCTTCGGCACCAACGCCGGAGTTTATCCGGAGAGCTTGTGCTGAAGGCATCGAACGTCATGCCAGCAGCGGTTATCCACCTTTTGCCGGGAGTCTACCTTTTCGCCAAGCAGTCACCGATTGGTTTCAGGGTCGTTTTGGTGTCTCGATCGATGCCGAAACTGAAATTGTTTCTTCGGTCGGTTCGAAGGAATCGATTTTTCATCTGCCGGAAGCGTTGCTGAATCCGGGCGATGTGGCGATTTGCCCTGATCCCGGTTATCCGCCCTATGGTGGTGGAACCTTGTTTGCCGAAGGGGAGCCGTATTTTACGCCGATCCAGAAAGCGACCGACTTTTTACCCGATCTCGATTCGATCCCGGATGAGATCGCAGAACGAGCCAAGATCTTCTGGCTGACCACTCCTTCGAGCCCTTCCGGGCGGGTCGCTTCACCGCAGTTTTTGAAACGGTGGGTGCAGTGGTGCCGTGATCGCAACATCATCGCCTGTAGCGACGAGGCCTACTCCGAGATTTACTTCGACGAGCCACCTCATTCGGCACTCGAAGAAGGCAAAGAAGGAGTGCTGGTCTTTAACTCTCTCTCAAAGCGATCGGCCATGACTGGATACCGAGTCGGGTGGGTTGCCGGTGATCCCGAAGTGATCGCTCTCTATCGGAAACTGAAGGCCAATATCGATACCGGCACGCCCTGGTTCATCCAGGAAGCTGCGATGGCTGCCTATTCAGACGAATCGCATGTGGCCGAGATGCGAGCGGGCTATCGAAAGCGACGCGATCTGTTTGTGACAGCGTTTGAACAGGCTGGGCTGCCCAGAAGTGAGCCGGAGGCGAGTCTCTATGTGTGGCAAAGAGCGCCGGAAGGAATCACCAGTACACAGCTGTCGGAAGCCTTGCTCGATGAAAAGATCCTGGCCGTGACGATCCCTTCGGCGGCGCTGGTCGGAGATCCGGATCAACACGGTCCCGGGGAGCAATTTGTTCGTCTCTCGATGGTTGCGACCTGGGAAGAAAGCGAAAGAATCGCTGCCGCTATTACGCAACATTTAAAACTGGGATAAATAGAATCGCACCAGTTCTGATGGAGCTGGATCCGCAACTCAGTGATCGGGTCATTCCTTGAGGGTCAATTGGCGCAGCAATTCACGACTCGCTTCGAGTACTTCTGGGTGTGCTAGCGGTTCGAGCGAGTCGAGCAGATCCTTCAGTTCGGCCGATTTGACACCGGTTCGTAATGCGCCACGAAGATGCGAGTGCAGCGGGCTCATCCGGCCCTGGGCGATCAGCGATGCGACCGCCAGCGATTCGATCTGAGCGGCATCGAACCACGACGAGTCCATCACGGTGCGGTAGGCGAACTGTTCGATCCAGTGCTCCAGATCAGGGTGTCGTTTTCGAAGCGAGTCGAGAACTCGTTCTCGTGCAGCACCGTAGACGCTGTCAAACAGGTCGGCAGTTGCTGCTGATGATGCGGATCGTTTTGAAGATGCGGTCGGATGCAGTTGTCGAAGCCAACCGAGAGCTTCGACTGCCGCAGGGAAACCGCTATAGGGGATCGATTGAAGAATCGTTTCTTCGACTTCTTCGGCGCTGTGATTTTTGAGAGCATCGGACAGGGCGGCCTCGACAGGTAGGCGTTCTGGAGCTGCGAGGGCAAAGGATAGGTGGCAGCAACTCAGATTCTTCATGCCGCAAGAATAATCAGCGATGTTCACTGCATCCAGAGTGGTGGATCGAACTTGCTGCTGGCTCTTCAGCGGTATAGTCTCATCGAATCTACAGGGGTCAGAGGGGGAGTGAATGTCGAGTCCACAGCGAAATGTTCGGATCGCCTTCATCAATCAGAAGGGCGGAGTCGGCAAGACGACCCTGGCTCTCAATTGCGCGGTCGGGTGGGCCCGTCGCGGTTTTCGGGTCTTGTTGATCGATCTGGATCCCCAGGCCCATTTGACTCTTTCGCTTTCGGCTTCTCTTTGTGACACCAGCCTCGAGCGTATCGAAGAATATACGATTGAAATGGCACTGCGCCGCGAGAAGCCTCTTTCCGAGTGCATCTTCGATGTCCCGACCGAGGGGATCTCGCTGGTCCCATCACATATCGATCTGGCCGGGGCCGAGGGTGAATTGTCGCAGGAACTGGGACGAGAGTTGCTACTACGGGATGCGCTGGATTCACTCGAACCGGACCGTTTTGATCTGATTTTGTTCGATTGCCCGCCTTCGCTTGGATTGCTGTCGCTCAATGCGCTGGCTGCTGCCGATGAGGTTCTGGTACCGGTCCAGGCTGAATACCTTGCTCTTCAGGGGATGGCTCAGTTGATCAAGATCATCGAGCTGGTCCAGCAGCGTCTTCATCCACAGTTGCAGTGGAACGCAGTGGTTCCGACGATGGTTGATCCGAGGACCAATCTGTCACGCGAAGTGGTTACAGATCTACGGGAGCATTTCCCTGACAAGGTCACGACTGCGGTGATTCCATCGCGGGTGAAGGTGGCGGAAGCGCCTTCGCATGGCACATCGATATTTGGCCATGACGCAGATGGGCCAGCTGCTCGGGAGATCGAAGAGTTGTGCCGGGAACTGCAGGATCGTCTTTCGCTGAAGATAATTGCTCAAGATCTTGCCATCTAACCCTTCAGTCCGGGGACGGAAATGCCGAAGAGTGGGGAGTACCGTTCCCGAAAGGGAAGCTTTACCCCAGTCAGGAGGCACCATGGCGAGACCAGTGAACCAAGAAGAACTCGATTTCCTCCAAGCTATCGAGGATTACAAGAAGAAGAACGACAAACTGTTCCTTTCCTGGACAGAGGTTCTAGGAGTGATCAAGAAGCTGGGCTACAGCCGAACTGCCCAGAAGCGTAGTTCTTCGAAGGTCACGGCCAAAAGTACGAGCCAGGCCAAGACCCCGAAAGCGACCAAGGCCGCTTCCTGAAATTGCCACAATTCGATCCCCCGGCCGGGAAGGAAGTTCGGAACCGATTCCGAACATTCCTTCC
>JBBWWC010000137.1:0-12612 GCA_050256555.1 Planctomycetota bacterium | reverse complement strand
CCATTCAATAAGGAAGAGCAACGTGACCCTTAAAGTGCTGACACCTAAAGTACTCGGCATCTTGAACGTGACTCCCGATTCCTTCAGCGATGGTGGGAATTGGATGGATGTCGACCGTGCGCAGGAGCAAGCCCTCGAATTGGTTCGGCAAGGTGCTGATGCCATCGATATTGGTGGGGAGTCGACTCGGCCTGGATCCGTCGAAGTGTCACTGCAGGAAGAGCTTGCTCGGGTGATACCAGTCCTCGAGGCGATTAGTGGCAAGATCAATGTTCCCATCAGTATCGATACCCGTAGAGCCAAGGTTGCGCAGGCTGCGGTGGATCTGGGGGCCTCGATGATCAACGACACCTCGGCATTACAAGATGATCCCGAGCTGGTTCATGTGATTGCTGACGCACAGGTGAAAGTGGTGTTGATGCATCGTCAGGGGATTCCCAGCACGATGCAGTCAAGCCCAGGTTATGGTGATGTCATCGGTGAGATTCGTGATTACCTTATCGACAGGATCAAGTTTTGCGAAAATGCGGGGATCTTGCGAGAGAGCATCATCGTCGATCCGGGTCTTGGATTTGGTAAGCGCCTTGTGGATAATTACGAAATTGGCAGAGGCCTCGAAGAGTTTCGGGCGCTAGGAGTGCCTTTGCTGATTGGGGCATCGCGGAAATCATTCACCGGTACTTTTGATGATTCTCCGCCGGAGAATAGGCTTCCGGCTTCGCTGGCCTTCGTCAGCCGGGCCCGTGATGCTGGAGTAGAATGGGTTCGTGTTCATGATGTCAGAGAGACGGTTACATTTTTGTCGGCTCTGGCTGCGATCGAAAATCCTGTTCTTGTCGAGGGGGGATTGAGTTGAACGAGTTCGAAGCGATCTGGACCGCCGTGCAGGCGATCGATCCCTGGCGAGTTTTCTTCGAAGTCGCAGTGATCTACCTGTTGATCTACTGGTTCATCGTTTTTTGCGAGGGAACCCGAGGTGCAGGAGTTCTCAAAGGGTTGGCATTAACCGTGATTATGACGGTCGTGGTCACGCGTCTTGTCGTGACATACCTCGACCTGGATCGGATCGGTTACCTGGTTGATCTCGTGACTCCAGCGGCCTTTACAGCGATTATCGTTATACTCCATCCGGAGTTGCGAAGAGGGCTGGTTCGGCTCAGCCAGGCTCCGATTTTTGGAGAGCTGGTTCGTGACGAACAAGAATTGGTAGTAGTGCTGGTACGGGCTTGTTTCTCCTTATCGAAGAGCCGTGTCGGCGCACTTTTTGCCATCGAAAGAGACCAGTCACTCAATCCCTGGGTTGATCGCGGCACGATTCTCGACGCAGAAGTTTCGTCGGAGATACTTTCGACCATCTTTTATCCAGGCACGGCACTTCATGATGGTGCGGTGGTCATCCAGAAGGGGCGAATCGCAGCTGCCGGTTGCTTGCTACCACTTTCAGAGAATGAAGAACTCGGTTCATGGGCAGGTACCCGTCATCGCGCTGCGGTAGGGCTGACCGAGGAATCGGATGCCGTCACAGTGGTCGTCAGCGAGGAAAGCGGAAATATCTCATTGTGCGTTCGTGGAGAAGTTCATCGCGATCTGGATCGAGAGCAACTGGCACGCCAGCTGAGAAGCTATTACACAAAAACTGACGAGGCTGCTGAAGAGGATTCAGATTCTTCCGAAGAGAAATCTACCGGTGGTGGGGTGGCATCATGAAAACTCCACTGAAGGTACGGGTCATAGAGTTCTTCATCGGAAATACCCGTAACAAATTGACCAGTATTGTTCTCGCCGTCGTTGTCTGGGCTTTTGCTTTTGGTAACACCGGACACGAAGAGACAGTCGATGGTTTTATCCGACTCGAACCTCTGGGAGATGACCAGGTCATCGTGAAGCAGGAAATTGCACAAACAAGATACCTTGGTCAGGTTGGAGATCTCTTTAGTGGACGTTGTAGGATTTCCATCTCGGGGCCAAGGAATGTACTCACAAGATATCTTGATTCGACACAGACGCCCGGTGGAGTTCTTAAAGTCGACCGTAGTGGTCGTGTGAATCTGAAAGTAGAAGATGCTTTTGAACTTCCTTCGGGGCTTTCGATTCAATCGATCGATCCGTCGTCACTTGCGGTCATTGTTGATTCAGTCGTGAAAGTTGAAAGAGAAGTCAAACCGTTGGTTTTGGGGACGCCAGGGGATGGGTTTATTTTGTCCCAAAACGGGATTGAAAGTGAACCGAAGACGACCTTCCTGGAAGGGCCAAAGTCACTTCTCGAAGATGACAGTATCAGTATTTTTACCCAAGAGATTGATATTGCCGGGCTATCCACGGTGCAGCTGGAGAGAACGGTTCCGTTGGTGATTACTGGTGATAGTAGTGGTCTCGTTCGGATTGCCGGTGGTGCTCCTTCGGCAGTTATGGTTCGCCTTGAAATGGAGCCGAACCTGACACAGAGTCAGGCGGTCGTCTCCGTTCGTTATATCGTAGATGAAGAAGTAGACCTTGATATACGGGGTGACCGAACCATCAAGGTGACAGTATCAGGAGTCGAGGAAGCGGTCCGAGAATGGGAAAAGCGGGTCAAGCAAGGGGTTTTCTTCCTGCTGGTCAAGGTCACCAACACTGAAGGAGTTAATCGCACCGTTCCTGCCGAGGAAGTGCAATGGTTAGAGGGTAGCCTTCCCGAAGGGATCTCCCGAGATCAGGTTAAATTAGAGCGGATCATCCTGTACAGCGCACAGTCGATGGAAGCGGCGGGAGAGGATGAGCAGAATTGATTTTCGGCACTGATGGTGTACGAGGTATTGGTGGGGAAGGACTACTTTCTCCAGATTCAATAGATCGGCTCGGGAGCGCTATTGCGCTACACATGGCTCGGCAAGGCTGTCGAGATGGAACAGTATTGGTCGCACGCGACACTCGACTGACCGGGCCTGAGCTGGAGAAAATCATCTCCAGTTCGTTACAGCGTGCTGGTTGTCAAACTCATCACGCTGGTGTGCTTCCGACGCCTGCAGTTTCGGTGCTTTTGGCACAAGGTCGTGCTGATCTTGGGATTGTGATCTCTGCTTCTCATAATCCGCCTGAGTTTAACGGCATTAAATTGATTTCTTCAGATGGCTCCAAGCTAACAGAGGCGCAGGAGCGAATGATTTCTGAGGATCATGTGTTGCAGGTTGGAGCCCCAAGTACTGAGGTCGAAATCGAGATCAATCCTGATCTGCGAAACGAATATCTAGAGCTTCTACTGAGTTCTTTTCCACCAGGAAAGTTTCTCGAAGGTCTGTCGCTGGTTCTCGATTGTGCCTGTGGAGCTGGTAGCGGCCTGGCCCCCGAGGTATTTCGCCGAGCCGGTGCAGAAGTTACGACACTGCATGACCAGCCAGATGGTGCCCGTATAAATGTCGATTGCGGATCGCTACATCCAGAAACTCTTGGTGCAGAGGTGATTCGTCATGGAGCCCAGCTGGGAATCGCCCTCGATGGAGACGCTGATCGCGCGCTACTGGTAGACGAGGCAGGCGACCTGGTCGATGGAGATGACGTAATCGTTATCTGGGCCAGATCTTTGCAAGAGAGTGGACAATTGGATCCAGCAGTTGTTGCATTGACAACACTATCGAACGTTGGTGTGGAAGAATATCTCAATCAATGCGGGATTTCTGTGATCCGGACTGACGTTGGTGATCGTGCGGTCGCTGCCGCTCTTCGCAAGAGCGGTGGATTGCTCGGAGGTGAGCCTTCAGGCCACATTATTCATCACAGTGAGGCAGCCACCGGTGATGGGATCCGGACCGGCTTGAGCATTGCACTTCGTATCATGGAATCGCAGAGGTCTCTGTCAGATCTTCGGGCAGGAATCGTCCATTTCCCCCAGCAGCAAAGAACTTTGCGGATCGTCGATCGCCCTGAAATTGAAGATCTGCAACATCTCTCCGGTGCAATAGAAAAAGCGCAACAAGCGTTAGGAGATGCTGGTCGGATAGTCGTGCGATATTCTGGAACTGAACCTTTGCTTCGTATTTTTGTTGAAGCCCGTAGTTCAGATGATGTGAGTCGCTGGAGTGATCACATCGAAAATTCAGCGCGAATGGAATCCGCCCTCGGTATTACCCCCGAGATTGCCTGAAGAAATGCAGTCGCATTTTGACGTCAGAATCACAGCGATTTCTATTAGAAGGGTAGGTCGCCGGTATCTTTATCGGAGCCGGAGGGTTTTGACGGGCCGTTCTTGGCAGGGGTCGGTCGCTCGAGAGCCGTAGGACCCCGAAAATCGAGGTGGTGCGGGAAATAGGGCCGTACGTCGAGAATGTAGGCGTGATCTCCAAATCGAGAATCTTCTGGTCCTGGATTTGCTTTTTCAAATAGTCCAAGGAATGCCATCAACTTGGCATCCAGATTGTCGATGTAGTGCATGGCGAGAGCCTCAGCAGTGGCTGGTTTCTTGGGTGAGCCAAACTCGAGTAATCCATGGTGGCTGGCGACGATATGTTGAATTTGCAGGGTTGTTTCTCGGTCAACATCGTCGAGTTCGAGAGCGGCTTCATGAATCCAGTTGCAGCACATCACGATGTGGCCCAGCAGTTGCCCTTCGTCGGTGTAGCTAATTCCATTTTCAATCCCAAGTTCGGAAGTTTTGGCAATGTCGTGCAACAGAACTCCAGCGATGAGAATGTCGCGATCGAGCCATTTGTAATGATCACAGACCTTGTCTGCCAGGTTGACCAGTGACATTACATGTTCGAGGAGTCCTCCGATGTATGCGTGATGCATCGATTTCCCTGCTGGTGAGATTCTCAACTGATCGCGTAAGCCTGGGCGCTCAAGAATTTTGACAACGATTTGTCGAACATCTGAATTCTTGATGGATGCGACCCGTTCTTCCAGCTCTCTCTCCAGCGCTTCGATGTCACAAGTTGTACGAGGTAGGAACTCTGCTGCTTGCAGTCCTACTTCGCTGGCGGAAAGTGGAGACAGCTGGTCGAGAATCAACTGTAGGTTGCCCTGGTATTCTTCGACTCGAGCTTGGACTCGCAGGAACGGATTCTTGCTGAGTTCTCTGAATTCCTCCTGGCTACTTTCCCAGCGGACTGCTTTCAGACCCACGGTGTGATCACGAAGGGTCATCGTGATGAATAGTTTGCCATTTCTAGCGGTCTTGAGACTGGCATTCTCGACGAGGAAGACTCCCTCAAGACGATCACCACTCTGTTTCGAATCCAGAGTTTGCTGGTTCAAGAAGCCTCCATCGCTTTTCTGGTTCGGCCTATGCCCGAATTTCCGTCTCTTTACCGAGGATTGGTGAAGTCTCGCCTGATCAGGATGCTCTCGCAACCCCTGACGGGTCTTGCACGTTCGTTTCCATGAGGCAGAATCAGGGGTCAAGTTCGGTACTCGATGATGATCCACCACTGATCGGCCGTTGATCTCGACAGGAGAAACTCTTGATTCCTAGCAGGAAACGCTTTTTAGGTCCTTGTTTGATTTTTTTCACAGTGGCACTGGTTTTCATCGGCGTCACTGCGGAGGCAAGTGTTCGGGTTCGAATTCGAACTCAGGCCGGAGTGGTTCTGGAGGGGCGAGTTTACGATCTGGGTAATGAATACCTGGAAGTGGGTAGTCGGCTTGGAAATACCCGGATTTTGAAGAGAGAAGTCAAAGGGTGGAGTCTGGTCGATACTGAATCCGAAGAGTCGCCAGGCATCTTGCTGATTATGAAAAATGCGCACGAAATTTCAGGCAATGTTCGTTTTGATGCGGGGACACGGGAATGGGTCGTCGATTTAGAGCTGGGTAGTGCTAGATATCCGGATTCCCAAGTGGAACGAACCATCCTTCCCAATGGTATTTGTAGCGATGATCGATATGCCATACGGGCAGATTTCCACGAGCGTATTACCCGGGCGCTGGACGGTGTTCGCTCGGATGATGCGATGGCCAAAAAAGAAGGTAGTGAGTTCATTCGTGCGGCAGGATTTTTCGCCTGGAGGTATCTCGAAGAGGCCCTCGCAGCTGGCGAAAATATTGAGTTCCGGAAAATTCTTCTCGAAGAGAGATTCAGGATGGCTCTTCCGGTTGGGTTGACCGATTCCCATCCACATTTCTTGAAGAACCTGACAGAAGGCAATTCAAAAACTCAGATAGAGTTACTTCGTGGAGCATTGCTGGAAAACGGTTCAGATCTTTATCCACTGCTCGGGTTGTTGCTCCTCGATGAGGCGCAGAGCGCCGACGTACGTTCATTTTCCGTCGATGTTTTGCAACGGACTCACAGCGTCAAGGAATTGTTGTCGGCCTGGCAGAGCTCGACTGCACATGCGCAAATGGCATTGGCCATCGCGCTGGGTGAAAATGGCGTATACATCGGTATTTCGACATTGATCAATGCCCTTGAGCTTGAAGAAGTAGCGGCCCGATCGATCGCGGCCGATAAGTTGATGGAATATACCGGTCAGCTGTTAGGTTTTGAGCCTGATGGAGATCCAGTCGCTCGGGCCGAGTCAGTGAAGCTGTGGCGTCAGTGGTGGACTGAGAATCAGAAACGAATCGAGAAGATCGCAGTTTCGGTGCTGGAAGGTAAAGAACTCAGTGCTGAGCGCCGTCGTGCTTCAGATCTGTGGCGGCAGGGTATCGAGGCGGAAAGCGAGAGCCGCTTTGATGCTGCTGAACGATTCTATCGCAAGGCGATAGAAGTCGATCCGACAGCGATGGGGCCCTTTGTCAGTCTCGGTATTTTTCTTTATCAGAATCGCAGCGATTACGATGGAGCACTGGAGTCTTTCCGAAAGGCTCTGGGCCGCGAGCCCGGTATTGGTGACGGCATCAATGAACGGACCTGTTATTACCACATCGGTAGGATTAATCAGCTTGGTCTCGATTTTGATCGAGCTCGAACCGCTCTTTTGAAAGCGATTCAAGCCGATCCGAACTATTCAGCTGCGTGGTTTGAACTGGGAAGAATCCTATCAGAAGAAGCTTTGCTCAATTCCGGCGACCTCGAGCAGCGGAAAATCCAGCTGAAGGAAGCGTTAGAGACTTTTGAGAACGGAATCGTTGCTCTTATTCGATATCGTGAAGGATTGATTGTGGTCGATCGGACCAACCTACCATTTGATAGCGCTCTCCCCTTTTCGACTCGTGATCACAACAGATCCTTGCGAGATTTGCGTATGCGAATTCTTGAGGAGCTGGGACGGTTCAGAGGCCGTATTTCAGCGCTGTCTCTGGTGCTGGGAGATCCAAGTCGGGTGCTGAAGGAATTTCAGCTCGCTCGTACCGAAGGATCGGTCAGTGATGAGTTAAAACGTTTGGTGGTTGTCGCTCGCGGAATCCTCCAGGAGGGCGATCCCGAGCCAGCTGAGCAGTCCCTTCCGGAGGATCAGTAGAGGAATCCAGGTCTGGGAACTAAACCGAACCAGGGGTCCTTCTGTTCCGGCTTCCGTTTCGGGTTCCGTTGCACCCATTACTTTCACGGGCTACCTTCCCAGTTGCCGTCTGGAAATCCGTTTGTGGTCCTGTGCCATGGTTTTCTGTGGTCGTGATTTTGTCACGAAAGGTGAAGCGGTCCTCGAAACTCGTTGGTTTTCGATGTTGAGTTTCGAGAAGGCATGACGGTTGACCAAGCACGAAAGGATTCTCGTTTGAAAATTCACGAGTATCAGGCAAAGCAGCTCCTGGCCCGTCATGGGATCCCTGTTCCACGAGGAGCGGTTGCCGTAACTGTGGAAGAAGCTCTTGTCAAAGCGAGCGAGTTTGGTGATGGGCCATGGGTCGTGAAGGCCCAGATTCACGCCGGAGGTCGAGGCAAGGGCGGTGGAGTTCGAGTGACCAAGACCAGAGCGGAATGCGAAGAAGCCATTCGCTCAATCATGGGAATGCAATTGGTTACCCATCAAACAGGTTCCGAGGGGCGAAAAGTGCGCACCATCCTTATCGAGGAGGGGTGTGATATTGCTCGGGAGATCTACTGCGGGATGGTGATCGATCGTGCTCGTGAAAAGCCGGTCTTGATGGTCAGCGCAGAGGGTGGCATGGATATCGAAGAGGTCGCAGCGAATCGACCCGAAGCGATTCACTTCGAAGAGGTGGATGTCGATTCAGGGATTTCCGACGAGGCCGCCAGGTCGCTGGCACAGAAGCTCGATTTTACGGATAAGACTGCCGATCAGTTTGTTGAACTGGTCATGAAGTTGGCGAATGCTTTCGTCCAGGAAGACTGTTCTCTGGCGGAGATCAATCCTCTGGTGGTGAGCGGCAACGGTGACGTGATCGCACTGGATGCGAAGATCACCTTTGATGAAAACGCCGAATACCGTCACCCGGAACATGCAGAACTTCGTGATCTTCACGAAGAAGACCCCCGTGAGACGAGGGCGTCTGAGTGGGATCTTTCGTATGTAGGGATGGATGGTTCCATCGGGTGCATGGTTAATGGTGCAGGTCTTGCCATGGCAACGATGGATATCATCAAGCTTCACGGAGGAGAGCCGGCCAATTTTCTTGACGTTGGAGGAACTGCCACCGCCGAGAGGGTTACGGAGGCTTTCAAGATCATCCTCGAAGATCCCAATGTTGCAGCGATACTGGTCAACATCTTTGGCGGAATCATCCGGTGTGATCTGATCGCAGAAGGAATCATTGAAGCAGCAAGAGTTACTAATTTGAAAGTTCCATTGATCGTCAGGCTTGAAGGGAACTCGGTGGCTGAGGCCCTGGTTATTCTTGAAAAATCAGGCATCGATGTCATCACAGCGGAAGATCTTGCTGATGCGGCCGCCAAGGCTGTAAAAGCAGCTGAGGGGAGCAAGGCATGAGTATTCTGATCAATTCTGATACTCGAGTCATCGTTCAAGGATATACCGGGCGTAACGGTACTCTGCACAGCGAACAGATGATGGAATATGGAACGAATATTGTCGCAGGCGTGACTCCTGGAAAAGGTGGAACGACTCATCTGGATCGTCCGGTTTTTGATGATGTGGCCAGTGCGAAAGAAGCGACTGCTGCGAATGCCAGCATCGTTTATGTTCCGGCTCGTTTTGCTGCGGCGGCAGTCATCGAAGCAGCAGAAGCTGGCATTCCTTTCATCGTATGTATCACTGAAGGCATCCCGACTCTGGATGTGGTTCGAGCCAAAGCAGCAGTACGGGCCAACGGAGTACGCATGCTGGGGCCGAATTGCCCGGGAATTATCACCTCAGGTGAATGCAAGATGGGAATCATGCCAGGCTTTATCCACCAACCAGGGTCGGTGGGGATTGTCAGCAAGAGTGGCACCTTGACCTACGAGGCGGTTCACCAGACCACTCAGATGGGTTTGGGACAGACCACATGTATTGGAATCGGTGGTGATCCCATCATCGGGACAGACTTCATCGATGTTTTGAAGCTGTTCAATGAAGATCCTGCTACCGAATCGATCATCATGGTCGGCGAGATCGGTGGCACTGCCGAGGAAGAGGCTGCAGAGTTCATCGCCTCGGAGGTCGAAAAGCCGGTGGTTGGTTTCATTGCCGGCAGAACAGCTCCTCCGGGACGGAGGATGGGACATGCTGGCGCCATCGTCAGCGGTGGTAAGGGGACAGCCGAAGACAAGATCGCTGCGCTTGAGAGGGCCAACGTCAAGGTGGCCGATTCTCCGGCGAGAATCGGAAGTACTTTGGCGGAGTTGCTCGCAACACAGTAAAAAAAACGGGAGACTGTTGATCCGCTTGGCTCGAGAAGAGTCAAAGTTTCGGCTCCCGAGGGGCCAGGAGAGGATGCAATCATGGCGCGTCGTAAGATCGGAGTCATCGGTGGAGGATTTGTAGGATCCACCACTGCACAGCGGCTGGCTGAGAAAGAGCTTGGAGATGTTGTTCTTGTCGACATCGTTGACGGGATGCCTCAGGGCAAGGCCCTTGATCTGGTCCAGGCTGGGCCTGTATGTGGCTATGATTCCAGTGTCCAGGGAGCCAGTAACTATTCCAGTCTCGAAGGCGCAGACCTGGTCATCATCACCGCTGGTATGCCAAGAAAACCAGGGATGGATCGGTCAGATCTACTACGAGTCAATGGTGAGATTCAGCAGAAGGTTGTTTCCGGCATCATGGAAGTAGCTCCGTCTGCAACGTTGGTGATTGTTTCCAATCCGCTCGATGTGATGTGCTACGTCGCCCATCAAGTTTCGGGGTTGCCGAAGAATAAAGTGGTCGGCATGGCAGGGGTTCTGGATACGGCTCGCTATCGAGCATTTCTTGCGATGGAGATTGGTTGTTCAGTCCGCGACATCCAGGCGATGGTTCTCGGTGGCCATGGCGATAGCATGATTCCTTTGACCTCGACCGCTTCGGTCAGTGGTATTCCTGTTCAGCAACTCATCGCAGAGGACCGTTTGGAAGAACTGGTCGATCGAACTCGTCACGGTGGGGCGGAAATCGTCAACCTTCTCAAAACTGGAAGTGCCTATTACGCACCCAGTGCTTCGGCGGTTGCGATGGCGGAATCAATTCTTCTCGATCAGAAGAGGGTCATGCCATGCTGCTCGCTTCTGGATGGGCAGTATGGAATTGAAGACACATGGGTTGGGGTCCCGGTGATTCTCGGTTCCGATGGTGTCGAGAAGATTCTCGAGGTGGATCTGAGTGCTGACGAGAGTACTGCTTTGAAGGCTTCTGCCGCTGCTGTTCACGAAGGACAGGCGGAAGTGGCTCAGATGATTAGCATCGCCTGAGCCCGCTCGAAGTTCATAGCTGTTCGAGAATCTTCTGGAATTGATTTAGTTCCTCTTCGTTGAGTTTGGTCAGCAGTTCTGTGCGACCGAGGGCGAAGAGGGCGAGGCGTATCTCCTTGTTACCGGCCTGAAGGTTGTTTTCCAGCAACTTCAGTTCTTCAGAGCTCAATTGTCGAAGCGCTTTCAGAACTTTTTTTTCTGCGCTACTGACCTTCATGCTGAGATTTCGCGGCTGTTGAGAAAGATCTTTTGTCAGATTCTCCAGCAAAGCTGCTGGAGGTGGTGGATATGGCGCTTCATCGTCGAGAATGTAATCGACGGTGACGCCGAGTTCTCGAGCGATCCGGAGTGCTACGGTTCCTCTGGGCTGATGAATCCCTGCCTCGATACGAGACAGGGCGCTGGGAGTGACCGAGGTCATGGAAGCCAGAGAGCTCTGGGCGACTCCACGATCCTTGCGGAGATTCATGATTTTTCGGCCGGTTTCCATCAGGCTCCTGACTTCTTGTCTTGACGTTGGTTGGGCTGGTTCCCGGTGGTCGGTCGGTGTTAAACTCCGGTCTCTCAGTCTCGATCCTATTGGTCGTGACGAGTACCATGTTATTGCGTAAACGCAATTGTCTCAAGAATGAGGTTCGATGGTCGAAGAAGTACATCTCTGGGAGCCCGGAACGATTCCCGAGGGGCTTCTCGTCGCCCTGAGGGCGGCTAGGCAGCCTTTGATTCTCACGCATATCTATCCTGATGGAGATGCTCTCGGTTCGAGCGTGGCGATGCATCGTTGTCTGACTCAACTTGGTGCCCAGCCGCGGACGATTCTGACTCATGCTGTTCCGGAGAAATTACAGTTCATTGACCATGACGGGGTGGCCGAGGTTCTCACGGGCGAACCGAATGAAGTACAGATTTCGGCGGTGGAAGAAGCGGATCTCGTCGTGGTCCTGGATACGTCTGCTTTTGATCGTCTTGGTCATATGAGAAAACTGGTCGAAGCCGCGGCAGTTCCAGTGGTGTGTATTGATCATCATCTCGATGGAGATGTGGAGTTTTTCCAGGAGATCTGGTGCGAGCCTGGATCACCTGCGACTGGCAATCTGGTGATGGAAGTGATTCGGGCCCTGGGCCAAGACCTTCCGCTCAACTCAGCGGAATCGTTGTTTGTATCGATCGCCACCGATACGGGCTGGTTTCGTTACTCCAATTCGGGTTCTGTGGCGTATCGCTACGCCGCAGAGCTGGTCGAACTGGGGGTCGATCCGGAGCCCATATTCCAGAAAATCTTCCAGTCATTCTCCTTGCAGCGAACCCTGGCTCTGGGCGATTTACTGGCGAAGATCGAGTCTCACAGCGATGGCCGGATCTTGTTTTCGATACTTTCCGAAGAGATTCGCCAGCGTAGAGGCGTCAATATGGAGGATCTGGACGGATTCGTTGATACTCTGGGACAGGTCGGGGGCACCGAGATCGTGTTCCTCGTCGTTGAAGTCGGTGCTGGGCGTTATAAAGTATCACTTCGGTCTCGTGGCGATCTGTCAGTTCATGCCATCGCATCTCGGTTCGGAGGTGGGGGGCATGCGAAGGCTTCCGGTTGTCGCCTGGAGGGGACCGAAGAAGAGGTCATTACGAACCTTCTCGCGGTTTGCCAGGAAGTCCTGGCCCAGCAGAGTTCCGGTTCATGAGAGATAGCGAGCCACGAGCACAGTCTCATCGAGTCTGGGTTCAAAGGCGACGGAGAGGTTAGGTTCCCGCAAGATGATTCTCCAACGTCATACTGCTGTCGTGGTTCAATTTTTACTGATTCTCATTCTGCTGGGGGGCTGTAGCAAACCTGAAGCCCCTCCCCCGGTGGAGAAAAAACCGAAGCTGACGCAGGAAGAGATCGCCCGCAAGATGCAGGAGATTCGCCTGCA
>JBBWWC010000136.1:0-18319 GCA_050256555.1 Planctomycetota bacterium | reverse complement strand
GTCAATGGATCGGCGATCCGACCGGTTTGGATGGTCCGCAAGGCGACCCAGGCGATCCAGGAGCGGCTGGAGCCGACGGTGCCGATGGAGCGGATGGAGCCGACGGTGCCGACGGTGCGGCTGGCGCCGATGGAGTGGATGGAGCCGACGGTGCGGCTGGCGCCGACGGTGCGGCTGGAGCCGATGGAGTCGATGGAGCTCCCGGTGCAGATGGAGCTCCCGGTGCAGATGGAGCCACTGGTGCCGATGGAGCCACTGGTGCAGATGGAGCCACCGGTGCCCAAGGTCTGCAAGGTGAGCAAGGTATTCAAGGTGTTGCTGGCGCCGATGGAGTCGACGGCGCTGATGGAGCCGACGGTACGGATGGGGCGACTGGTGCGGATGGGGCGACTGGTGCGGATGGGGCGACTGGTGCGGATGGAGCGACTGGAGCCACCGGTGCCACGGGTGCGACCGGCGCCCAAGGTCTGCAAGGTGAGCAAGGTATTCAAGGTGTTGCTGGCGCCGATGGAATCGACGGTGCCGCTGGAGCCGACGGTGCGGATGGAGTCGACGGTGTGGATGGAGTCGACGGCGCCGATGGAGCTCCCGGTACGGATGGAGCTCCCGGCGCCACGGGTGCGACCGGAGCCCAGGGTCTGCAAGGTGAGCAAGGTATTCAAGGTGTTGCTGGCGCCGATGGAGTCGACGGTGCGGATGGAGTCGCCGGTGCGGATGGAGTCGACGGTGCCGCTGGAGCCGCCGGTACGGATGGAGCTCCCGGTGCAACGGGTGCCACCGGCGCCCAAGGTGTTCCCGGACCGACCGGTCCGCAAGGTCCGCATGATCGTCCAGGATCCCACAACACAGCGGTCGGTGTCGATGCCCTGGTCGCCAATCAAAATGGCAACAAGAACACCGCTGTCGGAGACAGTGCCCTCGTCAGTAATCTTTCGGGCAGTGAAAATACCGCAGTCGGAAAAGAAGCGCTGGAAGACAACACCGTTGGAAGAAGGAATACAGCCGTCGGTGTCGAGGCGTTGGAGAAGAACAGGGAAGGCCAGTACAACATTGCGCTCGGATATCGTGCCGGTCGTGATATAGAAGGTAGCCATAACATCCTGATTGGCCACCGCGGAGATTCAGATGATGAAAACACCATCCGAATCGGCGGCGATGACGATGCAGAGCACGATCGTGCCTTTGTTGCCGGAATCCGTGGTGTGACGACCGGTCACGATGATGCCGTGACCGTGGTGATCGATAGTCACGGACAGCTGGGTACGATTTCTTCGTCGCGGCGCTACAAGGAGCAGATCGAGGAGATGTCGATTCATAGCGCTCCCCTGATGAGTTTACGGCCTGTGATTTTCCGTTATCGAAAGGCCTATCAGGATGGAACCCAGCCAATTCAGTACGGATTGATTGCCGAAGAAGTGGCGAAAGTTTTCCCAGAGCTGGTTGTTTTCAATGCGGAAGGGAAAGCCGAGACGGTCAAGTACCAGTTGCTCTCGTCGTTACTTCTCAATGAGTTCTTGAAGAGCACTGATCGTCAGCAAGCTGAGCGACAGTTGCAGCAACAGCAGATCGATGCATTGCAACAGCGAGTCCGTTTTCTCGAGGGGATCGCTGGTCGGCTGGAAGCACTGGAGCAGAAAATTTCCGAGCCGACACTGGTGGGAGAAAAGAACTGATGTCGTCAGCGATGAAAAAAACACCACGGATCGACATCGGTACGGCTTTGTTGCCAGGGCTACTGTTGACAGTACTTCTGTGTGGTGCGATGAGCTGGACAATGGCGAGTGCCTTCGGAGCCAACAGTCATGGACCGACTCTTGGAAGCGCTGAGATCCCTGCTGCTACCATTTCCGGCAGCGGTGGTGTGCATGAAGGAATCTTGCCTGCAGGCGCTGTGGTGACCATCGATTTCACGCTCGGGGGGCTGCATCTGGGGTCAGGCACAGGGGCCGGAAATTTCACTGTTCTGGGTGGCTATCAGGCGCAGCGCGAAGCGATCGAGGAGCGGACCGGTGGTGGTGGAACACCATTTCGTCGTGGAGAAGCCAATGGCGATGGTGTTTTTGATATTTCAGATGCGGTGATTACTTTCGAGAGAGTTTTGCTGGGCGGGATTGTCAATTGCCACGATGCCGCTGATGCCGATGATGATGGTCGTCTGGGAATTGCCGATGGCATCTGGATGCTGAGCTATCTGTTCAGCGAAGGAGAAGCTCTGCCAGCGCCGGGTTCTTCCGGTTGTGGTCCGGATCCTACCGATGACGCACTCGATTGCCTTGAATATGATTGCCCGTAGCGTCTGGTAGATCACGAGAACTTGAATCTTCGCAAATCTATTGCTGCTGAAGCAGTTGTCGATGAACTTGCAGATTTCCTTCGACCATTGCGTCGTCGCTGAAGCAGTCTCGGACACGCTTTTTTCCGGTGTTGGTCATGTCGTTGGTTTGATCTGAGTTGTCAAGCAGCTCATCGATCATGCTGGCCAGGGCTGTCGGATTTGCAGGGGGAACCAGGCGGCCAGTCACTCCATCCTCGATGGCTTCAGGAATCCCCCCGACAGCACTGGCGATGATGGGAATACCGACACCGAGTGCATCAAGAATGCTGGTGCCGAGTCCCTCCTCGACACTCGGATGGATGTAGAGATCGAGGGCCTGGTACCAGGAAGAGACATCTTCCTGGAATCCGACAAGATGGACTCGATCTTGCAGTTTGTGACCAGCGATCTGCTGTTTGATCTGCTCGTCGAGATCTCCTTGACCGATGAGAACCAGCTGGGCCGCAGGGGTTCTTTTACGTAACAGAGGCATCGCATCGATCAGATGACGGTGCCCTTTGTGTCCGGTCAGAGCGCCGATGCAGCCGAGTAATGGCGCATCTTCGCCAATCTTGTGGTGGTCACGCAGTTGCTGAGAGGTCTGTTTCGGCGCAGGTAGGGGTGGAACACCCGAGTGGACCACACGGATTCGGTCTTGTGCGATCCCATCATTTTGTAGTACTGCGGCGATCTTGCGGGAGATCGCCACGTAGCGGTCGACGCCGTACTGATATTTGAAGCGAGTCAGACCGGGGGTACCGCTGCGATAAATCGAGAAGTCGACGCGACGCTGGACGATGACTCCGGGTTTGGATCCTTTTCCGATGGTCGCCAAAAGACCGATGGTATGCGCATGAGCAGTGTGGAGCTGCAAGATCTGTGGATTCCATCGTTCGATCAATTTCCGTAACTGGATGACCGATGGCAAATCGAGCTCACCACGAAGTGGGATTTCAAAGACAGGAATCTGGTTGGCTTTAGCTTTTTGTGCCAGGGGGCTATCAGGAGGGCAGACCAGAGCGGCTCGATGACCGCGCCGATGAAGTCCTTCGACCAGCAAGTAGGTCTGCCGCTCTCCTCCACGCCAGCTCCGGGCGGTATTCAGATGTAGTGAAGAGATGGATTCATCTTCAGGAAGCATGATTCCTCAAGTTCTGTTGTCGATGAATGTGTTGCTTGATCCTATTTCTGAATCTCACGCATTTCACTAATGACTCGAAGCTGCGCAAATTGACGGTGGCCGTCTCGGCCAGAGTGATAGCCGTAGCCTGATTGCTTGGCGCCAACCCAGGGAGTGCCGGATGCTCCGCCACAGCCCTTGTTGATGCCGACCATCCCGGCCGTCAGGTGACGGGCAATTTGATGGGCGCGTTCGGAGCTACCGAAGATCGCCGCTCCCAGGCCATAGGGAGTATTGTTGGCACGCTGAATGGCCTCGTCGTCATCGCCGACCTTCAGGACACAGGCGACTGGCCCGAAGGTTTCTTCGCGGATCACGTCCATCGATTCCTCGCAATTGCCGAGGACCGTCAGTGGAAAGAAGTTCCCGCCCAGATCAGCGCCGCGATAAAGAACCTCCGCACCATCGGTGACAGCTTTCTCGACCTGTTGCTCGACATGGTGCTTTTGGCCGCCATCGATCATCGGGCCAATCTCGATTCCCTCTTCGCATCCATCGCCGACTGGCATCGCTGTGGCAGCCTCACACAGAAGTTGCTGGAATTGTTCGGCGATCGGCTCCTGGACATAGATCCGTTCAGTGCTGACACAGACCTGGCCAGCATTGCGGAACGAATTCATCGCAGCGAACTTGGCTGCGGCTTCCAGATTTGCATCATCGAGAACGATCAGCGGATCTTTGCCACCCAGTTCCAGGATGACTCGCTTCAGTCCGCCACCAGCGCTTTCCAGGATATGGGCACCGGTCGCACGAGAACCAGTAAAGGCGATCAGGTCGACATCTGCGTTGACCAGCGCTTTGCCCTGGGTTCCATCGCCGTGGATGATTTGCAAGACGCCTTCCGGTAGCAGTGGAATCATCAGATCAGCGTAGGCCTGGGCGACCAGCGGTGTTTTCTCCGAGGGTTTCAAGATGACCGAGTTGCCTGCCATCAGCGCCGGGATCACCGTCCAGTGCGGCATCGAGAGCGGGAAGTTCCACGGTGTGATTCCGGCACAGACTCCGAGTGGATCGAAGACCAGGGTCGAAGAAACACTGTCATCGTCCATCGGCTCGGGAGTCAGGGCTTCGATCAATTCATCGAGAGTTTCGCCGAGCGAAGTTCCGCAATGTTTTGCTTCACCGATTCCCTGGGGGAGTGGTTTCCCCATTTCCCTGGTCAACAGGGTGCCGACTTCCTCGGCAGCAGCGGCCAGTTGTTGACCAAACGGGCGCATCCGGTCGGCGCGTTCTTGCAGAGATAATTGTCCCCATGCCGGTTGCGCTGCTCGCGCAGTCGCCACGATCGCTGGGATCTGTTCGACGGAAGTGACGGGAAGTCTGCCGACTTCTTCACCGGTAGCCGGGTTGAGGGATATGAGAGATCCATCTTCGATGCGGTTCATCGGGTTTCTCCTGCCGGAGCTGGCGCTGTCGGCTTTTTCTGTCGGGGGTTTTTAACAGGCGCTGGGCTGTCGTTACCGGCAGCCCACCAGATGGCGCCGTAAAGGTGCTGGATGAAGTCAGTTTCAACAAAGGATTCATTGGTGTGACCACCGACGGTATAGAAGCCACGTCCAAGGTCGACCTGATGACACCAGGCAGCCGGATGCTTGCCCTTCATCGACGAACCTTCATAGCTATCGGTATCGAGATAGGCGAGTACTTCAACATGCTCGGGAAACGCTTTGAAGTTGTACCACTCATCGGTGCGTAGCCATTTCTTCGGCAGATGAGCCATCGCCGGGTGTTTACGATTCTTGACCTCGATGGTGGCTTGCTGAACGCGCGGATGCCCCGAGAAATAGGCGCCCATCAGGTGGCCATAGAAGGTCCACTGGTATTCGGTATCACTGGCGGAATGGATTCCGACATAGCCACCTCCCGATCGGATCCAATCCTCAAAGGCTTTTTCCTGAACGGCATCGAGTACGTCCTGGGTGGTGTTGAGAAAGACCACCACTTCATGTCGGCGTAGTTTTTCACCCGAAAAGGCAGTCGGATCCTCGGTGATCTCGACATTGAATCCATTCTGTTCGGCGAGTTTTTGCAGAGCCTTCTGCCCATCTTCGATACTGCCGTGACGGAACCCTGTTGTTCGCGAGAAGACGAGAACGGAAGTGAGCCCCTTACCTGTGAATACTGGTGCGGGAGATGTAACAGTATCCAGTGGCGAGGAACTACAGAGAGTCAGGATCAACAAAGTTGTGAGTCCACACGAGATCATCTGGCCACCTCCTTCTAGTCTGATGGGGCGACTCGGATGGTAGTGTCCACGACCGCTCTATGCCAATGCTACGACCACGGTTTTCCGCCGCAGAAATTACCGAGAGAGCCAGACATCGACGTCTTCTTCAGAGGTCCCGGAAAAGAGGTCAAGATCTCCATCCCCGTCGATGTCGACCAGGATGACCGTCCCATGAAAATGATTGTCGAGTAGCACTGGGCTGGTGAAGTCGACTCCTGCACCCCATTGCAACTGGAGCCCAGTGGCGGTGGCGGTGGCCAGATCGAGTTCTCCATCGAGGTCCAGATCACCGAGTGCTTGCTGCATCGTTGTGTAGGCGGTCGGATTGGGGATGGGGCCAGGGCTGAAGGTTCCTTGACCATCGTTGAGCCATAGAGCATCGGCGAACCCCACCGGGCCCGATCCATTTTGTCCAAGGATCAGATCCAGATCCCCATCTTTGTCGAGATCACCGCTGACGATCGAACGAACCGCCATCACACCGAGTACCTGGTCCGAATTGGTGAAATTGGCTGCACCGTCGTTGAACCAGATGCGATTGTGTCGACCGGTTGAGTTTCCACAGATGAGATCGAGATCACCATCTTGGTCGACATCGGTGAGTTCGATCGAGTAGGTGATATCGGTCGGGAATGGTTGCGAGACCTCCGAGAAGGATCCGGTTCCATCTCCGAGCCAGATTCGGTTCAGGCCACGGCAGGCCTGAACTACATCTGTAATCCCATCGCCATTCAGATCTCCTACTTCCAGACGACTGGTCTTATCGCTGGCAAATCCGCCGGAGAAGTCGACGACTTGCCACTGGCGAGGAGCCTGCTGGATGAGCAGCTGGTCGATGTTGTCATAAGATCCGAGCATGATGTCGAGATCTCCATCTCGATCGATGTCAAAGATCTCGGCATCGCGAATGTCGATACCTTCGATCAGCAGTTGAGAGTCATCTTCCGATGGGATGGCTGAACCCGAAGCTCCTCCATAGAGGATCCAGGTGACTCCCGGTTCATAGTAGATGCTCTGTCCGGTGACGATCAGATCGAGCCAGCCATCTCGATCGATATCATTCGAAGCGAGGGCCGAGATGTGAGAATCCTCGGCATCTTCGTCGTGTTCTTCGTTGAGCGAGAGCGAACCAAGGATGGCCTCAAGACAGTTGAGTCCCTCGAAGATGCCCGCTGGACCGGCGGCGAGTAGATCGAGATCCCCATCTCCATCGAGATCGATACTGGCGATCGAGCGAGCGTTGCTCAGAGAAAGTAGCTGGGCTGCGGGTGATTCGACCAGGGCTCCGGGTACAGGAAGTGCACCACGCGAAGGATGAAGACGGATGCCACTGCTGGTCGACAGAAGAAGATCACTACCGCCATCTCGGTCGAGATCGGTGGCGAGAATGAAAGAGGCGCTGTCGATCAGTCCTTCAGTGAGATCAGTCTGCCAGTTTCCACTGGCAAGATCGATGCGATGAAGGAGACCGATTTCGGTGACCCAGACGATGACTTGCCAACCATCTGCGCGATCGATGTCGATGGAGGTGATGGCCGTGCATGGGGTCGTGGGCAGGGGAGTTCCAGCCCATGGCTCCCAGCCGGTCGGGGTACCGCGATACAGAGCGGGCTCGGCAGTGGCGATATCGAGTTGACCATCTCGGTCGAGATCGACGACCTCGATTCCCTGACTACCATCGCCAGCGATGGTCTGTGTGGTGACAAAGTCACCATTTCCAGCACCGGAAAGAAGCGAGAGGTTTCCTGAGCTACGAGCGACGATCAGATCCTGGGTACCGTTTCGATCGATGTCGCTCATCTGGATTCGGCTTGCAGCGATGGAATCGATGGTGCTGAAGGTCAGTGAGCCTTGCTCGTTCAAAAGCAAAACGAGGCCGCTGGATCCAGCGGCGACCGCATCGATGTCGCCATCTCGATCAATATCACCGGTAGTGATCGAGACCAACTGGGAACCGCCGAGTAGATCGTCGATCCAGTTCCCCTCGTTGGTTTGACTCAACAGGTGTACCTGACCATCGATCAGCGCCAGTGCTTCGGGAGTCGGATGCGCATCGATCTGGAAAGTTGCGATGTCGGTGGCGGGGAGATCGCTGATGGAGCGACTTCTCATGCCGGGGAAGAGATCCAGCTCTGTCGTTTCGAGTGGTGGTCCATTGGTCGAGGCGAGCCAGCCCGAGGGAGTACCATAGGTTGGTAGCTGATCCTGAGGTGCGGCGGTGGTGGCGCCAACAGCCGCCGCAGCGCCGCGACCATGCAGGATGGCGCCGGGCCCGATGGTGATCTGGGTGAAACCAGCGGTTGTTGCGATCGTGGTGCTACCACTTCCGAGCGAACTACCACTGGAGAGCGCCAACGCATCGTGACCACTGACCGGAGCAACAACCGAGGTGGTGGTTTCGATCTGTATATGGTCTCCGAAACCGAGGATCCCATCTCCGTCATCGAGAAACAGTAACGGTGCGGCCAGCTGCGGTAGTGCGAATGTGGTGACCGTGATGGTGAAGGTCGATTCGCCGGCTTCATTACTGCCAGTGACGGTGGCGCTGAAATCGCCATTGCCAAATAGTGCCAGCTCACCGGTGACCGAATCGACGATCGCCGACAGCGGTGGGGCCCCAGTAGTTTCAACGCTCCAGAAATCGATGGCTCCGGAGCCTTCGAGAAGGGTCGGGGTCAGGATCGTCTGTGCGCCTTCGGAGATGATTACTTCTGCTGGGGAATAACTGAAGGCGGGAAAAAATGGTAGGACCACGATGGTCAGTTCAAAGTTTTCGAGGCCTTCGGGGTAGATGGAAGTGAGCAAGTGAACGGACGTGGTGTCACTGACGGTGGGGGTGCCGGAGATCACGCCAGTGACCGGATCGATCGAGATGCCCGCAGGCAATGGCGGATTGGCCTGGTACTCGATCGGTTGACAGGGAGTTTCTGCTGGAATGATGGGGGCGAGTGGATTCATCTCGGCCAGCGGGATCAGTTGTAACTGTGACGTGCTGTAAGCGAGATCGCAGATGACCACCGGCGTACTCAGAGGAGGTACGTTGAAACTGCCACTTCGATGACAGGACGGTAGTACCATCACCGCCGTGATCAGCAGCAGCAACAATGAAGTCGAGGTAATTCGTGGTAACCCTGCTTGTCTGGCTCGTGAAGTCGACAGCAATAACAGGATTTTTCGAATCAGGATCGTCCGATGGACGATGGATGAAGGGTGACGCATGGACCCTTCCTCCCATCTAACGGGAAGAAATTGACGTCCGGATCCATTCTTCCCCGCACCGGTTCAGACCGGTTTTCCCCCGCGGAAGCGGTCGCACGCCTCGGCTAAATCATATCGGCCCATCCGGTGGCACGTAACCTAGTTACCTGGATCTGTAGATAGTTCTTTTGCGGTTCACGGTCGTTCGATGCTGAAAGTCGTTTTGGTGTCACAATAGAGAGATCCACCGAGCCGTCCGAGTGCCTCGAGGAGAGCAGGATCGGGCAGATCTTCTGCGAGTAGATCTTCGCGTAGGTGGAAGCGGACCACCTCGAGCAGGAAGAGATCGATCGGACCATTGCCCACTTCTTGATGATGTATGCGACGCGCCTCCATGGCGATGGCCGCATCGGTGAGGCGGGGCGGGGCGACGATGTCTGAGACGGTTGTGGATAAACCGAGGTGATCGATTTCACTGGTTTCAGGGGCCAGACCTTCACTACTGGCGACCATTTCCTGGCCCTGGTTTCGCGGGCAGATGTGAATCACTGCCTCGGATGTTGCCAGCAGATTGGAGGCGGTGTCCTTGTGGCTTCCATCACTTCTTCGGCCAACGCTCAGCATCACCGTGGGAGGATCGCTGCTGACACCACCAAAGAAACTGAACGGCGCCAGATTGGTAACGCCTGACGACGAGATCGTCGAGGTCCAGGCGATCGGTCGTGGTATGACACAGGAAACCATCAGATGGTATCGCTCACGCCGATCGAGTTGACCGGGATCGAGGCTTCGGTGATTGGCAGTCATCGGTTTTCCTCCCTGTAGAAGACGATCCTGGGGTGGGGCGGGAGCGGTTGCAAGGGCGTTCCCTTGACCGTGCTGTTCGTAGGGTTGACCATCGCAGCTCAGCAAGGATGTCACACCACAATTTTAGGTGGAGAAACGATGATCTATCTGGACCATGCCGCAACCGCTCATCCACGGCACCCTGGTGTTGCAGAAGCGATGGTGACCGCTCTCGATCTGGCCGGAAGTGCCGGACGTGGATCCCATGGTGGAGCCCTTGCAGCGGGTTCCATCATCGCTTCCTGTCGCGAACGGCTCTCCCATCTTCTCGGAGTCAGTGACCCCCAGCGGATTTCGCTTTTTCCATCTTCAACCCTGGCTCTTTCGACCGTCATTTCGGATCTGTGCTCATCGGCCGGTGAAGATGGAGTGCTGTGGATCGGGGCCCTCGAACACAACGCAGTATGGCGTCCAGCGGTTCGCGCGCTGGGACAGGATCGGGTTCGACAGCTTCCCGTCGACGAGGCCGGTCAGGTCGATCTTGTTGCGTTAGAACTGGTCGATCCGGCAGCGGCAGTGGGGGTGGTACTGCAACACGCCAGCAATGTGACCGGAATCATTCAACCGATCGAAGAGGTCGGGGCATGGTGCCTGAAACATCGTCTTCCGCTGGTGGTGGATGGCGCACAGGCAGCAGGAATAGTGCCGACAACTCTTTCTCGTTGTCCTGGTCTGGTGGCTTACACCACTGCAGGACACAAACATCTCGGAGGTCCACCGGGGATCGGACCGTGCTACCTGGCGCCAGAATACGAACCTCAACCGTTGTGGATCGGCGGAAATGGTATCGACAGTGAGTTGCCAAGAATTCCATCATCTGGTCCCGGTCGTTTTGAATCAGGGACGCCAAATCTCCCGGGAATCGCCGGACTCGAGGCGGCGCTGGGCTACTTCGAGGAGCATCCGGTGGCGCCTATTTTTGAACAGTCGGTTCAGTTGCGCCAGCAGTGGTGTGATGACCTGGCTACCGTGGCCGGCATCGAGATACCGGGTGAAAGCTCTTCTGCTGCTCGTACACCGGTGATCCCTTTGCATCTTCCTGGCCATGCTCCAGCGGAGGTGGCTGCCGAACTGGATGCTCGACTCGGTGCTCGTTGTCGTTCGGGTTTGCAGTGCGCACCTCTAGCTCATCGCCATATCGGTACTCTCGATGTGGGGGGGACGGTTCGAATTGCTCCGGGACCGGAGGTGGAAGATCGACAGCGTCAGCAAGTCGTCGAAGTTCTGGCTTCCATCGCCGCACAGAAGAAGCACCTGAGTTAAAAAAATGAGCGAGGGGGGATTCGAACCCCCACCCCTCTCGGGACCAGAACCTAAATCTGGCGCGTCTGCCAGTTCCGCCACCCGCCCACCGAATTACCTCAAGAAACTACAGCAAGAAACTACTGTTCGGGTTCGAATCGATCAACGGGACTCCGATTTTCTGCGCCATTGAATTCGCCCATTTTTCCAACATGAGCGGCTTTTTGGTCCGTTCGATGGAAGTGTGAGATCTTGCGGAGTTGCAGTATCAGGAGCTTTGGAGCCAATTTGAGTCAGTTTCTCCAGAAATTGCCCGGGACTGCCGAAGAAGGGAGAAGGAAAGCAGTTCAGAAATAGCAATTGAATAGGAATTTGAGTGCCATGTTGACCGAAGAAGAACGCCGTAAAATTCAGATTCGAGATCTTGCCCAGGAAGTGTCCGAGATCCTGAGTCGCATCGACCAGCTCCACGAGGAGCAAGCGCAGGTTCTCATCGATCTCGACGAGTCAGCGATGGCGGCGGACTACACTGCTCTCCAGGAATATCGCGAACGCGAAGGCCGTCTTCTGGCCCGTTTTGTCGATGAAGAACGTCAACGATTGATCGTCAGCGAAGAACTCGGCGACGTCATCGGACTCGAGATACCTTCATTGCTGGCCATCGACGATGTGGTTGCGCTGGTTCCCGATGCGTTGGGTGTCAAGCTGATCGCATTGCGTGACCGGATCCAGCAACACGCTTTTGCTTTACGGGCGCAGAATCGTATCTCCGAACTCTTGATGCCGCATGCTTTTGATCATGTTGAAGTGTTCCTGAGCCCTGGTGCGCAGGAGTTGATGGAATCGTCCGATTCACAGGAGTCTAGTGCGGACATCGGCGAGTCTTTCGGGACTTCGCTCGATTCGACTTCGCTCGATTCGATTTCGCCCGATTCGATTTCGACAGATTCGATTTCGACAGATTCTGATTCGATCGAACGAGTTGATCCATTCGATCGGTATAACCAGAGTTTCTAGCCTCGCAGCAAATTTGATCTGGTTTGTACTGCGACTCTCCAGCTACTTATTTTCCCCTGCTTCCTGGTCGCAGGAGCCGTTTCGCATCGTTTTCAACAGCCTCATTTCGCTTTCAGCGAGACTGACCGAAGAATTATTGTCCGATGAGAGCCCCTTTCCGGATACACGAATGAAAACTATGGGAACCGGCTGAAGGGGATAGGCCGTTGATTTGAATGGGTAGTGCTCTGGAGGGAGAGGGACGATGGGTTACAAGCTCTATGTTTTTGATCTGGATGAAACGCTGTGGTGTGCTGATCTCGACGAGATTTGTCCGATGCAGGGCCCATTCGAGCTTTCTGGTAAACATCTCGCCACTTGTAATACCGCTACAGTTCGGCTGCGCCAGGGGACTCGTCGCTTGATGCGATCGATTCAGCGTAGCGGTGGAATCTGCTCCCTGGCGTGTCGTGCGGATGAAGGTCTTTGTACTGAATTGCTGGATACCTTCGGAATTCGGGACCTTTTCTTTCATCCGCGCTATGGATTGATGGAAAAAGGAGAGGCGATTCTCGAAGTTCTACGAGAAATTGAGACCAAATTGGGGCTCAAGATTCGTAGCGATGAAGTTCTTTTTATCGACGATGCCCCCGCAAATACTGCCGAGGCACAGCGTGTCGGTGCTACGGCGCTCCTTTACGGTCGAGACATTCGTAATCTCAAAGAACTACAAAATCTTGTCGTCTCATGAAGCGAGAATGCTTGAATTGAGCCCCTGACCCGATTCATCTGGTACGGGTTCGGCCGAACTATCGGCCGGAGACCCGTTCGGTTGGTGAAGGGAGTCGGGCACGTATGGCTGTGGAGATCAGTAATCAGGCGGCACATCCAGGAACAGTTTTGGGCGACGGCAAGGCCGTGATCGAGGCGCAAAACTTGCGTCGCACCTTCGGTACGACAGTGGCTGTCGATAATGTTTCCTTCGAGGTTCACCGCGGTGAGATTCTCGGTTTTCTCGGACCCAATGGGGCCGGCAAGAGTACGACACTGCGAATGATCACAGGTCTTCTCGCACCCGATACCGGCATGGCGAAGATTTGTGGTCTGGAGATCTCGGAAGATTCGCTCCAGGCGCGACAGCAGTTTGGTTACCTGCCCGAATCGATTCCTCTCTACGATGAGATGGAAGTGGCTGAATATCTTCGGTTTATCGGGCACTCGCGCGGGCTTGAGGGATCCGATCTGGAGAAACGTCTGGCTCGGGTAGCCAGCCGATTAGGCCTCGAGTCGATGCTGCGTCGTCGTTGTGGAACCCTGTCGAAGGGATACCGTCAGCGAGTTGGTCTGGCCCAGGCCCTGATCCATGATCCCCAGGTTCTGATTCTGGATGAACCGACCAATGGTCTTGACCCTCGTCAGATTATTGAAGTTCGCGATTTGATTCGCGAGTTGGCGCAGGAACGAGCCATCATCTTTAGTACCCACATTCTTCAGGAGATTGCGGCGATCTGTACCCGCATCATCGTGATTCATTCGGGACAGTTGATCGCCGACGGGACGCCAGAAGAGTTGGCCGGAGATTCGTCTTCCACCTGGGACGTGGTGGTTGCCGGCGATGGAATCGCCGATGAGCTTTGCGTTGGCTTTGGTCTGGCCAAGGGAGTACCTGGATCGCCGGGCGAGACGGTTCACCGCTGGCTCGCTGAATCTGCACCGGACCTGCCAGTCCTTTCAAGGCAACTGGAGGAGGCGGGATCGTCGTTGATTCAGGTCGGTCGTTCGCGAGAGACCCTGGAACAGGTTTATCTGCGATTGACCGGGGCCAAGGGAGGGCAGAGATGAAATCGATTCTTACCGTCACTCGGCGTGAATGTGGTGCTTACTTTGGTACCCCCATCGCATGGATCTTCATCGCCATGCAGATTGCGATTCTGTCCTTCTTTTTCTTCCAGTTCTCTCCCTTCTTTGTCATAGAGAGCGCCGACATGAGGGTCTGGTTTGGATTGACACCCTTCATGTTGATGGTGTTTGCCCCGGCCGTGACGATGAGACTGTGGTCTGAAGAGTTAAGAACAGGAAGTACCGAGGTACTTCTTTCGTTGCCGATCCGGGTTCAAGATCTGGTGGTGGGCAAGTGGCTCGCTTCTGTGATTGTGCTGCTGGCGAGCGTGGCTTTTAGTTTTGGAATTCCTTTGACGATTGCCTGGCTGGCAGCCAGCCCTGTCGACTGGGGACCCATCATCGGTGGTTATCTCGGCACGATACTTTCGGGAATGATGTTTTTGGCGCTGGGTTGCTGGGTCTCGGCTCTTTCACGCAACCAGGTCATTTCTCTACTGGTCGGAGTTTTTGTCGGGATCATTCTGGTGCTGGTACTCAGTCCCGACTTTGCGGCTTACCTGTCTGGGACATATCCGAAAATATCCCAAGTGGTCGAATCCTTTGGAGTCCAATCGCACTTCCGGGCGATTGAGCGTGGAGTTCTTGCCATCAGTGACGTGGTGTATTTTCTATCCGGGTCCCTCTTCTTCCTGGCACTCACCGTGTTTCAGGTCGAACTGAAGAGACAGTAGGGGGGAGAAAGATGATCGAAAGAAAGAAAAGATTCCTGGTTCGCTGGACCGTTTCACTGGTACTGCTGTTGACGATGATTGTGATTTGTAACGGTGTGGCTCGTCAGTTTGATCGACGTATCGATCTGACTCGTGCCGGGATACACACCGTGAGTCCCGAAACGGGCAAGATTCTCGCCCGGCTCCAGGAACCGATCACCATCGAGTACTGGGTCAGTGAGAAGATGCCTTCGGGATTGCAGAATCTGCGCCGTGATACGGTTGATTATCTCGATGAGTTTCAGCGCGCCGCCACTGCTGCTGGTGCCAAGGTCGAAATCCTGATTCAGGATCCGACTCGACAGATCGAGGAATACGTTCAGCAGAAGGAAGAGGCGGGGGAGATCCCCGAGCCCGATCCGATGCAGGCCTTCATGGGTGGCCCTGTTTCGCCGGCCGATGAGAAAAAACGTGAACTGGCCCAGCAAGGAATTCCTGAGCTGCAGGGCCGGTCGATCAAGGATGACGGTTTCGAGATCGTTCCGTTTTATAGCGCCTTGCTGCTGAAGTATCTCGACCGAGAGACGGAAGGGATCCCGGTTCATTCGACACTCGAGGGACTCGAGTACGAGCTGGTTAGTCGCATCGTGAAGCTGTCGATGCGGCAAAAACCGACCATCGCATTTTACCATGGTAGACCAGAGGATCAGATCGCGAGTACTCCTGATGGTCGTCCGTTACCACAGCCGACCAGTCATTTTGCTCCCTTTATCGATAGCGTTTTGAAGGAGCGATTTGAAGTTGTATCGATTTCCCTGACGGAAGATTCGACGATTCCCGAGGAAGCGGTACTTCTCATCGTTGCCGAACCGAATGTCACCACTCCACGGCAACGTTACGAGATCGAACGGTCGATCGCCAATGGGCGGCCGGTACTCTTTTTCGCATCGACAACTGCCGGAGTACTGGATCAGTCGGTTCAGATGACACCCTTGGTGCCAGGATTCGATGAAACCTGGTCGTCATGGGGAATTCAGATGCAGCCGAATCAACTGGTGGCGAGTAACGAGTGCGGTTCGATCACCATCATGCAGAACACTCCGCTGGGACCGATGCAGCGGCCGGCACCTTTATCGCTATGTCCTTTAGCGACGGGCAATGGACTCGATGGGACTTCTCCACTGACACGTGGAGTCGGTTCGATCGTCTTTCCCTTTGCCAGTCCGTTGATCATCAACGAAGAGGTGGTCGCGGCTGCTGGGCTCGAAGCAACGGTGCTGGCCAGAACAGATCCCGGAGCCTGGTTGGCACCTTTTGGTCCCAGCTACACCATGCAAATGCGTGATCGGCCGGCCGACCCGAGCTTGCTGGCTTCACGGAACCTGGCGCTACTGATCGAAGGAACTTTCCCCGTCACCTTTGTGGAGGGCGAATCCGTTCCGGCATGGAATCCTGAAGCAGAGGCTACGGTTTCGGATGGGCCGAAGGTTCCCGCCGTGAGTCCACGTCCCTCGCGGGTCTTGTTGCTGGCTTCCGCCGACATCGCCAAGTACGGATCACTGGTTCAATATCGTCAAAATGTCCAGTTCCTCCTCGGATCCATCGAGGCTCTGGCGCTGGATCCTGATCTGGCGACGATTCGCTCCAAAGTGCAGGTCTCGAGTGCGTTGCGTGAAACTACTCGTGATGAACGGACTCTTGCCAGCTACGGCAACATGCTGGGGATCCCGTTGTTTTTGTTGGTTTTCTACATGGTTTTGGTCGCAAGACGCCACGCTTCAGCGCAGAAGTATGAGCTCGAATTTGACTCGCGTAGTGCCGTCGAGCCACAGGTGGAGGAGGTGTCCCGATGAGTTCCAAAACGGTTCTATGGATGATCATTATTATCGTCATGGGGGGGGTAAGCCTCTATGTCACATCGGAAAGTGATTATACCGCTCCTCTGGAAACTCCTGTGGCTATCGCTTCCTTCTCTCAATTGGATGTAGAGCAGGTGACGCGTATTGAGATGACCAAGGGAGATTCTGCTGTTCTTCTGGTACGTGGTAACCAGGGCTGGCAGATCCCTTCGGCCTGGGATTCACCCGGTGATCGGGTCGAGATCGCCAAGTTGTTGAGTGATCTTCGATCGATCGCTTCTGCCGAGCGGAGAGCTTCCTCTTCAACAAGTCATTCTGATTTCCAGGTCGACGATGACGAGGGATTGAGAATCTCCTTACAAGATGCGAACGGGTCTTCGATGGGGGACCTGGTACTGGGAAAAAGAGACGGCTCTGGCCGCTCTTTCATCCGAATCGCTGGTCAAGATGAGGTGTATAGCGTGACCCCCAATTTGCTCTTTCGGAGCGGATTTGGTGGAGAGACACTGAAGGTCGATAGCTGGGCTGATAAGAATCTGTTTCGCCTGGCCCCGGATGCTAACGTTGTTCGTCTGACCATCGGATCGAAGGAAGAGTTGATCCGACTGGAACGAAGTAGTCCAGAGGAGACCGAGGTTGGCGCTGAAGCACCATTGCTCGATGGTGTTGACGATTTGGCCTGGATGATCGTGGAGCCGGAACGTGTTGCCGCCGATGAAGCGACCGTCAGTGGAATCCTCAGCTCGTTGAAGAATGTACTGGCGGCCGAACCGGCCGATCCGACACTGCTTGCAGAGTATGGGTTGGAACCACCGACCGAATTCATCGAGATGGAGTTAAGCGATGGATCGACCTTTATTGTGGCGTTCGGCCATGAGGCGGCCCTGTCGGTCGGGGGTGAAGGTGTTTATGCCAAGGTGGTTGGGGCGAATCGTGTCGCAATTTTACGCAGTTACGTCAGAGATGCACTGCTTCGACCACTGGAGACACTCAGGGCTGCAGAACCGACCGTCGAGGCGGTAACGGATCCTGTTGTCGATCCGATCGTTGATCCGATCGTTGATCCTCCGTTGGAACCTGTTGCCGAGCCGACTCCGGAGGTACCGGAGTCTGACGGCTAGCATGGATTGCGGCCCCGCTCCGGGCTACCCTGCTGGGGGAACTCTCCGACCAGGGGGCAGTGGCCCTCATTGACCCACATTGACCCACATTGACTCTCATTGCAGGAGGCACAGATGGCCAAGCTGTATTTCAGGCACGGTACGGTAGGCAGCGCCAAGACGCTGAACCTGCTGGCGGTCGCACACAATTACGAGCGCCAGGGTAAAAAAGTGATCGTCATCAAGCCAGGCTTTGATGATCGGTATGGCGAGCGAGAAGTGGCTTCACGAGCCGGATTGCATCGCGAAGCTCACATCATCCTGATGGCATCCGATCGTCTTGAAAAGGCTGACTTCGAAGGGGTGCAATGCGTTCTGGTGGACGAGGTTCAGTTCATGACAGCGTCACATATCGAGCAGCTGCGTGACATCTCCGATCAGCTTGGCGTGCCAGTGATTTGTTATGGGTTGAGAACCGATTTTCGTAGTCAGCTATTTGACGGTAGCCGTCGTCTGATGGAGCTGGCAGATTCCATCGAGGAGGTGAAGACCACCTGTCATCGATGTAACCGCAAGGCGATTTTTAATCTAAAATGTATCGATGGAGTGGCACATCTCGATGGGCCGAGCCAGCAAGTCGCAGGGGATGAAACCTTTCAGCCGGTTTGTTCACTCCACTACGTTACGGCACTCAATTTGAAATGCATCGAGGGTGTCGGAGGTGACGTATCCGAGAGTGAGTTGACTCAATGAAAGATGGAGAAGCGGCAATGCTGAACGATGACGCACTGATGGAATTGAAGTC
>JBBWWC010000135.1:0-11173 GCA_050256555.1 Planctomycetota bacterium | reverse complement strand
GCCGGAAGGTGGCCCTGACCATCTTCCCCGATCAAGACGATGCCTTGCGCGTGGGGGCTTTGTTACGTCGAGCGAATGTCGAGCCTTTCAATGACAATGATCCACTTCGTGGTCTTGAGCGGGCGATCTCGTTCCCCAAGGACGTCATTGCGATTGCCGCAGATACCGGGAAATTGCCCGCTGCCGAGGTGATCACTCGATTGCGTGAGGATTACAGGACTCGCCGTACTCCGATCATCGTATTTGCTGGTGATGAGGGCTTTGCCCAGGCACAAGCCACTTATGGTGATGAAGAATCAGGCGTTTTTGTCGTGAATCGTTCGATTGACGCCTTGCGGTTGCGTAACGATTTGCTGGTGGGGCTGCTCTCTGGCGGTGGTAACAACCGCGGATCTCAGGTGGCCAAGCAGGCTGCCGAGGCGCTCGATCATCTTTCCAGTAGCACCAGTCAGTTTGATCTCTCTTCGACCACCGATGCTCTGATCAGTGCACTCGACGATCCCGCTGACGATGTCAGGATCCCGACTTGTTCGACTCTGGGTTCGCTGCGGCCGATGGCCGCCAGTCCAGCGTTGGTCCGGGTGATTGAAGAGGGCAGTGACGCAAGTGTTGAACTGCGTTTCTCGGCCTTGGTCGCACTCGGGAATATCCACCGCGGTATCGGGAACGTCGATGCCAGCGTATTAAATGCTGTCAACGGAGCGCTTCAGAGCAATGAAGTGCGGATCATTGAAGCGGCTTCACGAGCCCTGGGAGTGATGGGTATCCAGCCCGCTGTATTCCGGGAGTAGCTGTATTCCGGTAGTAGTACCGGCGACAAGTTTGATCTAATGCGGGGGTGAATCGGGAATACCGGTTCACCCCCGTTTTCTTGGCATCGATAGGCCACTGTCATATATGCTGGCTTTGCGGGCTTGAGCACTCGAGTGATGTCGGTTGAGAAATCGCAGGCTTGAGTGATGACAAGTCAGGTGACGATAGGTACCCAATTGAGTTGGGTTTATCAAGAGGACTCCAGTAAGGGAGAGATGCGATGGCCATCGGATCGATCTGCGAGCATTGCGGGGCCGGATTTTCTGCACCGGATGCGAGTCTCGGAGCTCAAGTGAGTTGCCCGACATGCACCAAGAAAACCAGGGTTCTCGATGGCGATGGAGTGCGGGAGATAGAGGAGCGTCGCAGGCAAGACGAGCGACGTAAGGAAGACCTGCAATCGCGAATGGAATTGCTCGAGGAACTGGAGAAGTGGGAGAAGACCGAAGGCGTCAGGGGCGGGATCGAGGAGTCAGCAAGGTATTTCCAGCCACGTGCGGGAAGTCGTAACCGTCGTCTGCGTGTACTTGGCCAGATGATGATGGCCATCGCCTGGTTCGTATTTGCGTTGACCCTGGGAGTCGCTGTTCTTGCCTTGGTCGAAGACGATTATTCGAACCTGCTGGCTGTTCTGGCGGTTGGCTTGTTCTTTTTCGGAAGCCTCAAGTTCTTGTCGGAGGTTAGCTATACCCTGGCCGATATGGCGGATCGGCAATGGGATATCCGGGCACTTTTGCTCGACATGCGAGAAGAGCAAGAGCGTCGCCATGAGAACGAGAATAGCTGAGTTTTCGTTTTCGTCTTACTCGGAGAAAAAGAAATCTAGAGCGCCCTTGGCTGAATCTCCGAACTCGGCATCCAGAATTGCTTTGCTGGGCGGTCGGTTATCGATTTCCGAAAAGATTTGCTCGAGATTTTGACAGGCGGTTTTTGCGTAAAGACGAACCATGCCGACGGTCGTCTGGTCGTCGAAGACGGTGGCCATGATGGTTCGATTACCAACCATGGAGAGCTGAATGCTGTCGTGCTTCCCCTGGTGGAAGAGAACCGAGAATTCGTCTTCTCCGAGTAGCTTGGCCATCTCGCGAGTGGTGGCGTAAGAGCCTGCGACAAGAGCTGCAATGGTCTGCTCGTCGATCGATTTCACATCGCCACAGCTGGTGACCATATGACCTTCTCGGTCGATGAGGAGGTTGCACTTACTACCAGAGAGTTCTCTGAATTCCTCCATCACTTTTCCGATTTGCACTAGATCTTCGCTGTAGAAAACGAGTCGTTGGTTTCGTAGATGATCGCTGTCAGTAACCAATGTATTGATTCCTTCCGATTTTCTCAGGGCAAGATCCGGATGAAGCCTGTGATATGAAGGAGCACTGCTGCGGTTGCTGCAGTGATAAGGAAAAGTCCCAGGAACAGTCCTGTGCGTCGTTTTTTTCTCCTGGGTGACGTAACGATGGCTGCACGAGCACTATTGATTCCTGGACGTGCAATACTTTCCTGTCCGGTGACTTTGTTCGTGTTCACCATCACCGATGCCAGTTTTGTCGTTGAAACAGCGCTGGTAGGTGTCGTGACCGATACTCGGGTTGTTGCGCTACGAGGGGGTGCAGTCACTGCTGTTGCTGTTGCAGTGGAAGCCACCGTGGTCGCAGGGATGCCTTCGGTGTTCTTACGTGGGACGGCGATGGAGCTGGATCTTCGCGGAGCATGCTGCTCGTTGAGAGTTTCAAGAACCAGGCCGGCAAGCCGTTTGAGAGTCGGAAATACACCCTGCCCATCACGTGCTACGGCTTCGAAGTGTGGAGCATTCCAGGCATTCAGGTTTTGTTCCAGTTCCTCGATGCTGTAAACGTCGGGCAGATCTCGTTTGTTGTACTGAAGAACGATGGGGAGATTTGCGATGTCGAGCCCGTGCTCTCTCAGGTTTTCTTGGAGATTGTTGAGGCTCTCGATGTTTTCTTCCATCTTTCCCCGTTTGGAATCTGCGACAAACACGACCCCGTCGGCTCCTTGAAGAACGAGTTTCCGGGTTGAGTTGTAGTAGACCTGCCCCGGAACCGTGTAGATCTGGAACTTTGTTTTCATTCCAGCAACCTGTCCGAGGTTGAGAGGGAGAAAGTCAAAGAACAGGGTGCGGTCGCCCTCGGTCGCAATGCTGGTCAGATTTCCGACACTATTACCCGGGGCTTTTTCATGGACTACTTCCAGGTTGGTGGTCTTACCACTGAGTCCCGGACCGTAATACACGATCTTGCAGTTGACTTCTTTTAGCGAGAAGTTGATCTGTACCATTATAGGTTCTCCATGATCGTCTTTAATTTCATGTAATTAACTGATTCGTATTTCAAGGGCGCCACGCAATCGTCGAGCGATGCTACGGATCTCTACCAGTCCTGTGTTCAGTTCGAGTCCAGGATTGGTAAGGACGATGAGAGTGGCACCAGCAACGGGAACGAGGATCAGATTGCCGCCTTCTGATTCGATGATCACTTCATCGGGCTCGACGTCCGAACAATGGATCGCTGCACGCTGGACTGCGAGTCTCGATCTCGAAGCAAATGCGGCAACGCATTCTTCATCCAGGCCGGATTCCAGTAATGAGGATACCGGCAGGCCATCTTCAGTCATGACCATGCTTCCCAGGACTCCAGGAAGTTGATTGAGCTGTTGCAGGAGCTTTTTCATCGGAGTGACTCCTTGCCTCGATCGACGGCCAGCCATCGTGAAAGAGTTTCTTCATGCGAATATCGGTCGGTGTGACAGAAGGTCATTCCGGTTGGTTCGGCCAGGCCGATCAGGACATTTCCATGACTGCGGGCAGTGAACTTGGTGAACTTACCGAGCCCCATACCCTCTGTGGCCCTGGTCATGGTTCCAGCCAGGACCGAGAACAGCTCGGCGGTGTCAGCATCTCTTTCAGCGCTGGCACTGGTTGCCGTGAGCGACCGGTCCTGATTGAGTTCCCAGACTCTGATTCCATCAGGACAGGCGATCAGCGTGTTGTTGCCGACCGAATGGTCTGGCGTGGTTCCTGTTTCCCAGCGCAGGAATAGCTCCTGGATGTTGGAGGTGCTTTCTAGTGGAGTTGTTGCTGCGAGCGCATTGAGGGCCAGCACCATCGGATCTTTTGGAGCAACCTTCGTCAGTGGTCGTAGGACCTTGGCAGCAGCGCCTGGAGCTTTCAGCAGTAGTAAAAGCATCGCCAGTGAACGAAGGCATTCCCTGTGGCCAGAATGTAACTGGCAAGCTTTGGTCAGATATCTCAACGCCTGAAGTCCTGCCACAGCATCCGCTTTGCAGCGGAAACCACGCAAGTGACTTCGAGCGATGGCGAGATAACCTTCCGGATTGCAGGGGTCTTCCTGGATGGCAGCGCGTGACCAGCGAGTGGCTCCGATAGGATCGCCGAGACGATCGAGTGCCTCCGAAAGACGGGCAGCCTCTGAGGCTGTGTAATTCTGATCGACCGCATCCTGGAGGATCCCCAGAGATTTACGGGCCCGGATTCGTTCCATCTGGTCGAGTGCCAGTTCGCCTTCAGGCCAGGGGTGGAATCGCACTGTTCCGGCACGAAGCCATCGAACAGCCTCCAGTGGATCTCCACGACGATCCATTTGCTGGACCGCTTCGAGAAGTCGTGATTCTGAACCCGAAGCAAAGAGCTGAGAGCGTTCTTCGACTTCGGTTCGGTGGTTTTTCATCCAGGTATCGATGATTCCCAAAAGACCTCCGGTTTTCCCGGTATCAACCCGAGAAGTGGCAAGGTGTGCATCGAAGATTACGATGAGTTCTCCGAAGCTGACAAATCGGCCCTGGTGGAAGAGGCCTTGAAGAGCAGCAGGTCGCCCGTTTCGTTGCCAAAGAGTAGTTTTTGGCCCTGGATGGCGATGGTGGTTCCGTTCGAGGATCCATCGTGAGTCCAGAGTCGTTGACCATCGTGGAGATGGAGCACGTGGAGCTTTTTACTGGAATCTCCATAAGCGAAGAGGTGATTTCCGGTGGCGCTGACGATGACTTCAGAGGTATTAGCGCCAGCACTCCAGCGGAGCATTCCGGTCGTCAGATCAATTCCTCGAGCGGTTCCATCGCTGGACAGTTGGATGAGTAGATCGGGACTGGTTGTCAGCGAGTGAGTCGTGGTTTTCTTGAGCTGGGTTTGCCAGACAGATTTCCCATCGTTGGCGGAGTAGCGGGTGATTCCTGCGGAAGTTTCGATGAACAGTGCTGATTCACTGGTGGTACAGGCCACCGGAAGTTTTGGTAGTTCTCTTTGCCAGAGAAGAACTCCAGATTCCGGGTCGAGGGCGGCGACTGATTTCGGGCCGACCGCAATAACCAGGTTGCCGGCGACATGAAGTGGCTCTTTGCGAATCTTTTCGATTTTTCGCTGCCAGAGAACTTCCAGTGAGTCGGGATCGATCGCATGAACTAATCCTCGTGAAGAACTGATGAGAATTTTCCCTGACACTTCGATGGGGGGGGCTCTGAAGATTCCTGTTCCAGCTGAGATTCTAGTTTCTTTGCGGATCGATCCATTGTTGATGTCGATTTGGAAAATATGTCCAGAAGAAGTGGCGACAAGGATGGAATCTTTCAGGGCCAGAATCCCTGGCAGGAGATCTCCGGTTTTTCCAGGATTCATCTCCCAGAGTGTTTCACTTCGGTCGATAGCGAAGGAACGTATGGTTGAGTCCTTGTCGATCGTGATCACCGAACCGGAGGTTGTCGTGAGTACGGTTTTGATCGAGGACTCTCCGTCAACGATAAGGACCGGTTGACGTGAAAGGTGGAATTGAAGGTGTGATTGGGAGCCGGGTTTGTGCCACAGGGTTTGTGGTTGGTGACCCGGTGATTGCGCTTTGATGAGGACTGGCTGATCTGCAGGAATCTGCAGTGAAAGAAGTCCCCGGGTGTCCTTCTGTGGTGTAGCCAGCTGATCATTGATCCAGACGGTGGTCTGGCGTGGGGTCAAATCGAGCGGCAGGTCGATTTTCATTCCGGCGACTGCTGGCGAATGTGGGTATTGCCGGATCAGCTCAAGTTGCAATGCTAGCGCTGGCTGGCGTTCTTCTCGACTCTTCAGATTTTTTATTTGGTTCGCCAGTTGCTGTGATTTTTCAATGTAGATTTCGATATCACGGCGGAACTTTTCGATGGTTTTTCGGGTGGTCCTGGGAGCCTTCTCTGTGCGGAGTCGGTCCAGCTGGTGTAATGCTTCGAGATATTTCCCGGCACCATGCAGACGTATTGCCTGTGAGAATCCTCGTTCTGTATCGACAAGGTATTTACCATCGAGGTCACGACCCTGCTGGCTTTCGGATGACAGTGGTGCTTCGGTCGTCGTCTTGCTCATAGCGGTGGGATCGGGTGTCAGCGCCGTGGCATGTTTTTTTGTACTCTGGTCGCGCATGAAGATGGAAGCGACGCAGATGAGACAAAGCAATGTCAGGACTGCGCTCTTCCACGAGAACGACTTCCTGGATTGTTCGATGCGTGACTGCCACTTTTTCTGGGCGTCAGGGTCGCACTGTTCGAGCAGCGCCAACCATCGATGTAGATCTTTTCGTTCTTTGCCGGAACGGAGCGCATTTTCGAGCAGGGATTCAAGAAGTTGCGAAGCTCCCTGTTCGTCTTGTCCATGTATTCGTAACAGGACGCTTCGTTCAAGCCATTGCGAGTCTCGAATCGGTTCTTTACCGCGAAAGGTTTCGATCACCTCGGCAACGCGAATCGCTTCAGCCTTTGTCTGGACGTTTTTGTAGATCTTTTCGAGAAGTTTTGCCGATTCTCGACGGCTATTTCCGTGCGGGAGAGCTTCGAGAAGATCGAGTAACGCATCGATGTTGTCTGGTAAGAGATCGGCTTTTTGACGAAGTGCTTTTCGACAGCCAATGCTGTCTTCGTTTTCGTTTCGGATTCTTGCGATCCTTGTCAGTATTTGCGCCCGTTGGCTGACGGGTGCCTTCTCTTGCTGCAGTAAGGTGTGCAATTTCTCCAGCGAAGAGAGGTCGTCTTGTCGGGAAACAAGACTCAACAAGACTGACACTGCGCGATGACGTCGACGTTGCGACAGGAATCGTTCGGCGAGCACCTTCTTTTCCCGGGCTGGCAGCGGCTCGATGGCATTTTGTTGGAGAAGGAGACGTGTCGTTTCGAGAGCCAATGTCGGCGGTGCTTTACTGATTTCAATTACATCTTTGAGCGGCATCGATTGTTGCAGAAGTGTTAGAAACTTTTTCTGTATCGGTTCGATGGCGATGGTCTTTTGTATGACCTGGTCGAGGAGATCTGATTCGGCGGTTGGGAGATAGATCTCCTCTAAATCGACTCCTGCGACTTCGTTGAGATGCTTTTCATCTTCTCGTCGAGCCACTTCCAGCAATAGCGACGGAATGGAGAAGCGAAGAGCAGGTGTTACGCCTTCCCCCGTGAAGAGTCGACTTTCTTGCCAGTGGCAGATTTCGAATCGATAGCGGGCTGCTTGCCAGCTAAACATGTCGAGGATTTTTTCTTGAAGAAGAGTGCGAATCGGACCGGTGACGATGGCGGTATCGAGCAGCCGAAGTCGCAGCAGGGCATCTCCGAGAGCGGGCCCTGGAAGGTGCGAGAGGATGTTGGCGATCTCTGCTGGTTGCAGAATTTCAAGTGCCGTGAGGATTTCTTCGAGTGGTTCTGAATTCCCGTCGTCATCCGAGAGCAGTTCGAGGCCTGTCGCAGAGACGCCAATTCTACGACGTTGATGGTCATTCTCGAGAGTGAGAATTCCGCTATTGTGATGGGATATCAGCCCCTGGAGTAGCGCTGGAAGCGGTAGATTATCGACATCTCCCTGGAGCATTTAGTCACCTCGGCCCGGATTTTTCGGGACCGCCTTCAGCAGAAGGGTACGACGTTCTTGGCGGAAGCGTCGAGCCGACGACTTGCCCAGCACCGGATGCGGTGAGTAGGATCACCGCTCAACGGCCCAGAAACTTGAAGGAGACCCCATGAATGGACCCCACGAGGCGCAGCTCATCATCGATGACAGTGAGAGGGAATCAGATCTTCTTTGGGTTTCCGGCTTTCGGGCCGGGGATCCCTTCACATGGCTACGCGATTCAAGTGGTAGCGCCGTGATGTTGACCGATCTGGAGTTTGGTCGTGGCGAAAAAGAAGCGCGGGTCGATGAGGTGATCTCCTATTCCGCGATGGAAAAAGGCGCCAGGGGAGAAGGAGATCGTCTGGTGCCTTTTGAAGAAGTGGTTTTGCATCTGCTTCGAAGCCGCAACATCGAGCGGATTCAGGTTCCGGCACGTTTTCCGTTACGGATTGCCGATCATCTGCGTGGTGGCAATATCGAAGTGTCTAGTACCAAGGACCCCTTCTTTCCGCAGCGGGCCATCAAGCGCGCCGATGAGATCGCATGTATAGAGGAGTCGCAGGCTGCGACGGAAGCGGCGATGTTGCTGGCGATCGATGCCGTGCGACGTAGTGAACCAGGAGACCAGGGCATCTTGCAACTTGAAGGAGAGCCTCTCACGTCGGAACGGCTCAAGTCGATGGTTCAGCTGTTTCTGCTCGAACGTGGATTGCAGATCGGGCCCTTCATCATTGCTCCCGGGGATCAGGGTTGCGATCCACACGATGTGGGCAGTGGGCCGCTTCATGCGGGAGAGACGATCATCATCGATATTTACCCACAGCACATGACGCATCGATACTGGGGCGACATGACCCGTACAGTGGTTCGCGGTGGTGCCAGTGAAGAGCAGAAAAAGATGCATGCTGCGGTGCAACGGGCCCAGGAAGCTGCCATCGATTTGATTCGTCCTGGCGCTAGCGGCAAGATGATTCATCAGCGAGTTCAGGAGATCTTTCTTGAGGCAGGCTTCCCGACCGAGAAGAGAAATGGCACCTGGGTGGGATTCTTCCATGGAACGGGGCACGGGCTGGGCCTCGATATTCACGAACCCCCACGTATTTCAGCGATTGGGCCAGTACTCGAGGAGGGACTGGCCGTGACCGTTGAACCAGGTCTCTATTATCCTGGAATCGGTGGCTGCCGGATCGAGGATGTTGTGATCGTCACTGCGGACGGTTGCCGTAATCTCAACAAGGCTCCCAAGAATCTAGAGGTCTAGAGACGATGGATTCCAGGCGTATTCCTTCGGTGGCCGAGTGGTATCACGAGGAGACGAAATATATTCCCCAGACCATTGGGTTGTTGCCAGGTCCTGACTTTGACGAACAGCCTTTACCATGGAAGGACTGGCATTCTCGGGAACCGATCGACCTGGTTCCGTATCTACCCTTTGCAGAGTTTCCTCTCGGGCCGTCTCCTGATCAGGAACCACTGGCTCGCGAAAGCCTATCGGAGTTCGTCGGGGCTCTTTCACGGGTTCTTTACTTCACCAATGGGGCGACGGGTATCCTCGAGAGCCCCGATGGTCATCAGATTTACCGCGCCTCGCCTTCTGCCGGGGCTCTGTATCCGACCGAGATCACCCTGGCGTTGCGTGGCATTCGTGGACTAGAAGACGGGCTTTTCGCCTATTCGGTTCTACATCACCAGCTGGTGCCGTTATTTGAGGGTAATGCGGTGCCGGGAATCGCCAGTGCTTGCTGGGATCACCCGGCTTTCGACGGAATCCATGTCGTGGCCATCCTCAGTGCTGTCTGGCAACGATCGCGCTGGCGTTACCACGATCGGGCTTATCGACGCATTTTGCTCGATACAGGCCATGTGCTGGGCAATCTGGTCCATGCCGCGTGGCAAGAAGGGCTGCAGGCGGTACCGCTGGCCGGTTTCGAGGATTCGGTCCTCCAGAACCTACTCTTTATCGATGAGAAGGAAGAAGGGGCGCTGGTCGTGGTCCCTCTTTGTCGTGCCGAAGGTCTCAATGCGAGTGACGGTCTCACCGCTGCGGTCCGGCGATCGGAGAAGTCGCAGGCTCCTCCTGATCTCGATGCCGATACCATTCTGGCTTTGCATGGCAGCAGTACGATTGTCAGAAACTCGCCGGTTTCTCGGCCGCCCGATCGACCCATCTGTGCCAGTGATCAACCAGATGATCTGGTGATTTCTCTCGAAGAAAACTTGTCCGACCTTTCGCAGGAGTTTCCGAGCATCGTTGTTCGGCGAAGATCGACGCGTCAATTCACCGGCGCCAAGGTCGAACGACAGGACATTGCACGAGTCCTGGATTTCGCCCATCGCTTTGCTTCGCCCGGCCCGGTTCGTTATCTCAGTGCACGTAGCGCACTGGAAGTGCACGTGATTTCCCAGCGTATACAAGGGCTGCAGGCGGGAGTGTGGCGTTACCTTCCGGATGAACATGAGCTCAGAAGAGTTCGATCGGAAGAAGTGCACTTGAAAGTTCAAGAAGCTTGTCTTGGTCAAGAGCTTGCCGGAGACGCAGCTTGCCTTGTGGTTTACAGTGCGAATCTTCCGGCGGCGGTTGAGGTCTGGGGCGATCGTGCGTATCGCTATCTTCATCTGGATGCGGGTTTCTTGGGGCACCAACTCAATCTTGCATGCACTCATCTAGAGCTGGGAGTTAGTGGTATCGCAGGCTTCTTTGATGACGAGTGGAACAAGATTCTTCAGCTCTCTTCTGATCACGCGATCACTTATGTCACTGCCATCGGCGATCCAATTCCGAGCCAATAATCGTCATTTGTCGATGAAGCGGCGGTAGTATTTCGGTACTTTCGGTTCGTTTCGGTGAATTATGACATCGGAGCGTTGGCCAGGGAGATCGGGACAGAGTGGGCCGAGAAGACGGACGTACCTTGCAGTTGTAAGTATATAATATTGAGTAGCTTACGATTTCTTTCGACGGCCTCCAGGGGGCCAAAAAGGGGTCCAAATCGGCAGTTTTATATTCCGGTAAGATCTCCCTGTGGAAAACTTTTCGGCCGAAATCAGTGAATTCCGGGGTAAGAGCCCTTGCCACTTTCCTCGATTCTGACTCTCCTAACGCCCATGGAGCAGGGGCCGAAGGCCTCGGGAGGCATGAACGAGTCCTCCGATCCCTGCTTTCGCCGCAAGGGAAGTTGTTTCGAATAAAGGGAAACCCCTCAGGATCGCACGGCAGTCCGCCGGAGTGGGAGGGGAAGAAAGGGTGATCATGAACAAGAGCATTTTGCTCGGCCTAGTGTTGGCCATGATGGTACCGGCTGTCGCTCTGGCGGACGGAATTTCTATGGGCGGAGATCTTCGCCTTCGTTGGGATTACGGTGGAGCTGAAGATGCCACCTCTAACAGTTCGCAGGCTGAGACTTATCTCAACCTAGGGGCTGGGATCAATGACAACCTCAGCTGGACTGCTTCGCTGCGTCACAACTTTGCGTTTGGTGCCGCTGGTGGTGCGGGTGAGCT
>JBBWWC010000134.1:0-4930 GCA_050256555.1 Planctomycetota bacterium | reverse complement strand
TCGAAACCATGAAAACATTGCTGAGGCCCGGTCGGCGATCGTGCCGCCTGGTCTTGCCATGACAACGCTCTGCGTGCCCATTGTTGTTTTTCTTCCAACCCCTCGGCGTTTTTCACCTGACGCAATCCGCCACCATCGACCGCCATCAGGTAGAGCTCTCTCGATGAATGTGGTGGTCGAACCGATAAAAAAGCCAGTTCTTGTCCCGTTGGGCTCCAGTGGGGGTGGCGATTCGATCCACCATCGGTCAGCTGGATGATGTTCCAGAAGTGGTTTTCTCCCGGAAGATTGTCGAGCAGACGCGGCAAGGGGTCCATCTCTGGCACTCCCTGGGTTGCAGGGGCAGTTGACGTATAGCTGTTGTCGGGAAAACAACCACACAAGATCCCGGCCGACAGGGCCAGAACCGCAACCCACACCCACCGCTGGAGAAATAACTTCATCCTGATTGTTCTCGATTCCATTTCGTTCCGCTGTGCGAGAAGATTCTCGGAGAGATAAGCTTCCCCATCAAGCAGGGGCAAGCTGGGGAAGGGGATCCCGACCGTGTACGGAGAAACCATCACTTTCGAAACTCCAGGACGTGGCCTTCACGAGATCACTCTCCCGATCAAAGAGGCGGTCAGGCGTGCCGATATAGAAACAGGGCTCTGCTCCGTCTTTATTCGTCATACCAGCGCAAGTTTGCTGATTGGAGAGAATGCTGACCCCTCGGCCAGACGAGATCTCGAATCGTGGTTGGAGAAACTCGCACCAGAAAACGATCCAGCCTACACTCATACTGATGAAGGACCGGATGACATGCCGTCTCATCTTCGGGCAGCCGTCACAAAAACCAGCGAAAATCTTCCCGTAACCGACGGTAGACTTGATCTCGGACAGTGGCAAGGACTCTTCATTTTTGAACACAGGGCCAGACCACATCAACGCTCTGTTAGTATAAGGATCTGGGAATGAACAGACTTTCACAAAGCCTTGCGAATGATTCTGATGGAGAAATTCTGGACAGCGCACAGGCGCCATCAACCTCCACCGAACAGTTTTACATGCAGCTCACGGAAACCACACAGTGGATCGATAAAACTTTTACGGCGCTGCCATCGATCGCACAAGCCGCCGTTCTTGTCGTGCTCTCTGTAGTCAGCGCAAAGATGGCAGACTGGGCCCTCACCAGCCTTGTTGGACGATGGGCAAAAAAAACCAAAACCGACATCGACGACGAACTCATCGAGTTGATGCACCGACCGGTCTTCATGGTTGTGTTACTGGGTGGACTGAACCTGGCCACTCTACGCCTCGGGCTTTCCGACGGCGCCCTTCTGTTCACCAGTGGCATCTTGAAAACCATCGCCATTATCATCTTGGTCGGGTTCTCGATCCGCGCATCGAGATTGATCCTCGGCGCTCTCAGTAAAAAACGTGATACGTTTCAGCTGATACAACCGCGCACTGTGCCGCTGTTTTACAACGCATCCAATCTGCTCATCTTCGCAGCAGCCTTGTACTTTCTTTTTCTCGCCTGGAACATCGACCCGACGGCATGGCTTGCCTCCGCAGGGATCATCGGGGTTGCGCTGAGCTTTGCCGCCAAGGATAGCCTCGCCAACCTTTTTGCCGGCGCTTTCATTCTCGCCGACGCCCCCTACAAGCTTGGTGATTTTGTCATTCTCGATTCTGGTGAACGGGGCATGGTCACAAACATAGGATTACGCAGTACCAGAATGCTGACCCGCGATGACGTCGAAATCACCATTCCCAATGCTGTGATGGGAAATGCGAAAATCACCAATGAGAGCGGTGGGCCCCATGAAAAGGAACGCATTCGAGTCAAGGTATCGGCCGCTTACGGCTCCGATGTGGATCAAGTCGAGGAATTGCTGCTAAGTCTTGCCGTTGCTCAAAAAGAAATTGACTCATCCCCCGAACCCCGGGTGCGGCTCCGGGCGCTGGGTGATTCTGGCCTACAATTTGAACTACTGGCCTGGGTCGCAGAGCCGGTGCTGCGCGGCCGGGTTACCCATCTTCTGCTAAAAAACATCTACAAGAGTTTTGCTGACCAGGGGATTGAAATCCCGTATCCAAAACGAGACGTCTATCTCAAAGAAAAAACCAAGCAAAACGCTCTTTCAAACCGTGAGGATTAACCAATGACCGGACCCAAGGTACTTGTGGCCTGCGCCAACTCGGAGCTTCGCATGCGCTGCTTTGATCGCGTCTCATCGCTTGGAGTACGAGTCGATGCGGTGGGAGACCAGCGCGGCCTTGATCGACGTCTCGGTAAAGATGAATACGCCTTGATCCTTCATGATGGGGCGCTCCAAATCTCCGAAGAGCTGGCCGAAGTCTCTCATCATGTAGAGGTCGGTAGCGATCTTGAGATCGAGCTCGAAGAACGCGTTCGTATCATTCTTGAAATCCCCGAGCGAATCCCCGAAGAAGAAGAAGAGCTGCCAGAAGGAGATCTTCCGCCGTGGAAAAAACAACAAGGGCGGAATTGGTAACGGTTTATCGAGAGAGCTACACAACGCCGATACAGCTCACGAACTGAGCGTCGCCAACCACTGAGGGATTCTCACTGCCGTGATCTCCTCTGCGCCACGAAGATCCTGAGCTAGCTGCTGCATCTGATCTGCCGGTAGCGGATGACGCCAGGTGGCTGCGTCTTCGACGTAAAGAACACGGGGATTCTTCAGCCACGCTTCGATGCGGATCAAATGAAGTGCCTCACCTTGGGCCTGTGGGGGTAACTGAAGTCGTAGACCCGACAATCTTGCCGGGCGGCCCAGCGCATCAAAATTACTTCCGTCGAGAGAAAAAGCATTTTCGGAAAGCCACTGTGCCGCTTCTCCGCCACCGGGAACCTGAACCAGAGTTCGATGGGTCCTGGTCCGGGCCACCAGAACTGGAAGGTTGGCTCGCTTGCGTAAAGAACCAACAACCTGCTCGATCCTTTTTCCCAGAACGTCAGACCCGGTTGCGGCGCCCTCTTCCTGAAAAACCAGCCGGTCACGATGAATGGTCACTCGTGAAGCGCCACTTTCGGCACTCGCAACCGTCTCCAGGCGAGCCCCCGTACCTTCTCGAATAAAATTCTCGTACCCGCATGGACCAGAAACTTCAACATAGATTTCACGCAGATGGTCGGTAGAAATTTGAATGGGGAGGTGGACCAGCTCTACGGCGACACCCAGAGTACTCGGATCTGGCGCAGACATCGCTTCGGTCAATTGGAATCCTTACCGGGAGACCTTAACTTCAAAGCATCGTCTTTCTCCACGCGAACCAGCCAGCCCTCGCTTCGTAACTTTTCAATAAAGGCCGGCTCAGCGCCATCGGGGCCCTCCATTGAGATACCCGGGACCAGAACTTCGCCGCGACCAAGCTCGTGATGTTTGACCTTTTCGGCTCCCAGCAAGTCACACAATGACTTGCATCGATCGGGTCGTAATCCCGAAAACACCACGGAAGGACGCACCTGAACCCAATCCATGTCCCGACCCCAGTCACGGATCGCCACCGCAACTGTTTCCGGTAGTGGATGGTCACTAGCATCTTCAAGAATTTTTCGAATTTCATCGATATTCAAACCTGAACGGATTCCCGACCGCATCGACTCCGGGGTTGCTCGGTAACGCCGAACCCGCTCTGCAGAAATTCGCTCGGCAAAACGCGCCAGCTGCAACTCGAGACGCATTCCCGCAACACCCTCGGTAATCAACATGATTTCAAAATCTGGATTGACCAGGATGCGGCACTCGCCAGGCTCGGTCTCATGCCCCAGAAGCTCACGGCCCAGAGCCGTCAGGCTGAAAGTGGAGAGCGACCCATCGACGATACCGATCTCACACATTCCAAGACAAAGAAGTCGATTGATGATCCAGTAGGCGAGATCTGTTCCTAATCTTACAAACGGGCTCTGTAGTCGCTCGCGGGAAAAATCTTCTTCGCGCCGCTGCCGCAGCAGGCTCGCCACTTCTCTCTCTTCCAGCTCGAGCAGGTAAGTGCTCACAGAATGGTCGAGAAGAACTTCGAGAGAAATGACGTCCTGATCGCCATACGATCGTAATGTTTCGAGCAGGATCCCCCTCAGCGCTTCCTGGTGGAAGGACCAGCGATTGCCTGCGCTCTCATCAAGAAACTTCCTCAAGAGCACTTCGACCTTTCGGTCGTAATCGAGATCTCGCCACGACCGCAGCCGATCTTCGTTGACTCTTAGTTCTCCAGCAAAGTTTTCGATGACCCCTAGCCGAAGAGCGACCCGAAGAACCCGCGTTACTGTATCTCCATCCAGGTAGTCCGACAGGCGCTCAAGGGCCATCGATTGGCGAAGCTGTTCGGCCAACCTTTTCGGGAAATTCCCTGATCGGGTCAGGCGCACCGGATGTTGCTCGACATGGAGAGCCAAAGCTTCGAGATCGATAAAAAGATCCACCCCGGCTTCCAGCAACTTGTCAGGCGACTCTGTTTGCGAGAAGCGAGACTTTGTTCGCCGCTGAATCCATTCCTGAAAAATAACCAGCGAAGGATCCGGGACCATGATTCCGAAGTCTTGCAGACTGACACTGCCGATCGTGCCGATCCCGGCCTCTTCAAGATCAGAGCGCCAGCCAGCGAAATTCTCTTCAGAGACTTTCGCTTCCTCCATTAGCTCTGCCACATCATCGCCGGCCAGGTCGAGAATTCCTCGCCGCGCCAGCGCCTGCTGACAAAGCTCCTGAAGAATTTCGCTCTCGAGCCCTTCGATGCGTTGCTCGATGGTGGTGTTTTCGAAATCGATCTCAAAAGACAGTCTTTTTTGGCTGATCACATCCGCAGCAGAGACCAGGTCTTCCTCGACAACCATGACGCGAGCCAAATGGACCGCCAGCTCTTCTGGAATCTCAAGAACCTCAGCGCGACCACCGCCACGTTTCTGACGCCTGGAAATAAA
>JBBWWC010000133.1:0-10881 GCA_050256555.1 Planctomycetota bacterium | reverse complement strand
GCCAAAGCCCTGTGCATGCGTCATATCCGACGCCGCTTCACTGGCCACTCCGACCTTGCTGCCCTGGCGACTTCGTGTCCGCTGCTTTTCCATCAATTGATCAAAACCCATCCGGTCGACATCTCGGTCCACTTCGCGGGCCATCTGCTCGGTAAGGTCGATGGGAAAACCACAGGAATCATGGAGGAAAAATGCTGCCGGAGCCGGAAAACTTGCGCCGGAACTGAGTTCCTTGACCTCATCGTCAAAGCGCGTCATGCCGGTCTTGAGCGTTCGCAAGAACTGCTCTTCCTCGGCGTGGATCAACTTCTCGATGAGCGGCTGGCGCTGCGAGATTTCCGGATAGGCATCTCCCATCTCTTCGACCAGATGCGCAACCAGTTGATGAATAAACGGCTGCTCCATACCGAGCTTGTAACCATAGCGACTGGCGCGACGCAGAATTCTTCTCAACACGTAGCCGCGCTCTTCATTGGAAGGGAACGCTCCGTCAGCGATGGCAAAAGAAAGACTCCGAAGATGATCAGAGATCACCCGGTGCGGTGTTCCTTCGGGGCCCTTCGAGGGGGCGACTCCTGTGATCTCACCCACTTTCTCGATGATTCCCGCCAGCAGATCGGTCTCAAAAACGGTTTTCTTATCCTGAAGAATCATCGTGATTCGCTCCAGCCCCATACCGGTATCGATACTGGGACGTGGCAAATCGATTCTCGATCCTCCGGCCTGCTGTTCGTACTGCATGAAGACCAGGTTCCAGATCTCCATCCAGCGGTCGCAATCACACACTCCCAGAGCACAATCGCTGCCACAACTATCTGCCAGACCACGATCAACATGGAGTTCCGAACATGGACCACAGGGCCCCACATCCCCCATCGACCAGAAGTTGTCCTTTTCTCCCAGCCCAACGATCCGATCCGGCGACACCCCGACCTCATCGATCCAGATCTCTCGAGCCTCGTCGTCTTCCTCGAAGACCGAGATCCAGAGTCGATCGGGATCGACTCCGTAACCATCCGTCACCAGCTGCCATGCCCAGCGACAGGCATCCTTTTTGAAGTAATCGCCGAAAGAAAAATTGCCCAGCATTTCGAAGAAGGTCAGGTGGCGAGCCGTGTATCCCACATTGTCCAGGTCGTTATGTTTCCCGCCGGCACGGATGCACTTCTGAGAAGAACAGGCGCGGCGATTCTCACGAGGCTCAAGGCCTGTAAAAACACTCTTGAACTGATTCATGCCGGCATTGGCAAAAAGCAGAGTCGGATCATCATGAGGAACGACCGGACTGGAGGACACGATCTCGTGACCATGGTCACGATAGAAATCCAGAAACCGACTCCTGATCTCAGCGACTCGCATCTTCGATCTCATCTCAACAAGGAAAAAATCCGGTCCTTGAACCGGGATAACTCAGAATCATATTCTCGTCAGTTCCACCCTGAGCTGCAAGGGAAGCCACGCCACCAGTTCCGATTCGCACCACTTCGGCCATGCACTGCAGCCACCGATAGCAACTATGAGGCTCATCGCCTCACAAAGAAATTCGATCGACACCGTCGGTATCACCGCAAAGTTCGCGTTTCGGATCAAAAAGTAACGGATAGAAGGTCCCACCCAGAGGCTCTCCCTGAGCAAGAATCGGGAAGTTCTCGGAACCGGGCCCCTGCAACGCCTCGGGATTGGACCAGACCCCGTCGGCCGCCAGATTGACGACCGCTCCCCGTCGAGGAAACGCAGAACGGTTCTGATAAGAGCCATGCATCGTCAAGGGATGATGAAAAACCGCCTGCCCCGCCCGCAACTCGATGGGAACCTGACGATCAAAAGCTTCCCGTTGAGACGAGTCGAGCAACGAACGTACAGAATCCATCTCGCCAGAGAGTCCCGTGACCGGTAGCAGTCCCCACTCGTGGCTACCTGGGATGTAATGAAGGCAACCATTCTCGATCGTCACATCATCGAGAGCGATCCAGCAGGTCAGGTGAGCCATCGGCTGGGTCCAGCTCCAGTATGAAAAATCTTGATGCCAGGACACCACCCCGCCGTGCTGTGGTGGTTTACAAAAAAGTTGATCATGAAAAAATCGCACCGCCGCACCGAGCAACTGATAGGAAGCGATACGGAGAGCGGGACTGAAGAGAAGATCATGAAACCCCGGCTCGATACGCCAACCGCCAAGAGCATGGAAGAGGACCGTTCCGGGGTCCTTCGATTCATTCGAATTATATTCGTAAAAAAGGTCGTTTCTCGGATGCGTCGGATCCATCAATCGTTCGAGTTGCTGGCGTAAAATCTCGACCTGCTCGGCGTTCAGAATCGGAATGCCACCGACGAATCCCTGCTGCTCGAAATCCGTGACCTGTTGCGCCGAAAGCGCGTACTGCAACCACTGCTGCTGTGAATCGGGTTCCTGAAACATGTCCGAAACAGGTTGATGATGAAGAGCCAGATCTTCGTAGGACTCCAGATCTTCGTAGGACTCCATATCGATGCGCAGCCTCCTCAACCATCTCGATCAGGATGTTGGCAGCAAAACCTCCACCGGTCCCAGATCAAGCATCTTGCGATAGAGATCGAAGCGATTCTGCAAGGCCGGTCTCTCGACCGCGAGAAGTCCATCCACACCAAATCCAGCGCAACAGAAGGAGGCGGTCACCGTTCCCCAGGCCACCGCAACCTTCAGGGCATCGAGATCAGTCTTGCCGCTGCGCAACAGGCTTCCCATCATTCCACCGGCAAAGGAATCGCCAGCACCGGTCGGATCGGTCACTTCTGCCAGCGGAAGAGCCGGTAGAGCGGCTTCTCCATCCTGATGGAAGATCACGGATCCGTGCTGACCCTTTTTCACGATGACGTAACGTGGGCCCATCTCGCGAATTTTCCTGCCAGCCAGCACCAGGTTCTTCTCGCCGCTGAGGAGGAAAGCCTCTTCGTCATTGAGAACCAGAGCATCCACACGAGCCACCAGTTTTTCGAGATCGTCGCGGGCGATATCGATCCACAGATCCATCGTATCAACGACCGTAAAGGGATCTCCCTCCATCTGCTCGAGCACGCTGGCCTGCGTCAAAGGCGTCCCGTTGCCAAGAAACAGCAAGCTCGCATCACGATAAGATTCAGGCAAGGACGGCTGGAAGTTTTCAAACACATTGAGATCAACACTGAGAGTCTCGCGACGATCCATGTCATCAAAATACTTGCCGGACCAACGGAAGGTTTCTCCACCGGGAATCACTTCAAGGCCACGGGTGCAAACGCCCCGCTCCTGCAGGATTCGATGGCGGTCCTGTGGAAAATCCTCTCCCACAACTCCGACCAGTTGAACCTGTCCAAAAAATGCTGCCGCGAGAGAAAAATGTACTGCCGAGCCGCCAAGTGCATCCGCGATGGATCCATCTGGCGTCTCGATGCTATCGAAAGCAACGCTCCCTACAACAACCAGTGACATGATGAACTTCTTTCTATTGCTCGTCGATATCTTCCACGTCGATCTCGTTGGAATCGTCGTCATCCTCAACAAGGCGCTCCGACACTTCGCGTACGCGAACTTCTGCAGCCTTCAACTTGTCGCCACAGATCTCGAGCAATTGTGCGGCACGTTCGACATCGTCAGCCAGAGCATCGACGTCGATTTGATCGGCGTCGTCGATACGGCGCAAAATCTCGTCGATCTCGCGAGTGGCATCTCGGTATCCCGGTACTTTTTTGGCGTTCATCGAGAACTCACTCCTCTCGCACTCCAGCTGACCAACAAATCCTGACCAACAAAACTTCTTTTCGTACCAGACTTCTTTTCGTACCAGAGCCAGTCTAGCCAGCAAAAGGCTGCGGTGACAGCTCAACGGCAACTTACTCTCGAGTCGAATTCTTCTTCCTTTCGACCCGAGCATCGATGACTCCATCGCTGAGTCGAACCGCCAGAATCTCGTCATTCTTCACATCTGCCACGCTACGGATCGTCTGGCCTTTTTCGCCCCGGACCCAGGCAAATCCACGAGCCAGGATCCGCGCAGGATCTGCGGCGCGAAGCTGGCCTGCCCGGGCATTACAGCGTTCTCGTTCCCTGGCAACCCCTTGCCCGCCAGCATCCATCAACGCTTTCCGTAACCGACCGAGTTGGACCTTCTGCGTACGAAGGGATCGCTGCCCGGCGGAGAGGAGCCGATCCTGCTGCCCAGCCAGACGACCTCGAGACTCGCCAACATGACCCATCGCTGCGGATCTCAGCGCCGATCCGCGCACCTGTAGCGATCGTTTTTGTGCCCCCATGATACGTTCACCCGACTGGCTCACTTCCCTGCGAAGCCACGCCAACTCGGAACTCCAGCGCAACAACGAGCGGCCGGCCTCTAGCATGATTCGTCCCACATGATCTCGAACCGACTGCCACGATTCAGCAACGCGCTCGATCAAGGCCTGCCCTACGGCGGTCGGAGTCTTTTCCGAATGCGCAATCTCATCCAGGACTGATCGATCGGCCTGATGTCCGATCCCGATGACGATCTTCAAAGGATGCTGCGCCACCGCCAGCGCCAATGGCAAGGTATCGAAGGACAGAAGGTCGGTTCGCGAACCACCCCCTCGAACCAACAACACCACATCATGTTGCGCTGCGTGCTTTTCGAAATAAGCCAGAGCCGCCAGTACTTCCTTCTCGGTCCGTTCCCCCTGGACATGAACACCATGGAGGGTCACATCGAAAGAAAAACCTGAGGACTGCAACTCATGGATCAAATCCTTCCAGGCATCGCTGCCGGGGCTGGTGATCACACCGACCCGAAGAGGCACCTGCGGCCACGGCAAAGCCAGGTTCTTCTCGGCCAAGCCCTTGTTACGAACCTCGGTCAGGATTCTCTCACGCCGCCGCGCGATCTCACCCAGTGTGTATGCTGGATCGACATCTTCGACCACGACCTGGTAAGAGCCATTGGCCACGTACAGATCGACCCGTACTTTGACCCGAATCTGCAATCCATCTTCAAGTCCTGAGCCTGTTTCTTCAAAACGCTTGAGAATCTTCTGTCGATCACGATTCCACAGGATCGCCGTCACCGAGGCCTGCGGCTTGTCGTCGTCCTCTTGTTTCTCGGCAAGACGAAAGAAGATGTTGTCACGATGTTGATTGCGATCGAACTCGAGCACCTCGCCGACCAACCAGAGACTTCGCGGAAGAGAATTCTGGAGTGCTTCCCGAACCGTTTCATTGAGCTGCGAGACGGTCCAACCTTGCTCCTGTGAGACATCGACCGAAGACGATTCAGACGATTCGGACCCAGCCAACCCGGCAAGCCCTTCGACCTCTCCGGTAAGCAGCTTCTCCAGCTGTTCGGATGCCTCAAAGCCCAGTGGCATCAAAATCCGCGCCGCTTCCCCGGCACTCTCGATGGGAAGACTCCAGAACTTGTGATCCCGATGCCACTGACGCCCGGTGATCGACCGGACCTCAGCGATGAGCATCTCGTCATAGGTAAAATCCAGAACGATCCGAGCAAGCTCGGCGTTCCAATCCATCCTCTTCACAACTTCCCCTCTCGCCTTGCTGGACCACCACAGGGAACCGGGCTACGATCTGAGTATCAACCCCCGACCATCCGAAAAGGAGTCCGGGGAAACAGAAAGCGGGATGTTTCCCGAAATCTGTCCAAATTTCGTTTTGTGGAGATCTGATTTCTCCACCATGACTGCTAACATCGCGGACATGACTGCTTAAATTGCGGAAAGGCCCATCTTCGATGACGGATCCATCTCCTGAAGATCTCGATCTTCGCCCAGTAAAACGTGCCCTGGTCGCTGTCAGCGACAAGAGCGGGGTCGTCGAACTGTGCACTTCACTGGCTGAAATGGGCATCGAAATCCTCTCCACCGGGGGAACCGCTGCGACGCTTCGTGAAGGATCGGTCAAGGTGGTTGCGGTCGAAGATGTAACCGGTTTCCCGGAGATGATGTCCGGACGCGTCAAAACCCTCCACCCACGGATCCATGGCGGACTACTGGCTCGACGTCATGAAGCCGGTGATCTCGAATCGTGTCACGAACACGGCATTCCTCCCATCGATTTGTTGATCGTCAATCTCTACCCCTTTGAAAGAACTGTCGCTGCCGGCGCCTCCTTTGAGGACACCGTCGAACAGATCGACATCGGTGGGCCAGCAATGGTACGGGCGGCGGCAAAAAACCATCACGATGTAGCGGTGGTGGTCGAACCAGAGCGCTACGACTCCATCGTTGCCGAGCTAAAAGAAACCGCTGGCAGCCTCTCGGCAGCCACTCGTAAAGATCTTGCGCTGGAGGCATTTCGACGCACCGCAGCCTACGATGGTTCGATTTCAAACTGGTTCGGGCAACAAGCAGAGGGTGCTTTTCCCGAGACCGTTACCGAGCAGTGGAACCGAGTCGGTTCACTTCGATACGGCGAAAACCCGCACCAACAAGCCGCCTGGTACCAGCGTAACGATGGGGATGCCTTCTCCATCGCCGAGGCCAGCTGTGAAGGTGCCAAGGAGCTGTCCTACAACAATCTGCTCGATGCCTCAGCAGCCATCGAGTGCTGTCGTGGCCTCGAAGGCCCCGCTGCTGTGGTGGTCAAGCACTGCCTACCCTGTGGAGCTGCAGAAAAACAAAACCTCGCCGATGCCTTTGAATCGGCACTGGCCGGTGACCCCATCAGCGCTTTTGGCGGTATCCTCGCCCTCTCGGAACCGCTCGATGTCGAACTGGCACAGCGGCTCGCAACTACCGATTTGTTCTTCGAGGTGATTCATACACCCAAGTTTCTCCCCGGTGCCCGCGAAGCGATCCGTGACGGCGTCAAATGGGGACGCTCCTGCCGGATGCTCGAAGGTGGAGAAACGGGTCAAAGCGAGACCATCCCGGTCGAAACTCGATCGGTACCTGGTGCGATGCTGCTTCAGACCAAGGATCGCCCGCAACTCGGTCGTGATCAGTTCAAGATCGCCACCCAGCGCCCACCCACCGATCAGGAATGGCAAGACTTACTGTTTGGCTGGCGAGTCCTGCCTCATGTCCGCTCCAACGGCATCCTGTTAGCTCGTGATCGAGCGGTCGTGGGAGTCGGCGCTGGCCAGCCGAGCCGAGTCGATGCGGTCCACATCGCCTGTCGCAAGGCCGGCGATCAGGCCAAAGGATCTTCACTCGCCTCGGATGCGTTCTTCCCCTTTCCGGACGGTGTTGAGGCGGCCATCGAAGCGGGCGTCAGCGCAGTGATCCAGCCGGGCGGATCGATTCGTGACGAATCGGTGATTGAAATCGCCGATGCCGCCGGGATTACGATGGTATTGACCGGGGAAAGACATTTCCGGCACTAGGAGCCAATGAAGACCCTGATCGCCCTCACCACTGCCTTGCGGAACCTGTGGCTGCTCAGCCAGGGGCTCCTGTTAGCCGTGGTTCTCGATCCAGGCTGGGGGCTCTATCAGGCCGCCGTAGAGCTCGCCGGAAGCCCAGAGGCTCTCCTGAGAGGCGCCATGGCATTGACTCTGGGAGGGCTGCTGTGGGAGCACTTCCTGGGCATCTTGACGCGGAAGCGGCAAGCCGCCCTGGCCCGTGCACTGTTACGACTCCAGCCAGGCCTACAACATGTCGAGGCGATCCGAATTCTGATTCGGGCCATGTCAGGCGACAATCCGGAGCTACTCAAGACCATTCACCAGCAGCTGGTCAAATTGACCGGCAAGGATCTCGGCACCGATCCCGGTCCATGGCAACAGTGGCTAGAGACCCAGGAAAAGATCGCCACAGGTAAACTCGAACTCGACCCCTTCGAAAACATAAAGGCTTCCAGCGACCAGGAGTCGAGCCAGTGACCGGCTTCCAGTCCCCCCTCGATTCACTCTCCAGGCTTGAGAAGCCAGCTCCACCGAAGAAAAAACCCTTCTCCGCTCCCAAGCGACTGGCACTGGAAGCGTTGCTGGTCATCTCGATCGCCTTCCCGCTGGCGATGGGACTTCACACCTTCGTCACTCAGGTCTACGCCATCAGTGGCCATTCGATGGAACCGACACTCCATGACGGCGAGAGAGTGGTAGTCGACAAGATCCAACCAGCCTTGCGCGAACTGGAACGTGGCGATCTGGTGATCTTCGAATCTCCGGAAGATCCTGCCAAGAATCTCATCAAGAGAATCATCGCCATCGAAGGCGATCGAGTGGAACTGATCGGAGACCAGGTGCTGCTCAACGGAGTCCCGCAAAGCGAAGACTACATCCACCGCACCTTGTTCCCCGACCGACCCGGTGAAGTCACGGTGGTCAAACCCGGTCACTTCTTCATGCTCGGAGATAACCGACCTCAGAGTCGAGACAGTCGTCAGTTCGGAATCATTCCGGCACGATTGATTCGCGGTAAGGTATTGATGCGTTTGTGGCCCATCGACGAGTTCACCATCTTCTGATCAAAGGATCCGACGGCAAACGCAACCGATGAAAAAAAGGAGAGGAAACGCGTTGGCGTTTCCTCTCCTTTTTTGATCACAGTAGCAGTGACGTTAAAACTGCCAGTGCGTCTGAGCATAGAGAAAGTCAGTATTCTCTCTGAGGCTCGTATTGGTCGTGAATTTTGCGACGCCAACTTCCAGATCGAGCAACTCTCCGAGCGGATGTTGAACAACGATGTCAAACTCGTTGCCCCAATCTTCACCCTGATCAGCACGGAGATTGTGATAGGTCACTGCCACATCGGCTCCCGCTAGCATGGTGCCGAAACCAAAATAGGTGTCGCGCACATTGCTATTGCCGACAACGTCCGCGATCCCGTGCATACCGTGGGGAGTTCCAAAAGCAGAGCGGAACGCCTCCACCCGGCTCGCTCCGGTCGAGGTTCCCGTTGCCATGATATGACCACCGTACAGATCCAGATCCCAGAATCCTGCCACTTGAGGCATGTCATAAGTGCCCTCAATCGCAAAGTAGAGCGAATCCAGCTTCTTGATCGAATCGACGTCGTAACGGAACCCATCCTGGAGTGCGTATTCGAAGGTCAGGCCAACTCGCGGGATGATCCCCTCGCGCAACGAGAAGAAGTATCCGTAGGTATCTTCTGAAGAACGTCCGGGATCAGGATTTCCGCCAGCAGCCGCGGCCTCGGTGTTGAGCAGATCGGCGCGTGATTTCCAGTAATAGAAACTGGCCTCGATGAATGGCAACGAATCGACACCGATGTGGGCACCATAAAAGTAATCACCCGAACCGGCGCCCCCATTTATATCCTTGGCCAACGTCATGTAGTGGATGTTCAGATCGAGCGCCCCATCCAGAAACTGGTTGGCCAGATGATATCCATCGGATGTCGTCGGACCGGTATTGCTCCAATCGGCACTCTGAACAATACGACCCTTGTCGTAGTTGGGAACCTCGGAACGTCCAAGCCCAAGACTCCAACCAGAAAGAAAACTAAGAGAACTGTGGAAACGACTCAGATCATCCAGCTGAACATGCACTTGATGGATTTCCGGACCACCGTCGCCAATCGTCGGGTCATCCGAACTGTCCTGACCCGAGAGAGAACGAGCATCGTGAACATCCAGCATGAAATGAATGTTGTCAGAGAAGTCGGTGTTCATGCCGACATGTGTCCGCATCAAAGTGACGGTGTCTCCTGAGTCGCCCGGATTCCAGGGGCTGGAGTATTCCCAGCGCAACCGGAGATCGGCATCGATTTCGACGTGGCCATCCGCCAGGGCCAAAACCGGGACAGAAGTCATCGCAATGAAGACGACCAGAACGATGAGGAATCGAAACATGACCACTCCCTTACCTCAGACTCGAGACTACCCTTGAACTCAACTCCGGAACTCGTGAATGGAGCACCCTGACCGCTGAGTTTCACGTCGAGCTTGTCGCTCGTCGAAGCCCATCCTGACGAGAAAAGAAGTTCTGGCAAGAGAAAGAATCGAGGCTGTTGATAAAAAGAGAACGAGGACGCGCACCTAAGGTGCACGTCCCCGCTCCAGCAAACGTCAAAATCCGGGACACGGGGATCACCCCGAAGCGCGGATTTCTTAGAAACTCCAGCCAGTACCGAGGTAGAAGTAATCCTCATCGGCAAGACCGAGAGCATTACCGTCTTCCGCAGTAAAGGTGGCGTATCCGATCTCCATGCAAGTGGCGTCAGTGCAGGCCCACTTGAGAAGCAGATCGATTTCAGTACCAATGTCATCTCCGCTGGCGTCGCCAGACAGAGTGATGTAACTGAGGGTCGCATCCACGCCTTCCATCGGCGAGAAGTCGACTCCGACAGTCATGTTGTCGATGTCGGCACCCGAACCAGCACCAAGGATATCAGCGATACCATTGGCACCATGGGGTGCATCGTCGATTCCATTCCAGTCGGCGTCAGCCACGGTGCTGCTAACGTGCAGGGTCATACCCATGTCACCCAGGCCGTAAGAAAGACCGATGTGAGTCAGAGTACCATCATCGCCACCGTCATCGTTGTCACGGGTGGCGTACTCGATATCGAGATCGATACCCATCAACTGGTCTCCACCGATGTTGTCAAGATTGATGGCCAGGTTACTGGCATCCACTGCAGTGCTCTCACCCCAGTAATGGATCGCAATGTCGGCGAATCCGCCCATGCCACCCAAGTCAAAGGAAGCACCAAGTGTGCTGTCGGCATTACCGGCATCCACATCTCCACCACCCCAGTAACGCACATCAACACCAATGCCACCCATGTCGGAGGCGAGGTGGTAACCGTCAGCGTTGTTCGGCGCAGCAGCGAGGGACCAGTTGTCAGCATTGACCACACGACCACTTCCCTGGGTCGGGTGATTCATGCGACCAAGATTCATCGACCAACCACCAAGGAAGGAGGCAGCCGAACCAAGATCACCTACAGAAACGTAGGCTTCCTGGACCGAAA
>JBBWWC010000132.1:0-4125 GCA_050256555.1 Planctomycetota bacterium | reverse complement strand
AACACGTTGCCACCATTGGAGGTCAAAACGTCATACCGAACCATGCAACCCAGAGCGGTATCCTTGACAATCTCGCCAGGTTCGCGGGAAACGCCCATGTCCTTCGATTGGAGATGGACGGCATTCACGTTGAAGTACTGTTCATATTCGCGATAAGGATCGACCGACATGAGGATCTTTTCGCAAGCCTTGGCGTGATTCAAAAATGCCTCTTGTTGCTGATCCTCGACCTGATATCCATCACCCAGGATGAAGAAATCAATCCGATTCGAAGGTGGACCGCTTTCTCGCAGGGGAACCACAGCCAGATATGGATCAGAGATGAGCCGCCGCGCCTCTGAAGATTGTTCAGCATCGTCAGATTGCGCCACCACTTCATGGAGCATCTGATCCGCCAGGCTGAATGAGCCCTGCTCTCTGAGAAGAAGCACGTACTCGATGACAGCCTCGATCTTGTTCGATTTTCGGAGTCTTTTCGCCTGAACAATCGCCTCGCGCTCGCGTTCTTTTCGCAATCGACGCTGCTCGATCATTTGTTCCTTCTCGAGAGAAGTCACCAGACGTCCCTCGAACTCCTCATAACTACCAGAGGATGATGAGCCCGAGCGTGATCGTTCGATGATCGCCTCGGCCAGCTCCTTCCCCTTGGTTCTTCGATGAAGATTGACCAGGGCTCGATGAAAGCCCTCATCATCTCCAGCAATCTCAGCCAAGAACACGAGGCCCATCACTCCATCGAGAGAATGAGGCACCGATCGAAACAAGGAAGCCTTCTCAGTCGAGTTGATGCGAGCCCAGGAACGACGGTCGACCATCTTTCCACCCGCGATCTCACGCTCCAGTTCGAGCCCATCACGGGTCGCACGAACAATACGACTGACCCCGCTGGACAGGTTGACCGAGAGCTCTCCGCCGGAAGCACCTTCGAGGAACTCGGCAAACATCGTCTCGAGAGCTCCAGCCCTGACCAGCATCTCTAGCGCTGCGATATGATCTTCGGTCGGAAGATCCAGCGAGATCGCCCGGTGCAAAACCGGAGCGAGATCGCCATAACGACACTCTTCCAGATAGAGACGTGCCGAAGAGAGCAGCTGAGCCCATTCCATCGGTGGCGAGACCCGTGGCGGCGGCTGTTTCAAACGAACATCTGCCACTCCCGCAACCAGATCTCCCAGTACCGTTTCATATTCAGGAATCCCGGCAAATCGAGCCCGCGCAGCGGCAACAACTCGCAATGCTTCTCCTGGCTGGCGAACGCCGAGCAAAGCAGAAACCTCTTCTTGAATCTCGCCCATCTTGTCACGAGCTAGACGCCCGATCTCATCGGCGCGTAACTGCCAGTAGTCCTTCTGAACATCGAGATCCTCAACTCGTGATAGAAAAATCGCTGCCGAAGATGCTTCTCCGTAAAGACCACGCAAAATCAGTGGCGCTAAAACTTCTTCGAGAGAATCGCGCCTCTCTCGATCACTGGCAATCTGCATTCCTTCGAGAGCCGTTGCCAGATCACTACAGGTGGTAGCAGCCTTGCTGGTCGGATATTGACGCGCCAACGACCGTAGAGCACCAATCGCATCCCAACCGAGCTCGGCCGAAGTAAGTTCCTGCTCCAGCAGCTTCAACTCCACTTCTCCCTCGTCGAGAGGAGTCGCCACTACCTGAGGGGCACCAGCAATATTCGTCGTCTCATTCCCAGGAGTATTCAAACTGGTACGCAAACGAACCGTTCCCGGGCCCTCTGAATATTCCTTACCGACGAGAACCATCAGCAGAAGCAACAGGATCATCAAAGTACCATCGACCACTCGAGAAAGCGGAGTGGGGCCCGATTGAAGACGCTGCGGACGTGACTCTCCAGCGGAGGATCCGGCCGGAGAATCTGCCGCAGATTCGTGGCCAGCACTCTTCCCCACGGGCTTACGTAATTTTCTTGCTGAGGTCGACGGAGGTACCGCTTTGCCAGTCTCCCGGAGTTCAATCACGGCACTACCGATCTCGATCCGGTCGCCGATTCGAAGTCGAGCGAAATCAACACGTTCACCGTTGAGTAAAGTTCCATTGGAGGAACGCTTATCGACCAGCCGTAGCTGACCTTCCTCGAAACGAATCTCGGCATGAACCCGACTAACCCGGGGAATATCGAGAATCACGTCACATTCATCGGCTCTACCGAAAGAAATCACCGAACGGCCATCGAAGGAAATCTCCTTCTCAGACCCATCGAGAATCAGGTATAGAACCCTCTGCTGTGGCGAACTAGCCATCGAACCTCTCCGTATCCGGAACAGAAAACATCACCCGGAAGATCTGGTCAAAAATGCCGCTTCATGATCAGGCTCAATCAAGACCGAGGCCACTACGTAGCTGAGCCAGGATTTCTGGATCCGTAAGATCAATCACAGGATCCGAGTCGTACTGCTCGAAGAATAGCGATGGGGTTTTTTCATCCGGTATCGCCAATGCTTTGCGAATCTTCTTCTCGGCGGGAACAAAACCACGCGTAGAAAGCCGGAGGATCGATTCGCCGATCGTGCCTTGTAGTCCGCAAACCAGAACTGCGGCATGCTCCGGACTCAACGAGCCATCCTCGATGCCCATTCTGGATTCCAGCATCGAGAGGCCTTCAGGTTTGAAGCAATCTTCAGCCCGACCACAAGTCCCCGACCAATCAGGGCACTCAGCCGGACGACTCACTGTCGGGATATAAACGAGTCCATGATCTCGTTCCATCGCCTCCAGTTCTTCGCGATATCCCAGGTCACCCGATCGAGAAACTCCATGGATCACGCAGGTCTTTGCGATCGATCTCCCATGAGTAATGTCGTCACGGGCGATCGAAACAAAAGGAGCCAGGCCGGTTCCAGCACTGACGTAGATTCTCCAGCGTTCATCATCCAATCCCATCGTTCCCGGGATGGTGAAATGTCCTTTTGGTTTCGGTCGCAGAAAAACTCTTTCGTTTTCCCTCAAACGGAAAAGACTGTGCGTCAAAGGATTCTTAGACTCCGGCTTTCCTACGCGCCGGATATAAAACTCTACATAGCCCCGCTCGGCAGGTTCAGAAGCGATCGACATCGGTCTCTGTACGCCACCCAGTTCGGGTTCCTGAACATTATTGACACCAATCACCATGTATTGCCCGGGGACAAACCAGTCCCCTTCTGGAAGGGCGTCATCCAGAGCTACTTTGAAAATCGCCAGTTCGTCGGACAGGTCCTCCCTGCCCACTATCGTTGCGTTCGGTTCCAGTACCTTGGCCACTGCAATTCTCCTGCTCCGAAGGTTTTCAAATTGCTAAAGATTCAGACTTGAAGAGTTTCCCTGCACACGCTCCCCCGGTCAAGGTTCGGAGTACCCGTGGACTCGCACTTCTCTGCTGCGCACAATGGAACCATGAGGAAAGGAGCAGGATGGAAATTGCCGGGAAAGTGGCCCTGATCACTGGAGCAGCACGTAGGCTCGGTAAAGCAATGGCTTGCCGTCTTGCAGCCGAAGGAATGCATGTTGCGGTCCACTGGCACAGTTCCAGGGACGAAGCCCAACAAACTGTCGAGGAGTGCCGATCGCACGGCGTCAATGCTCTGTCGGTCCAGGGCGACCTGGCGGATCCCGGCTGCAGCTCCCGGATCATCGAAGAAGCTCGTGAACTGGGTACTCTTCAGGTTCTGGTCAATAACGCCTCTCGTTTCATTCCACTGGACCTGGAAAATCTCGATAGCGAAGAACTCGAGAAGGACCATCGGATTCATGTCGTCTCGCCGACTCTCCTTTGCCGCCAATTCGCAAGGCAATTACCTGCAGAAGAATCCGGAAGAGTGATCCAGATGCTTGACTGGCGATCAAAAGTGGCAGACCCAAAGTACTTCACCTACGGACTCGCCAAAGCTGGACTTCTCCATCTGACACGATTACTGGCACAAGAGCTCGCCCCGCAAATCACCGTCAACGCCATTTCTCCGGGATCAATACTCCCCCCTCCTACCAGCGACCCGAACTGCGCCAAGCAAGCGCTGGCCGATCCTCTTCTGAACAAAAGCGGTACCGTAAAACAGATCGAGGAGGCTCTGGTCTTTCTGATTCGTGAAGCGGATCATACAACGGGTCATGTGTTTCCCATCGATGGTG
>JBBWWC010000131.1:0-2361 GCA_050256555.1 Planctomycetota bacterium | reverse complement strand
CGACTTGTCGAATCCTGACCTGATTGTTACAGGTCAAACTCATCTAACACTTGAAGAACTCGAAAATGGAACTCAGCTAAAATTCATCGTACGTGCAAGAGATGGCGATCTTGAAATTGATCCAAATGAAAATGAATGGCCCGTCACACCTAATCCCGTTTGTTACGTACAATCGGGGGCCAATCCAGTCGGTGCCGATGGGTTAACTCCGGAAACCGCTTATCCGCTTCTGGCGCAGGCGATTGCTGCAAGTATTGGACTCAATGGCGTTAACTTTCACGTCACCGAAGGTCTCTATCCTGAAAACATCTTTTTATTCCCTGGCATGATGTTATTTGGTGGCTTCCCCGTCGGATTCGGACTCGATCAACGCGACCCTGATCTTCATCTGACCCAGTTCGGCATCCTGTTTCCTTCCGACCTGGTCCAATTGAGGCCAGGCAGTCTGCTCAATGGGATTGACGGTATTAGCCTCGCAGGTAATGACATCGCCGAGTCCTGCGTTTTCGCCGAAGATTGCAATGCTCGAATCACACGTTGCCTGATGAGTGGCGCCATAACCCAGGGAATCGATCTCCGCAGTGACCACCTCGAAGGCGAAAAAATAACTGCATTCATCGCCGATTGTGTCGTCGCCGATTGCAGTGGTGAAGGTATCCGCATTCAAGGGATACCAGAGATCAGAATCGATGATTGTGAAATCCGAAACAACTTCAATGAAGGTATCGAAAGCCAATGGATTCGCGCTGGAACTGACACAGATGCTTGTCTTGAGATCACCCGCTGCCTGATACGAAACAATGGAGATGAGGGAATCGACCTCGACATCTCTCCCATCGATGAACTGAGTACTATTTCACAACAGGGTGGAAATGTAAGAATACGGATTCGCCACTGTTCCATCGAAGAAAACCTACTCGAGGGCATCGTGATCGATCTGGATACACGAAACTTCGATGGCATGGACATCCGGGTACGAATTGATGATTCCCGGATCAGAGCCAATGGTATGTCGGGTATCTTCCTCGATGGAGATGCGGATGCCGCTTTCCGAATCTCGCGTTGCTTGATCAATTCCAACCATAGCTTCGGTGTTCTCGCAACTGGCCTGGCCACGGGTCCGCTGATTTCCCTGCACCATTGCAACATCATCGGTAATGGAGCTGCGGGACTTGCGACCGTTGAACTGGGCTCGTTGTCTGCTTGGCACTGCTGGGTCGAGGGAAATGCCGGTGGTATTTTCAGCGCTCCCCGCGGGTCGATCACCTTTCACGACAGCATTCTTGCGCCTGGAACAGCAGATCTAGATACATCCTCGATTCAATACAGTCTCATCGCTGGCGAAGCGCCTGCCACCGAGCTACCGGTCGGTGTCGTCCATGCGGATCCAGCACTGGTCGGTCGTCCCATCGGTTATTCACGGGCGATGAGCCTCCCCGATGGAAGTATTCTGATCCATCAGCCACCGCCTATCTCCGACAATCTCTTCGCAGAGATTGCCGACGATGGAATTCTGCGACAGGTCATCTCCAGTAACGAATCCAGCCTTACTCTCGAACCGGCCCCCGGCCCAGTGGCTGCTAATAGTTCGATCTTTTTCTGGCATGCGGGAGAAGGCCCCACTGAAGACCCCACGCCGCTACCCGGCAGTCCCATCATCCAGACCGCTGATCCTTCTGTAACCGACCTGGATGGTTTCCCCTTCAATCTCGGTCCGCTTGGAAACAATCCGCTCCATTTCATCGGTCCTGATCCAGCTCTCCCGGAAGTCCCCGATGAAAACCAGTTGTTCTCGATATCCCCTGCTCCTTCGATGCCTTCCATCTATGGTCACTGGGATTTCTCCTTCACGCGCGATTTGCCGCTGGTAGTTGAAAATTCGATCTCATTGAATGTCGATGGGGTCGATCGAAGTGGTGATCTAGCAGTTCAAAGAATCGGATCACGCCTGGTCGTGAAAGTGTTTCCGCAGCCCCAAGCGGGCCAAAAAATAAATCTTGAGATTCTTCCCTTCGATGGCGATGGATTCGGCAATCACTTGCCGCGACGGATCTACCTACAACAGGAAACTGCGCTACTGTTGAATGAAAACGAAATTTCTCGCCCCAACGATCTCTCTGACACTGCTGAAGAAATCGTGGTCAGCCCACTGATCGTCTACGGAAAAATCTCATCTTTCACTGATGAAGACTGGTTTCGTTTGATCCCGCAGGACAGTGGTCCTTACCAGATCGAATTGATCGCAAGACGTGACGGATCACCGCTGAATGGAAAACTCGAGTGGTTCTCCTCCGATGGAGCGACCTTGCTCGATTCTGCGGAATCGACCGGCCCCTTCTTTTTTGATCCATTCCTGCTCAA
>JBBWWC010000130.1:0-6613 GCA_050256555.1 Planctomycetota bacterium | reverse complement strand
ATCGGCAACGATGGCAAAAACGACTCTTTTTTCGACTCCATCACAATGAGCTACCCAGACACCACCAAAAAAAGATGGATCTTCGGGATCATCGGGATTTTCTTTTACCTGGCCAAAAGTGAATCGTCGATCGCCACCTTTACGTCCGAGTTCATTGACATGGCCCAGTTGCCAATCTTTGCCACCTTCGATTTCGCGGAGTTTTTCCAGTTCAGCGCTGAGGATCGGATTCACAAATCCTTTGCGAAGTGGGGATTGTTCACAGAGACAGATTTCAATCAGCTGGAGAGTGGTTCGGATGAATCGGTCTGCATCGCAAGCGTCGAGTCCGCTTCCCTCGGCGTTGGGAATGGTAGCGAAGCAGGCGATCAAATCTTCATATTGACCTTGGTCGATGACACCGGTTTCCCGTGCACGGTTTGCGATGCACAGAGCGGCTTCTTCTGGAGGTCGATCTCCGGTGCCGATCATCATCCGTTCTGGACCCACTTTTCTCCGATCGATAGGGACTGTTGTGCTTCGATTCTCCCGCATCTGGACACTTTTCGCACCCACTACCTGAATTCTCTCTTTGCCGATGATATTTCCCGGGTATGGACCAGAGGAGATCCCGGTGTAGATTCGGTGTAGCTGTAGATCGAGAAGATCAGCAGGAGAGCCACTGACCAGGACCGATCGATCGGCGTGAGCGATCAGAACGAGGCGATCAGAACGAGGCGATCAGATGAGATCGCATTCAGGTTCAGGCTGTATCGTTAGCAAGGTTGAATTGGCTGGATGGCGTTTGAAGACCGTTTTGGTGTGATTCAAACGGTCTCGATCAGGTGGGAGTTAGTTTGAATCAAAAGCTGCCCGATGGACAAATGCCGGATCCGATGCCACTGGAGGTGGACCGGAACCAGGTCGGTCCCTGGTTGGAGAAGGGAACCAGCTCCCGCATCGTCGATGTTCGAGAGGAGCTTGAGCTGGGCCCCGGAATCCTTCCCGGGGCGATTCATATCCCGCTGGCACAGTTACCAGGATTGGCTGCCGAACTGCTCGATCAGGACGAGCACTTGCTGATCTATTGCCAGAAAGGAATCCGTTCTTACCACGCGGTCACCTGGCTCAGAGAACAGGGCTGGAATCGCTCGACTTCTCTACGCGGGGGATTTGCCGAGTGGGCGCGTGACGGTATGCCGGTCGCTGCGAGCGAGATCGAAACTAGCTCCAGTGGAATTGGCTTGAATGCCGAAGAGCGCAATCGATATGCCCGTCATCTGACAATTCCGGAAGTGGGCATCGCCGGTCAGGAAAAACTGCTGGCTGGTCGAGTTCTACTGGTCGGATGCGGAGGTCTGGGTTCGCCTGCAGCGCTTTATCTGGCGGCTGCGGGTGTCGGTCAATTGACCATCGCCGATGACGACCATGTGGAAGCCTCCAATCTCCAGCGGCAGGTTCTCTATCGAACCGATGAGATTGGCGAATCAAAAGCGCTGGCGGCGGCTCGAACTCTCAAGGGGCTCAACCCGGGTATCGAAATTGAGGCGTTATCGCAAAGGGTTACCGAGACGAATGTAGAATCTCTGGTCTCTGCTCATGATGTAATTCTGGATGGCGCTGACAACTTCCATACAAGATTTCTGATCAACGACACAGCTGTAAAACACGGTATACCGATCGTTCACGGCAGTGTATATCGCTTTGAAGGACAGGTGACGGTCTTTGATCCGGCGCATTCTGGCCCTTGTCTTCGATGTCTTCATCCGCAGCAGCCGGATGAGGGAAGTTGCGCCAGTTGTGCCGAAGCCGGGGTTCTGGGAGTCATCCCTGGGATTGTAGGGACCATCCAGGCGGCCGAGACGATCAAGCTCTTACTGGGCCAAGGAGATGTGCTCAGAGGCCGTTTACTGGCGATAGATGCTCTCCAGATGACGTTCCGTCAGTTTGAGATACCGGTACGTAGTGACTGCGAACATTGTATATAGATTGAATTTGGCCATTTTGACGCCATGTCGACTGATTAATTTATGCCTGTATATTGCGGAAGGTCCGGTAAGACAGGTATGATGTGATCTTATTCAAATGATCCCCCGTTTGCTGTCTCGACCCGCTTCGGATTCGGATTAGAACGCTGTGGGAGTGAGGAGTGAGTTTCATGAAGCATTATCTGGTCGTTTTAGGGCTATTCTTATCGGTCTGTTCCTGGGCGGAAGCCCAGGTCCCGGTGGATACCTCCTTGTTGAGTGGCAGCTCAGATCTGGCGGAATACAACTCAACGATGCGTGTCCAGCCCGGTGGGACCGAGACGTATTCCTTCTTCTACAGTGACCCGTCCAGCAATATACAAGGATTCACAATCACGGCCTGTTTTGACGGTCCGATCGTCGCCCTACCTGGAACCTTCTCGATTCAGGACACGGTTCTGGAAGTCGTCGGTGCTGAATATGTCAACGCACAGTTTGATAATGACGATACGGATGGCGATGGCCGGGAAATGGTCATCGGGATCTTGATTGATTTCTTGCCGCCGTTTGCTGGACAGACCGCTCCTCCGACCTTCTTTCCGCAAGAGATTGGTCGCCTGAATTTCTTTGCTCCCGAAGATGTCGAGTGCTTCCAGTGCTATGACGTTACGTTCTGCGACAACATCAATGGCAATGGAAATGTGGTTCTTTCGAACAAGGTTGTCATCGAGAATGAATCCATTACCCCGGTCGATTTCAACGATGGAAAAGTTTGTATACCCGCGATGGCTCTCTTCATCCGTGGAGATGTAAATAATGACGGGCTCGTCGATGTCGGAGATCCCATTTATCTTCTCAACTACCTGTTCTTGAATGGGTCAGAGCCGCCTTGCCCGGATGCTGCCGATGGTGATAACGATGGTCTCATCAACATCACTGATACGGTTTATCTGGTCTTCTATGTCTTTGGAATTGGAGTGGCTCCTCCCTTTCCATTCCCGGATTGCGGACTGGAGAGTTTTCCTGATCTCGATGCATTTGACTGCTTTGTGGCTTCGCCGGCATGTCCGGTTTGTCCCTGAGGAGCTACAGATGACCCGACGAATTCTGTATCTGATCCTGGCATTTGTTTTCAGCTGGAGCTGTGTTGCTTCAGTGGAAGCCGCAGATCGTCTGGTCCCAGCCTCCTATCCGACCATCAATCAGGCGATGGACGTGGCGATCAATGGAGATCGAATCCTCGTCGCCCCTGGAACCTACTCGGGAATGATCAGTTTTCAGGGAAAGCTGGTAGAGCTGATCGCTCAGGGTGGTCCCGAAGTGACTTTTCTCGATGGCTCAGGCACTTTCGATAGCGTCGTGGTGATGGACTACGTCGGTATCGGAGCTCGTCTGTCTGGCTTCTCGATCCAGAATGGTTTTGGTACCGACTGTGGAGATCCTGCGGCGCCCTGTGGCGGTGGAGTTCTGGTTCTCGAAGGAGAACCGATCATCGAGGACTGCATCTTCAGCCAGAACACTTCCAGTCGAGGAGGGGCGATTTACGCAGAGAATTCAGCGTTGACTGTCATCGATTGTTCTTTCAATGGTAACTTTGCCAATCAGGGTGGAGCACTTTCGATCATGGGTGGGAATGCCACCATTACCAATTGTGACTTCGATCAGAACACTTCTTACGGTTGGGGAGGCGGATTTGTCGCCGATTCAGCCTGGGTGACGATGTCGAGTTGCAATTTTACAGCCAATGTTTCCGAGTCTGGTGGCGGTTTTTTCATCACGGAATCGACGGCTTTTCTCGATGATTGCATCGTCGAAAACAACAGCGCTGTCGATTCTGGTGGCGGAGGAGTTGTCGATGAGTTTTCTTCTGTAGAGATAACGTCCAGCCAGTTCCTCGGTAACACCGCACGTCTCGGTGGTGGTTTGTCTGTGACCCATTTTTGCGTTGCCAATATTGAAGATTGTCTTCTACAAAACAATGTGGCCCTAGAGTATGGCGGCGGTCTTTACTCGTTTGAAAATTTCGCCAACTATCGTCGTAACCGCATTCTTGATAATAGCGCTGGGCTCAAGGGAGGCGGAGCTCTGGTTCGAATCTTCGCTGATCCATTGTTTGAGAACTGCTTGATCCTCAACAACGAAGCGGGTGTGTCCGGTGGTGGATTGGCCTGTATTGAAGGTGCTTCGACGCGATTGGTTCATTGCACCATTGACAGTAATTCATCTGCAGGAACGGGAGGTGGGATCTCTGCTGAGAATCTATCAACGCCGGTCCTGGTCAATACGATCGTGTCGCGCAATGTCGCCAGTAGTAACACGCAGTTGTATGCCGATTCTCAGTCGGGTTATCTCTTTCAACACGTGGTGATACAAGGTGGTGATCAGAACGACCCGTTGGTCCTTGAAATGGATGCGGCTCTGGATGATTCAGGCTATCCGGGTCCCTGCTCAGCAGCCATCGATGAAGCCACGAGTCTTTACCCGGATTTACCCGCCATCGATATCGATGGAACCGCTCGTCCTCTCGGAGTCCGGAGTGATATCGGTGCTTTTGAGGTGGCTGGTTACGGTCATTGTTTCTTGCGTGGCGATTGTAATGCTAATGGCGACCTGGATCTTGGCGATGCCGTGATGTCATTGGGCTATCTGTTTTCTGGTGGTGAAGTGACGCAATGCATCGAAGCGTGTGATTACGCTGGAGATGGACTCGTCGGTATCGAAGATTCGATCAGTACGTTGAACTATCTGTTCCTGGGTGGCTCAACGCCACCTGCGCCTTACCCTCTTCTGGAGCCGGCAGTTGATCCTCTGTTGATCGAAAGTTGCTGGATACTGGAGCCCTAGGAAAATCGATTTCTAGGTGTTGATTTTCTGAGTGATGATTATCTAGGCGATGATTTCAGGAATCACTTTCCCATGCACATCCGTGAGACGGAAATCCCTACCTTGATAGGGATAGGTCAATCGTTCGTGATCGATTCCCATCAGATGAAGGATCGTCGCCTGCAAGTCGTGGACATGAACCGGATCCTTGGCGATACGGTATCCGAGTTGATCCGTTTCACCATGCACATGGCCACCTTTGACCCCGCCGCCGGCCATCCACATCGAGTAGCAATGTGGATGATGATCTCGGCCGAGAAACTTGGAACCGTTTCGTTCTTCGTTCATGGCAGTACGACCAAACTCTCCGGTCCAGATGATTAGCGTATCTTCGAGTAGTCCACGTTGCTTGAGGTCGCGGATTAACGCTGCGATCGGTTGATCGGTTTCTCCGCACTTCTTGGGTAACTGGGTCATGATGTCGTCGTGGGGCGCCGTTCCGTGGGTGTCCCAGCCCCAGTCGAACAGCTGTACGAATCTCACGTCCTGTTCGACCAGTCGCCTGGCCAGTAAGCAGTTGTTGGCAAATGAGCTCTTGCCCGGTTCCGCTCCGTAATCGGCCAGTGTTTTCTGGTTTTCCTTGGAGATATCCATCACATGAGGAACCGATGTCTGCATGCGAAACGCAAGTTCATATTGCTCGATACGCGTCAACGTCTCCGCATCTTGGTCACGGCGTGCAGCAATGCGGTCGAGCTCCTGGATGACATCGATGGTACGTCTCCGAGTTTTTCGATGGATGCCGGGAGGATCTCCGAGATACAGAACCGGATCTCCACTGGTCCGACATTGAACACCTTGATGGACCGAAGGAAGAAATCCTGAACCCCAGACACTCTTTCCGGCACTGGGCACCTTGTCGCCGGAGACCAGAACCATGTAAGCGGGGAGATCTCTATTCATTCCTCCTAGCCCCCAGGTCAACCACGATCCCATCGATGGTCTTCCGAAACGTGGCGAGCCGCTATAGATGAACAGTTGTGCCGGTGCATGATTGAACTGCTCGGTGTACATCGATCGAATCACGCAAATTTCATCGGAGACGTCTGACAGATGCGGCATCAACTCTGAAATCTCGATGCCTGATTTTCCTGATCGATGAAACTGATAAGGACTTGCGAGGATCTTCGGGTGTCCTTTGATGAAGGCGAACCGTTCTCCTTCGAGGAGATGGTCGGGGCACGGTTGCCCATCGAGTTCCTTCAGAAGTGGTTTCGGATCGAGAAGATCCTGCTGAGGGGGGGATCCCGCCATGTGGAAACAGATGACACGGCGTGCTTTTGGTGCGAAGTGCGGTGCGGAAAAAACGGAATCCGAATCGGCGAGATCACCAGCGTTGACCGATTCTCCGCCCAGCGAAGAGAGGGCCATTCCGCCAATCCCCAGGCCTATGCGACCAAGAAACCAGCGCCGGGTGACTTCTTGATTCATCTGGAGAAACAGATCGTTGGTCGGATTCATGCTCATCCTCTTACCAGTATTTCGTCGAGATTGAGGAGCACATTGGCGATGATCATCAATGTTGCTGCCACGTTTTGGTTTTCCGACTCCTCGATGGACCAGCGACCATGTTCCAGCAGAAGCCGTGCGCTTTCCGGATCCTTGTCGAACTCAGCTTTCTGTACCCGTGCCAGTTCTTTCAGCGCATCGAATTCTTCAGCGGTGGCTTTGCGACAGGTGACCCGCTGAAAAGCATAGCGGATGGAATCTTCGATCTGAGTGAAGTTATCTAGCGAGAGCTTTGCCAGTCCGGCAGCGGCCTCGATATAGACCTTATCATTGAG
>JBBWWC010000129.1:0-4707 GCA_050256555.1 Planctomycetota bacterium | reverse complement strand
AATAGAGAACAGAAGAATAGAGAACAGAAGAATAGAGAACAGAAGAATAGAGAACAGAAGAATAGAGAACAGAACTATGCCGAGGGGGGGACTCGAACCCCCATGGGCTAATGCCCACCAGGTCCTTAACCTGGCGCGTCTGCCAGTTCCGCCACCTCGGCCCGGAATCTGAACGGCGAGTGTATTCCTCCACCCGCAGAAGTCAAGGCTGCCCGAGGATTACGTGTCCTTGCCGGGATCGGTTTTTGGCCTAGGGATTCGCTCCGTCATCGATCCAGCTTTGGATCTTTTCGATGGTTTGTGGAGTCAGGCAGCAAAAGGCACCCAAGGGCATCTGTGAGCCGGCACTTACTGGATCACAGCCAGCAGCATTCGCTGCTTCTACGTGAGTGTTGTCAATTTTTCGGAACAACCAGCTATTGGCGGAAACGCCTGGCTCGATCAAGTCCAGGGCCGAGCATTCCCCCGATGGTGTGTTGACAATTCGGGTATAGGCTGCGCTGGAGCCGCCTGTTGTCATGTCGAGACCGCCGAAGTTGGTGGGGGGACCGTGGCAGAAATTACACTCACTGTCGAAGATGGGGTAGATGTCGAATTCAAAGGTGAGAGGAGGGGCGCAGGCAGGATCTCCGGTGCAATCAGAATCAGCACAGTCGATATCCGTATCGCCATCATCGTCGACACCGTTGGAGCAATCTTCGGTGGCGGGCGTGCAACCAGACGCACAAGTCAAGGAATCGCTGGTGGGGTCTGTGCCACAGCTATTTGGTGGTGGTGGGTTATTTCCGGAACTGAATAGGTTTGCCAGCAGGTAGATGGGATCTCCGATATCGAGATTACCGTCGTCATTCACATCGCAGGCATCCTCGCAGATGGGGGGGCCATCGCCGGAGAAGAGAATTCCCAGCCCGAGGATCGCATCCGCAATATCGGTAGAATTGTCAGAATTACAATCGCCCCTGTTGAAGGAGGATTGAGAGAGGGCAAGTGTGGGCGCCAGAATCGATAATGACGTAAGAATGAGAAGAGCACTGGTGACCCGAAGAATTTGGGGGGTGTGATTCATTTTTGATTTCCATCTGACGGTCTACTGTGGTTTTACGGTAATAAAACGGTTTAAAACTACGAATAAAGCTTTTTTCACCATAACTCCATCATAGCCCTTTGGAAATCAGACGCAACTTGCCAGAATCGGTCGGTTTCGGCGATGGAAAGCTCGAATTCGATCGGCTCGCACTTTCAGGGGGGTGGCGATAGCATTTCGCAGATCAGGACCAGTATCAATTCCGCAGAGTGCTCGTTTGATCAAGATTCAAAGGATGAACCATGCTCAGTCAACGTGTTCGAACCATCGAGCCTTCCGCAACGCTTACCTTGAATGCAAAACTTCAAGAGCTTAAAGCTTCTGGTAAGAAGATCCTGAACCTTAGTGTTGGTGAACCTGATTTCCCGACTCCTGAATTTATTCGCAAAGTTGCCAAATCTGCCATGGATGAAGGGTGGACTCGCTATACCCCGGCCGCAGGTCATCTCGAAGCGAGAGAAGCGATTTGTCGACACATTGAGCGGACCCGGGAAATCAAGATCAAACCGGAGCAGGTGGTGATTTCATCGGGAGCCAAGCACTGTCTGTCCCAGGTGCTGTTGGCGCTGGTGGATCCCGCAGATGAGGTACTGCTTTCAGCTCCACACTGGGTTTCATATCCCGAACTGATTCGGCTGGCCGATGGAGTTCCTATCACGGTGAAGACCTCGGCTCGCGAAGATCATCGACTGACTCCAGAGATGCTGGAGAAATTCCTCACGCCACGTACGACCGGTATTATTTTGAATCAACCTGGAAATCCGACAGGTTTGGTGAGTAGCGCTGAAGACGTGACTGCGCTGGTCGAATTTGCCCAGCAAAATGATCTCTGGATCATCAGCGATGAGATTTATGAGAGCCTTCTTCATGACGGCCCGATGCACAGCCCTTTTTCGATCGATCCGGAGCGGGTCGCATTGGTCTCTGGATTATCCAAATCCTTTGCGATGACCGGTTGGCGGATTGGCTGGACTGTATGTAACGAGAATCTTGCTGCAGCAATGGGCAAGCTTCAGAGTCAAAATTGCGCCAATGCATGTAGTGTATCGCAAGCCTGTGTCGCCCCAGCACTCGATCAGCCGGATCATCCAGATCTGAAAAATATGTATGCGGCCTTCCGGCAAAGACGGGATCTGATGGTCGAGGGGCTTTCTGGAATCTCAGGGGTTCATTTTTCCAAACCGGGAGGGGCCTTCTACGTTTTTCTCGATGTTTCGGAGCGACTTGGTCCCGATGGTGTTGCCAAGGATGCGGCTGATTTTGCCATGCGATTACTCGAAGAGCACGAGATTGCGGTGGTCCCCGGTGAGGCATTCGGTGCACCAGGTTGTGTCCGACTTTCCTTTGCCAGGCCGGAACTGGAACTTCAGCAAGCCATAGAGCGAATTCAGGCTTTTCTCGCCTGAAGCACGGAGTTTCAGAACTCTGCTGGCGGGCCGTTGCCGAGCCCGGATGTCTCGGTCTAAAATCAATACTCAGAAGGCGCTAGATTCTTCCTGGGGTTGGATCGGTCTTCAAACTTTGATACCAAAAAATAGGGACCTCCAGTAAAGGAGGAAGGGAAGTGATAACGATGAATTCCATCAACTGGGTATGCACCTTGCTGCTGGTCATGCTGGTGAGCATGTCCTATGCACCGGTAGTTGCGGCTGATCCATTGGTTCTCGACGATGATCTCAAAGAGATCGAAGCTCGTTTTAACAATGAGCTGGAGAAGATGCGCAATCAGTTTCGTGAAGAGTTAACGCGTGCGCAGCAAGGACCGCGGTTGGAATTGCAACGCGCCAGAGAACGGATTCGCGAGTTGGAGACCGAGTTGGCGACGCAGGTCGACGTGAATGCTTCGCTTGTCGCCAAGAATGCTTCGCTTGAGGAAGCTCTGGCTCGTGCGACCGATGCTACAGGAGCACCTGTTACCGACAGAGGCCAGGCCCCGCGAGGTTATCTGGGCATTAGCATCGTTGAGATGGGGGCCAATCAAGCTCGTCAACTGGAGATCAAATCGGCAGAGTCGGTGCTGATCGAAAGTGTCGATGAAGGCAGTACCGCCAGTGAAATGGGTCTCAAGGCCGGTGACGCCATCTTTACGATCAACAACCAGGGGGCTTCCTATGACAACCTGGTAGCGATCCTTCAGAACAAAAAGGTGGGGGATTCGATTACTGCCGAGTGGGCTCGATTGGGCGCAGACGGAGTTCTCAAGGTCTCGGGCCGGGGAGTTCTCAAGGCTGCTGAGGAAGCAGTCGAAGTCAGCCGATCGATTCCGGCGATTCCCCTCGAAGAACCTGGGCCGCCGGCGCCAGAGCCAACGCCGGTGGTGAAGCCTGGAATTTCATTGGGAGTCAACGTTCTGCAGTCGGAAGGATTTGGACTGCAAGTGACGAGCGTGACGCCAGGTTCCAATGCGGCTGTGGCTGGACTCAAGGTAGGCGATGTCATCACTGCTTTTGGTGATGCCAAGATTCGAACCATCGAGGGTCTTCGTGATGTACTGGTTTCTACTTTTGCTGGCTCGCAATCTTCCATCAGTTTCATCCGGGGAGAAGTTTCCTGGGTTAGCGTGATTCAGTTTGGTGGTGGGGATCTGGCCGCCACTTTGATCGACGGACCGATGAAGGCCGGGAATACGGCTAGTGGCAATTCGGATGCGCCAACCGGGAGAGGATTTCTCGGAGTGGTTCCCGTCGAGCGTGGGGATCTGGTCGTGGTCAGCGAAGTGATTGAGGGTAGTTGCGCCGAAAAAATGGGGCTTCAGCAGGGTGATCTGCTGGTTGCAGTGGCCGGTAAGATGGTTACGAGTATCGATAAGCTCCGGGATGCACTGGCTCCGAATAACGCAGGTGATTCGATTGTGATTCGCTTTGCCCGTTCCGGCGAACCTATGACGGTCGAGGGAGTTCTGGGCAACTTCCCGGTCTCGGAGGGCCAGTCTTCGCTGATCGAGTCGGTGGAAGACGTGGCACGCCTGGTTCGAAGTTCCGCAACCGTCAAAGTCAAAGAAGTCATCAAGCCACGCGGTAATAGCAAGCTGGGGATTGTTGTCGGTTGGGATGCGGATGGGGCATACATCGATTCGATTCTTCCTGGCAGTGGTGCTGGGGCTGCCGGTGCTCAGATTGGCGATCGAATCATCCGTGTTGAGACGATGCCGATAGGTTCGCTGGAGCAGATCGGTGAGGTACTGGCGAGCACAATGGTCGACGCTCCGGTCTCACTTCAAGTTCTTCGCGGGCTTGAATCATTGAACCTGGTGGTTCATCGGAGAGAAGTGATCGATTCTCTGGATTTACCTGAGGTGATGGACGTTGCCGCTATTCAACCTCCCGTACTGGGGATTGAGGTCGAAGAAAACGCCATCGGTATTCTGTTGACCGAGATTCATGATGGAATGCCCGCCGCTGAAGCTGGTCTTCAGCGTGGCGATTGGATCATTCGGATCTGTGACATGGAGATTCGCTCCATCGAAGACATCCAGGATTCTCTGCAATATTCAGGACTTGTTGAAATCCCGGTGACGATTCGTAGAGATCTTGAGATTATTCAGACCTTGATTCCGTTACAGCGGCGCTAGGTTTGGTAGCGAATCATCGGCGGATTGCGCTCATCAGATCGGAAGAGCGTCG
>JBBWWC010000128.1:0-14907 GCA_050256555.1 Planctomycetota bacterium | reverse complement strand
TCGGCAATCAAGAGCAGCAGATCCGGTCTTTCTCGATCGAGAAGGTCGGCCAGGGAAAGGGTCGCCAGGCCAATCGTTTTGGCCATACCGACATCGCTATCACTACTGAGCAGACACTCGACTCGGTGATCCACGGTGAATCCATCCGATTCAATCTGATCAACCGTCATGCCAAATTCAGGTGAGAGATGAGATCCCATTGCAGCCAACGAAAGCTCTACCTGTGGATTTCGAACCAGATGCTGCAAAGGAGAGGATAGATGACCCCAGTCCGCACGGCTGGTGGTCAACGCGAGGATTTTCCTCACAGCGACTGTCATTCTTCAGCCTCGAGATCAAGCCAGGTTGCCCATTTCCCGGGATCGAGACGACTTTCGACAATCCAGGCGCGAATCCATTCATTGGGAGAAATCCCCACCGCCTGACCGTGAGTCAGTACCTCGCACTTCTCCAGACAATAGTGAGCAACGGTGTAGCACCACGCGCGAATCTGTTCGGCACTGCTTGAAGAACCGATCACCTCTAACTCTCTCTGCCCCAGCGACGAGAGCCCACGGGTCACCAGGCCTCTCGTTCCATCCGAGGCTTCCCACAATCGAAAATCGACCCAGATCCGGATGGGTAAGTTCTGTGGAGACATCTGAACACACGATTCATCAAATGCATTCCAGGCATGAATCGAAGTCGAAGCATCCCAGTAAACCCCGACCGCCCCGAGGGCAGAGCCGATGACCTGAGTCACTCTCGTCAGTAATAGAGCATTCTGAACACCACGGCGAATCGTATCGGCGTCCAGAACCGGCGGCTTATCGAGATTCGCGGTAGACAAACTCGTCAACGCCTCGGTCGGAGCTTCTTCTGTTGTTTTCTCGAGCGCTGGTTCTTCATCATCGGCGGGCTGAAGTCGTGGATCATCGACCACAACGATCACATGGCCTTCATGATCTGACAGGATTTCCCTGGCCTCTGGCCAGTACCACGCCGCAGAAAGTGGGCCTTCAAACAAGTCGGCAGGAACCGGTTGGTCTCGTAGGGATACTTTCACAACAACCCCTGCGACCTCCGCGATGGTCGTCTTCCCCTCATCGGCAAGACGAACGATCGTGTCTTCACCCAGAAGGCCACGAAGAAGATCGCCAAGCTCATGGCCCTGATGAGCCATCGTGGTTTTCAACGGAACTATCGCGATCAACGGGCAGAACTTTCCTTTTTCAGAACAGAACGATCAAACAATCGACCTTGAATGTCATAAGCAGAGATCTCCATCTCCGGCCCGTTAACGTTCACCATCAAGAAATGATGTCCAACTCTCTTGTTAGAACTGAACCAGGTTCGGTTTGGAGCAAAGTTCTCCAGACTTCCTCCACCCCCGCCAGTGGTGATGTAAACGACACCTTTTCCGGCCTCCACTGTTTTCCGATCACGGATGGGCCATGTTCTCTCATAAAGGTGGATGTGCCCGTTAAAAACAACATCGACCCCATACTTCTCATACAAGGGAACCAATGTTTTCTGAACCGGGGGATAACCCTGGGAAGAACTCCCTTTCCAGGTATTACCATAGTCATTCTCATCGGAGGTCCATGCTGGATGATGCTGGTACACCACCTTCCAGGTCGACTCACTCGCAGCCAGTGCTTTTTCGAGCCATTCGACCTGCTCCGTATCGGAGGCGATCCGCTTGTTGGTATCGATCACAAAGAAATCAGTATTGCCCCAGCTGTACTGATAGTAGTACTCCGGATCCGGCATCGTGAAGTACTGGTAATAAAGTGCAGCATTCTGTTCGTGGTTCCCCAGAGTCGGGAACATCGAATAACGGCTGAGAATATCTGCCGCTCCCGCAAAAAACTCATGCACCCATTCACGTTTATTACTACCGGTCCCGACCAGATCACCACAATGAACGATGAAATTGGGGCGATGTCCCCAGGCCAGATCACTGACGGACTTGGTCACTTTCGGATTATTTTGTGTATCCCCGACAACAAGAAAACCAAAGGCTGTGTCGATATCAGCGGCGGTCTGGAAGGTCAGAATCTTCGTTTCCAATCCTTCCACCCCCTCCTCTGGGTCGCCGTCCTGATGGACCAGAACTCGATAAAAATAGGGCGTACCCTGCTCAAGACCGTCAATCTTGACGTGATGAAGCTTGGCAGGCTCACGGCTCTCGACCATTTTTCCGAGATTCGAAGTCGGCCCATACTCCACCACCGCCGAGACCGGTCGCGATGCCTCAAAACAAACCGTGATCTCATCGGTGGTTCCCCACTGAAGATACGGAGCCACCACCATCGTCAAGGGTGGGCGAGGTGGATTCGATTTTGTACAACCAGGGGCCTCCTTTGATACGGCGAGGATCTCCGAGGAAGAAAGCCCACTGCGCCAAACCCTCAAGTCCTGGAGAGCTCCCACGTGAGGATAATTTTCGTTGTCATCGACATAAGAACCGATCACCAATGGGGCACTCACTGGATACAGAATCGCCCCCGACTGCTCCTGGCTTTTCCCCACCAGTTTCCCATCGAGGTATACTCTCATCGTTTGGCCATCGTAAGTTCCGGCGATGTGATGCCACTTACCGAGCGTCATCGATTTGGACCCGGCGAGATAAGTCATCTGGCCATTCCCGTCATCTTTGTCTTTACTCGACAGAGCCAGGCATGGTTTTCCTTTCTGAGTACCCAGAAGAAAACCCTTCTCGTATTCTCCATTATCCTGGAGACAACAAAACAGTGACCCCCACTCCATCAATTCTTCCAGAACAACCCAGCAACTGACCGTGAACTCCTTGGTCGGAAGTCGATCCGCCTCTGTAGAAAAGTTCTTCGCCAGCAGTAGCATTCCGTTGGCTCCACCGCCCAACAACAGCGGACCGGTTCCTCCATCGGACAGCACCAGATCTCCCGAAAGTTGGCCTTCGATGTTCCCCGCTACCGACTTCACAACACCGCTAGCGGAAACAAATCCATCGCGGAAATCCCATCGAAGATCGGCAGTCGGAGGATCCGCAGCAGAAACCGGAATCACCAGCAGCAGAAACGACACCAACAGAAGAATCGGGTGTAGACGATGAAACATGAAACCCCTCCGATAGATTGAGCACTACAGGTCACCCTGAAACAGAAAGATCGGTCAAGATTGAGATGGTACGCCACCCGGGAACAGGATCAAATGGGGCAACCGCGGCGCTGTTTCGGGGTTATATCCCTGGATAGGAGGACCACCATGTTTCCGACCAAGAGCTTCAGCCTGCTGACTATCATCCTGCTCCCCCTTCTCGTCACGCCAGCTGAGGCTACGGGATCACAACCCAGGGCTCAGGCGGGAGATCAGATCACCGAATATCCAGCCGGAGTGGCCTGGTGGGGAACCTGGGAAGGTGCTCTGGCAGAGGGCCAGCGAACCGAAAAACCGATCCTCCTGCTGTCTGCTGCCCCGCAATGCCATGGCGTTCCAGGAATCTGGTGACCGGGGAAACAAAACATGGACCAGAGTTTCTGGTCCGACCCACTAGTCATCGAGGCCTCAAGACACTACGTCTGCGCACGTCTGGCGACCTACGAGGACAAAACCGAAGGTGCATTTCTGGCCGATATTTATCGGGGCCGATCAGGAGAACTCGAAAACACCGTTTTCGTTATCCTCTCCCATGATGGGAAACGCAGACTCAGTAGCGCTGGCCGCAGCCCATCGATGGTCTTCGGCGGCTCTCCGGGCTGGGAAGGAACGGTCCTGGCGCTCGAAATGGATCGCGTTTTAAAGAGCTACAAATCGAAAAAAACAAAACCAACTTCGGGAACTGCCAGTCTACCGATCGCCAAAGACGTACGCAGAGCAGTCAACATCTCTGCCTGTGATCGCCTGCCCCTGGTCATCAGCATGGGCCTCAATAAGAAACAGACCCAAACACTCGCATCCATCGCATGGAAAGAACCTTATATCGGAAGATTCAACTGGGGGGTCGCCAACCAAGCCTCTGAACTTGAATCGATCGGTATCAAAAAACCAACCACGGGAATCTGGGTTCTTCAACCCGACACCTATGGACTCAAAGTCGAAGTGATTGCCAGAGTCGAAGCCGATTCGAAAACGAAGCCCATCGAGGAAGCACTTGCCAAGGCCCTAGCCGGTAAACGTCCGGCAGAGAAAAACATGCGCCGTCACGTCAATCGCGGCAATGCCACTGGAAAACGCTGGGAAACGGAAATCCCTGTCACCGATCCAGGGATCCCACCATCGAGGGGTGGCCGACCTGGCAGAGGGAATTAGTCAGAAGGCATAATCATCTTCGAATGGAGTCATCGATTCGGTGTTGGCCAATTGATGCCAACGTGCCATCTGTTCCAGATGAGCCAGGTCATGGGCCACCCATGAAACCAACAAATCTCCTGCTCGAAGAGTTCCCGAGGGATGTTCCTTTTCTTGATACCAATCAGGATCATCCAGGGAGCGGAGCCAGGCGATGGAGCGTTGCCGCTCATCCTGGAAGAGACGCAACAACTCTGAGACTGAACGACTCCGATAGCCCCGCTCCTCAACCCAGCCCTCCGGGTCAATGGCTGGCCATTCCTCGCAAGGATCTTCCAGTATCAACTCGATCCTGGCGCGAAAATCTTCTCTCTCTTCATCGAGTAGATGTCCGAGGATTTCATTCAGAGCCCAGCTATCGGGATCATGCCGAATACTGACCTGTTGCTCGGAAACCCCCTCGCAGAGTGCCGTGATTGCGCTGAGACTTCGCGACAAACTTTCGACAGCCATACGATGAAGAGGTGGCAAGGAATCGGTCATTGCGAATCCTTCATCAGCGATTCCAGCTTCGTCAACGCCGCTGATCCATCGGACGCCACGCATACCAGACGCTGGTGATCCGAACTCGTCATCTTTTGTACTGCCATCCGTTCAAATTGCTGCAACAACGGATCCCAGAAGCCATCCAGATTGGCGAAAACGAGCGGCTTCCTGGCCAGATCCAACTGGTTGAGAACGAGGATCTCAGAAAGTTCTTCAAGGGTTCCGTAACCACCCGGTAATGCGATCGCTGCATCCGCCAGTTCCCACATCAATTTCCTTCGCTGTTGCATGTCATCGGTTAAATGAATCTCACAGGAATCGGTATAGGTCAGTCCTTGATCGTTAAAAAAGTGAGGAATCACCGAAACGACTCTGGCTCCCGCTTGATGGGCAGCAGTGGCCAGAACCCCCATCGAGCCGATGTTACCGCCGCCATAAACTAGCTCATGTCCACCAGCACCGATGGCAGCCCCCAGAGAGGTCGCATCTCGTCGATAACATTCATCGGCAGCATCGCTAGAAGAACAATAAACGGCAACGCGCAAGAACCCCCCTCACCGATTCATTCGTCGGATTCGCCACTGATCGATGGCGACTGCAAGAACAATGATGTGTCCGACAATCATCTCCTGAACAAAGTTTGGCCAACCAACAGCAGTACAGCGATTGCGAAGTACCGCCATCAAAAGAGCTCCCGCCAGCGCACCCGTCACCGACCCCTGTCCCCCGGCCAGACTTGCACCACCGATAACAACCGCAGCAATTACATCGAGTTCGATGCCCACTGCGCTGGTCGGATCCCCGACCGTCAATCTGCCGAACAACATGACACCGGCTAACCCCGCCAGTAGTCCGGCAAAAGCATAGATGGCAATCTTGGTCTGCTGGATCTGAATCCCACAGAGCCTCGCAGTCAGTTCATTCGAACCGATGGCCACGGTATGACGTCCCAGCACCGTCCAGCGCAAGGCCCAGGCACCGAGAATCGTCACACCCAGCAATAGCCACACCGAAGGGGCCAGAAACTGTCCTGCTGAAACGGGTTTGACCCAATCAGCGATTCCTGCAGTAAAGGACACCCCTGCAGAATCTTCTGGCCGAACCGATTCATTGGCAGCAACCCACTTCGCCACACCACGGTAAAAACCCATAGTGCCGAGTGTTGCGATGAATGGTGGAAGGCGCAGGCCGACAATCAGAACTCCATTGTAGGCGCCACAGATGGCACCCGTGACCAGGGCCGCCAACACGCCACCCAGAGCTCCGGCGCCGGACTCAACAGCGAGTGCAGCACTGACCCCGGATAAGGCGATGACCGATCCGACTGAAAGATCAATTCCGGCCGAGATGATGACCCATGTCATTCCCACAGCAGCAAGTCCCACGACAACCGTCTGTGCCGCCACATATTGCCAGGTTCGAAGAGTCATCGGTTGGTCCGGAGCATAAACCTGGAACAGCAACACCACGACCACGACCGCCAGAAATGGCGCCAAGGTTGAAAACCAATGACGAGGAACTGAAATCTTCATGCCGCCTCTTCCCCACCAACCGCCGCCACCATCAAGGAGTGCTCGCTCCACTGATCCGCATCTCGTGGCGGACCCAGAACTCCACGATGCATCACCTGGATCCGATCACAAATTCCCAGCAGTTCTTGCATCGATGATGAGACAACCAGAACACCTTTACCCCCGGCTGCCAGTTCACCCATCCAGCGATACAACTCCGATTTCGATCCAACATCGATACCTCGTGTCGGTTCATCAAGAAGTATTGCGTCAACATCCAGATGGAGTAAGCGTGCCAGTGCGACCTTCTGCTGGTTGCCACCGCTGAGAGCACGAATCGGCTGATCAGGCCCCCACGTTTTGATTCCAAACCGCTCAATCCACAGCTCGACCTGTTGCCGTTCTTTCTTCAAATCCAGAACGGAAAAGAAATTCCGGATCGAAGAAGCTCCCAGGGTCAGATTGGTCGCCACCGTCAAGTCTGTCGCCAATCCCTCTCTTTTACGATCCTCGCTGGCAAAACCGATCCCGGCCTGGATGCTTGCAGTCGGATCAGGAATATGAGATTTCCCGCCGAGACGAACCGAACCCGATGCCATCGGGTCAAGACCGTAAATCCCTCGGAGCAACTCGGATCGGCCCGATCCGACCAGGCCCGCAATCCCCAAAATCTCGCCACGGTGCAGTGTCAGATCAGCTTTCCGTAACACCGAACGGGTCTTCAACTCCGAGACCTCTATCAATGCATTTCCTCGTGAATGGGGCACCTCAGGATACATCTCATCGAGACGACGACCGATCATCCGACTGACCAGATCCTCGGTCGAGGTCTCCGAAATATCCCCCTCTCCGACCACTTTCCCATCTCGAAGCACAGTCCAGGTATCGGCAACACGTTGTACTTCTTCAAGGAAGTGCGAGATGTAGACTACTGCGCGCCCGTCCTTTCGTAATCGATCGATCACCTCGAAAAGATGCTCGATATCCTGTGCGCCAAGACTGCTGGTCGGCTCATCAAAAACAATCACGGAAGCGTCATAAACCAGTGCACGAGCAATTTCGACCAGTTGGCGAGCTGCCACAGAAAGCTGCGAAACCGGAGTCGAAGGCTGGAGATCTTCGCGCCCCAACAATGTCAGGGATGAAACAACCCTGTCCCGCATACGCGCTGGTAAGAAGACTCCACCAACGGAAGGTTCCCTCCCTAGTAGTAGATTTTCTTCAACGGTGAGATCTTCAACAACAGCAAGCTCTTGATGGACCATTGCGATGCCACCTTCTCGAGCCTGTTGCGGATTGGCAGGGGTAAACAGCTCTCCATTGATATGGATGGTTCCGGAATCCGGAGATTCAACCCCGCTGAGGATCCGCATCAAGGTCGATTTCCCTGCCCCATTTTCGCCGATCAATGCGCGAACCTCCCCCGGCTCAACACGAAGATGGGCAGACGCAAGAGCGATCGTCGCACCAAAGGTCTTATCGACCCCGTGCATCTCGAGAAGAGGTCGACCTGTCACTCGCCGAGGTACTTCTTGAGAGGTGGCGTCAACAAATCTTGAATCTGAGGCTCCTCCATATTCTCTCCTGTCACCAGTTTGGCCCCGGTATCGACCAGAGTTTCGACCGATTCGCCACGAAGTACTGCCAAGGCGGTCTTCACACCAAGCTCGCCCATAGCAACGGGATCCTGCACCACCAGCCCATGGATCTGCCCCGCTCTCATCCCCTCGACCAGGCCATCGCTGGCATCAAAACCGACCAGAAAAATCTTCCCCGCCATCTCTCTGGCCCTGAGTGCCAGCAACATTCCAAAAGTGGCCGACTCGTTGGAACAAAAGATTCCCGCATAATCACTATCCGCATCGAGCAGATTTTCAGCTGCTTCACGAGCGCTTTCTCTGGTCGAACCGGCATATCGACCAGGATCAACGATCTCGATCCCGCTCGATTCGGCCAGAACTTCCCTGAATCCTTGTTCACGTTGGGTGGTACTTCCTGATCCTTCCTGATAACGCAAAATCAGAACCCTTCCCTTACCATCGGTCAGCTGCAACATCCTGCGAGCGGCGATCCGTCCTCCCTCGACATTATCAGTAGCGATGTAAGAGGCAAAATCGGATCCAGGATCACCCTGAACACCGCTATCGATGACGATGACCGGAGTCCCACCACGATTGGCCGCCGCAATCGGAGACGCCAACGCCCGGTCGTCAGCCGGTGCAATAACGATGGCGCTGATGCCAGAGGCAACGAAGTTCTGGACCAGATCCACTTGCTGGCTCTTGTCGTTTTCCTTTTCAGGACCGCGCCAGACCACTTCGAATCCACCGATCTCTTGCCGCGCCTTCTCGGCGCCCGCATGAATCGATTTCCAGAACTCGTGGCTGGTCCCTTTCGGGATCACGGCAATCCTCGGTGTTGCGGAGCCTACCTGAGAAGTACAGCCGCCCACCAGCAACGCCAGAACTAGCCCCGACAAACAGCAGTAAAAAGATCGATTTCGCACCAGCGGCTCCTCTCCGGAGATCACGTCTCCAGTTCGACCATCCTGCCGGAGCTCTACCGACGGTCAAGGGTGGCCCGCTCCCGGAAGGGCCCTGCTCATGCTATCCTTCCCCGCTCAGGAGGAGGCCCGATGTCAAACCAAGGTCGTCTTGCGGGAAAAATCGCCGTCATCACCGGGGCAGGTTCCGGAATCGGACTGGCCATAGCCCACCGTTTTGCCGCAGAAGGGGCAAATCTGGGCCTTCTCGAGGTCCAGCCGGAGAATGCCGAAACGGCCGCAAAAGAACTCACTGCGACCGGCGTCCAGGTCAAAACAGTGGTCTGTGATGTTTCCAGAAAAAGTTCGGTCGAGAAAGCCTTCAACGAGGTCGAAGCGACCATCGGATCCCCGAATATACTGGTAAACAATGCAGGCATTGCACATGTCGGCGATCTGCTGTCGACCGAAGAAGATGACCTCGATCGTCTCTATGCCGTCAACGTCAAGGGCGTAGCGCTTTGCGCACAACAAGCAGCCCGACGAATGCTGGAGCATTCTGGCGGTGTCATCTTGAATCTCGCCTCCATCGCGAGTCATATCGGTATCGAAGATCGGTTTGCCTACTCGATGACCAAAGGAGCGGTCTGGACGATGACTCGCTCGATTGCGACCGACTACATGAAAAAAGGGATTCGGTGTAACTGCATCGCTCCTTGTCGCGTGCACACACCTTTCGTGGATGGATTTATTGCGAAAAACTATCCAGGTCAGGAAAAAGAAAAATTTGAAGAACTCTCCGCTTATCAACCGATGGGCCGGATGGCTCGCCCGGAAGAAGTTGCGGATCTGGCACTTTTTCTCTGCAGTGATGAATCCGCTTTCATCACGGGGCATTCCTTCCCCGTCGATGGCGGCGTCATGGTGATCTAGGAGGATCGATGAAACTATTCCGCTTTGGCAATACTGGGCAAGAACTCCCGGGTGCCGTACTACCGGATGGCAAAAGAATAGACTGTTCCGGATTCGGCCAGGACTGGAACGAGAAATTCTTCGAGACCGGTGGGCTTTCACGATTAGCTTCCTGGCTCGAGCAAGAGGGCCCGAAAGCTCCGGAGGTCGCCACCGGAACCCGTCTCGGCCCACCCATCTGCAGACCCAGCAAGATCGTCTGCATCGGTCTCAATTATCGAGACCATGCCGCAGAAACCGGTGCGGAACTGCCGGCAGAACCGGTCATCTTCTTCAAATCGACCACTGCCATCGTGGGTCCCGATGATGATGTGTTACTTCCCCGCGGAAGTGTTAAATCGGACTGGGAAGTCGAGCTGGCGGTCGTGGTCGGCGCACCACTGAGCTACGCCGACAAGAATACTGCTGCGGCAAGCATCGCCGGCTATTGCCTTCACAACGATCTCTCGGAAAGAGAATTCCAGCTCGAAAGATGTGGCCAGTGGGTCAAAGGAAAATCCTGCAACACCTTTGCGCCCCTGGGCCCGGAATTGGTCACGCCCGACGAACTACCCGATCCACTTCATCTCGACATGTGGTTGACCGTCAACGGTGAAAAGCTCCAGCAATCAAACACCCGCGAACTGTTTTTCGATGTTCCAACAATCCTCTCCAGCGTCAGCCAGTACATGACCCTGTTACCCGGTGATGTGATTTCCACCGGAACTCCTGCCGGCGTCGGACTCGGACTTGATCCGCCTCGTTTCCTCAAGCCAGGAGATGTGATGGAGCTATCGATCGAAGGACTGGGGACTCAACGCCAGGAGGTCCGTCCCACGGACTAGATAGATAGTGATGAAAAAGTTGCTGTTTCTTCTCGTGTTGACTCTCTGTCTGATCTGGCCAGGGCCACCCAGCATCGCCCAGGACCCTGCCGAGCCGGAAGCATCGACAGCGACTCCTGACCAGATCAAAACCCTCGAATCGAATCTCAAGGAGCTGCTAAAAGATCGCCGGATCGCAGGACTTTCAGCAGCCCTCGTCAGAGACGGAAAAATCAGCTGGAGTGGCGCATACGGCTGGGCAGATGTGGCAGCGAAAAAGCCGATCGCCGCCGAAACCCTTTTCCAGCTAGCTTCCGTTTCCAAGACCGTCACCGTTTGTGCCATCCTACAGCAGGTCGAGAAAAAGCTGCTCGATCTCGATGCAGACATCAATGAAGTACTCCCCTTCAAAGTCCGCCATCCAGAACATCCAGAGATCCCCATCACGCTTCGAGCGTTACTCACACATACCGCAGCGATCCGCGACAACTGGACGATACTGGAAGACACATGGGTGAAAGACGTCGATTTCCCGATCCCTCTCGGACCTTCACTCAAGCAATATTTGGTGACAGGAGAGAAGTGGTACAAGGCGCGCAAAAACTTCCAGCGCTGGGCTCCCGGCAAGAGAAATGAATACAGCAACATAGGAATCGCCCTGGCAGCTTACGTTGCCGAAGTCGCAGCCAAGCAACCCTTCGAGCAGCTCTGTGAAAAGGGAATCTTTACACCTTTGAAAATGACTCGCAGTTCTTACCGCCTGAAATCTCTGAAGAAGTCAGAGATCGCCATCCCCCATCAGTGGAAGGGTGGGAAACAGAATCCAGTTGGGCATCATGGATATCTCGACTATCCAGCCGGCACTCTACGTACCAGCGCACCTCAACTCGCCCGGTTTCTTCTCTGCATTATGAATGAAGGAGAACTGGACGGAAAAAGGATCCTTTCACAAAAGATGGTGCGAGAGATGCTACGTGTCCAATATCCAGAAATTGAAGACACACAGGCACTGGTCTGGTTCCGGGAATCGGAAGAAGACGGAACTTTCATCGGTCATGACGGAAGCGATCCAGGAGTCTTGACGATGATGTTTTTCAACCTAGAAAAGAAATCGGGTTTCATTCTATTGATGAACGGCGAGCCAAAAGGCCGTGGTATCGATGATGAAATCATGGAGATCATGATTCCAATTTTGATCAAATAGTGAATCCAGGATTCCGCCGTAATGATCAGTCCTGGTGAAAAACCTCTTCGAGTTTCTTCCACCATTGCCCGTCCTGTCGATCACGATCAGGTTTCTGCATCGGCTCCATGATGTCCCACCACTCTCTCATCCGAGGGGCCTGGGCCAGAGTTTCCATCCTCTGCTCGTATTCATCATCCGGGCCGTGATATTCAAGGTAGGCAAAAAGACGGTCATGATCGAGGTAGATGGAGTAGTTACGGATTCCTGCCTGGTGGATCGCCTCTTCGATCTCGGGCCAGATCTTCGCATGATATTTGCGATACTCTTCAACACGTTCCGGATCAAGGCCGATCACCTGACCAAATCGTCGCATCAGTACGCTCTCCCTCACCTACAACATCTTCGATCACGGGCAGAGAGAAGATGCGCAATCCAGGACTCCAGCAGTAGGATCAACTCCACAAGAACCGGTCGGTTCAGGGATCGTATTTCCTGAACCAAACAAAACCTGTAACAAGGCTACGGGATCGGCGATATTGAGTGTGTCATCGTCATTAATATCACCCGACAGCTGACAATTGAGAGCCCCATTCGAGAAGAGAAACTGCAAGATCGTCACGGCGTCAGCAATATCGACCTGGCCATCGTCGGTCGAATCGCCCCTGACGAAACTCACACCCACAACACAAGCAGGAACCTCCGGAAGAGAAGCTGGATCTGCTGTCCATATCAGCCCCAACGCTTCTGCATCCTCACAATCGACATCTCCATCGGCATCAAAGTCGAAGTAAAAGCCTGCGGCATTGGCAAACAATGGCAAGCCGGTTCCTGTGCCCGCACCGGTAAAGTGCTCCTCAAAACAATTGAAATCGACAAGATCCACATCTCCATCCCCATCAGGATCCGCCGGTGCGGAATATATCTCGATCGGTGGTCCAGGTGTCAGATCTAAACCGGCCAGGTACGGGTGTCCGAGCGCAAATCTCTGGGTCCGGAAGAGATTGTTTCCGGATGCGATCGAAGTGCCTTGCGTAACCGGAACCCCTCCAACTAAGGGAACTTCATAACTCCAGACAATCTCCTCGGCGGGTGTCACTTCAAACAAGAACCCGGTCGGTCCGTTGCAAATGAGGGAGTTCCCATTCGCCAATCGGCGAACCCCACTGATGAAACCAGCCATAAAGCTTGTCGGATCAGGGTCACTATAGCTCCACAATGGCGCCGCAGGACCAAAAGTGGAACCGAGCGACAGTTCATATCCTCCCGTCGCATTGACTGGAGTTTCTAGCTCGATCACCTCTGAAAAATCTGGGCCCGGTCGGCCATTGCCATTATTGAAGATGGTGAGATTCCCTTCGCCCGGGAAACCCACGGGGATCCACTCCACGCAATGTTGACCAAACAACTGCTGATCGGCTTCAGTTCCGTTGTCATAGTTTTGCGGATTCCCCCACCTATAGATTAAATCTCCACCTTTTTCCTGGAGACCTCCATCATGTCCGGCAGATTCAGCACTGGTCGTGCTGTGGTCAATCACCCAGAGTTCATTCAGCGCTCGCAGACTGAGCACAATCTGATCCAACTCCGCACTGTAATCGATCGAATTGGCATGAAGCCAATCAGCACCTGCCGATCCCGTGGCGTTGATATTGATCAACTCGGGATGATCTGCCACGACACCGAAGTTGGGTAAAGCTGGATCAAAGTCCTGAATCAGATGATCCCAGGCATGCCATTCCCAAACAATCTCACCAGAGTTGGGTCCAGTCTGAGCCACCTCCACAACATGTTCTGGCCACAGCTGGTCGCTGTTCAGCAATCCAGGATCTCGGCCCTGGGCAATCGCTTCGACAGAACTCTTCATCTCCCATGCCAGAACCAGCACATTACCGGAAGGAAGTATCGCGACGTCGTGGTGTTGCTGGACCGTGGGGGAAGAATACTGGTACTCCCATAGCACCGTACTATCCCAATCCAACACCTGAAACAATCCACCCCAACCACCGGCATTCATATCTTGCGGAGTACTGAGAACTCTTCCACTGCGAAGAAGACGCCCCCCCTCCAGTAGATAAACCGACTGCCCAGGAGCGTAGTCGCTCTGCCAGGTGTGGATGGTCCGCCCCGCATTGTCGATCAGATAGGTCACTTCATTGCCCATCGGGGCCACCAACGTGTACCCCTCCATCGAAGCGGAAGTACCACCCAACCAACCGACTACAGGGTCAGCTGCCCGACTTACTGTAGAAATCAATGCAGAGAAAAACAGTACCGCCAACATGAGTGAACGGGAAGGTAGGGGAATCATTTGAAGAAATCTTTCTATCATCAAAACTCTGCGCAATGCACGTAGACACACATATCTATTATCGCAAACAAAAGTCAAACATCAGCAAAATAAATACCAAAAAAACGTGGACTAGGCGGCTCTACCGACCTAATCCACGTTTCTAGAAAAAGATACGCTTACCTAATCACAGGAGTTGTACTCCTGTCTAATCACAGGAGTTGTACTCCTGGCAATCCAATGCGGTACCCGCAGGGTCGGCCCCACACACACCATCGGTTGGCGGAGGTGGAGCATCGCCACTGGTAAACAAGTATCCCAGTAGATAAATCGCATCAGCAATATTTACCTGTTCGTCATCATTCGTATCCGACGCATCTTGGCAATCAATCACCCCACCGAGAAATAATATCTCAAGCAAAGCGATGGCATCGGCAAGATTGATCGTGGAATCATCATTCACATCTCCACGGACAAAGCCGCCAACGACAGGAGTCAAGGTGATGGTTCCATCGATACCGGTGACTCCTGCAGACTGAGAATCGACGACGACGATCACTTGCACCGGTGGATTCCCCAGCGAGTCCGAGATGGATAACACTGTTGTTACATCGGCGGTAGAACCCGCCAATCCACCAGCGACCGTGTCGTAAGTGGCAGTCACCAGTTCCGTATCAGAGGCGAACTGGATCGTCTCCGTTCCCTGGAAGCTGTAGACGCATCCGACCGTAAAACCATCAGCAAACAGATTCACATCGATGAAATCGGCTCCCGTACCTCCGTTGAGATTCTCGAGGACCAACGCCTCGGCACCACTGATCGGGGTCAAGATGGAAGGGTCGTGTGCCACACCAAAGGAGAAACCCTGA
>JBBWWC010000127.1:0-2087 GCA_050256555.1 Planctomycetota bacterium | reverse complement strand
TACCGGTTTTTAAAGACCTGTGAATCGACATCTTCGTCCATTTCTCTTCGGTCAGGGCTTATGCCCCGCCTTCTGATTCAGGAATCTCGATCGATTCCAGCGAACAATACGAGCTCTGAGGGGACCGCCACGATACGGAATGATCAAAGCGCCTCGCAAAGCAAACTTCAGAGTTAAATCAGGATAACGTCAGCCCCCTCTGACAGCAAGAGAACCGGGATCATTAGCCTACGACTCGTCGTAGATCGGCTCTTTGACACACTCAGTCGCTTGCCCAGTGGCAGCAGGGAGCGCATCATTTGGAGCGCAGAAGGTGGGGAAAGATGTCGCGTCGCGGGGTCTCTATTGTGCTCTTTTTGGCCATTCTGGCCTCCTGGCAACTTTTCCGTCTTCCTGACTCGTTACCAGGACGAGCCGATCTGGTCATCGGTAATGGCACCGATCCAGGCAGCTTGCATCCGCACCGGGCGACCGGGATCCCTGAAGGGCGGATCATTGGAGCGATCCACGAGGGTCTTGTTCTGCTCGATCCGGTCTCTCACAAGCCGATCCCAGGTTGTGCTGAATCGTGGCAGGTGTCGGCCAGCGGCACCCGCTGGAGCTTCCAACTGTCGCCAGGACTTCAGTGGTCCGATGGCACACCGCTCAATGCCCACGACTTTCGACGCTCATGGCTCGATCTGCTCGACCCGGCACAGGGGGCCCCCTATGGCGACCTTCTGGAGCTGATCGTCGGTGCCAAGGAGTGGCGAAACCGTCAGGGAACCCGCGACCAGGTTCAAATTTCAACCGGACAGAACAGCACCCTGGTCATCGAATTGAAACACCCGGCGCCCTGGTTCCCCTTCCTGTGCGCCCAGACTCCTTTGCAACCAGTCCATCCACAAGCTGCCGGTCGCGCAGGCGTTACCATCCCCACCAACGGGCCATGGATCCTTAAACAGTGGCGATTGCGCGATCGGATTCGAATCGAAGCCAACCCGTACTATCGCGGCCCGGCAAATCCGAGTTTGCAAACCATCGACTTCCTGGCCGCTGAATCGGGCAACACCATCCTCAATATATTTGCGGCTGGCATGGCGGACTGGGCGGTTCGTGTTCCAGCTGCAGCGATACCGGTCTTGCGAACCGATCCGAGCTGGAGCCGTCGTTGGCGGGCTGATCCGTACCTGGGGATTTCTTTCTACCGACTCAACCTCAAGCGCCCCCCCCTCGATGACCCGGCCGTTCGTAGAGCTCTTTCGCTGGCCATCGACCGGGCCCAGCTTTGCCAGGATGTCCTCGGTGGAGATCCTGAACCGGCCTACGGTTTCACACCATGGCCTTCAGTAGCTGTCGAACAACAAAACAAAAAACTACAACAACGGGGCATTCATATTCCAATAGCGGCGCCCTTTCCCGCCTACAACGGGCCGGTCTTGACCAGCCATGGAGTCGGTCCTAGTTCTGAAATCAGTTCCGACCAGTGGCCGACACTGGGACACGACCCAGATCTGGCCCGGAAGATCCTACGAGAAGCAGGATGGCAGGTCCCCGGCAGACCCACTGGCAAGATCATTCCGTCTATCGAAATCCTTCACCCCTCCGGCGGAACCAATTCGCTGGTCGCCCAGTGGCTTCAACTGGTCTGGAAAAGAGAACTGGGCCTGGACACCAGAATCCGAGCGATGGAGTGGCGTAGCTTTCTCGAAAGCCAACGCTCCATCGATTACGATATTTCACGTAGCACTTGGATTGCCGACTATCCCGACCCCGCCACTTTCTTGACACTCTTCACCAGCGACTCGACCAACAACAGAACCGGCTGGTCCGACCTTGAATACGATCGCCTGGTCGCATTGGCACTGGATAATCCAGATCCACAAAAACGACAACGGTTCTGGTATCAGGCAGAAAAAATCCTTCTTGAAAAAGGCCCTGTCTTGCCACTGTGGTCGATGACTTCTGGCAATCTCGTTTCGCAACAGGTAACCGGTTTCCATCCCAACCCCCTCGACCAACATGACCTCAGAAGTCTTGGCAGGAGGGAACCCTGAACACTTTTCTGTTGCGTAGAATTCCCATCGCGCTACTGACCATCTGGGCCG
>JBBWWC010000126.1:0-2041 GCA_050256555.1 Planctomycetota bacterium | reverse complement strand
AGCCGCGATCATCAGCGGGGTCCAGCCGTGACTGTCCCTGGCTTCCAGTTCTGCGCCTTGATCGATGAGTAGCTGGACGACCTCGGGGGTGGAGGAGAACTGCGCACCGATCATCAGCGGGGTCGAGTCGACGTTGTTCCTGGCTTCGAGCTCGGCGTCTTGATCGAGCAGCAGTTTGACGATCTCGGGAATGGAAGAGAATCCTACGGCGAATATCAGTGCGGTTGCGCCGTAGTTGTCCCTGGCTTCCAGTTTGGCGCCTATATCGATGAGTAGTTGGACGATTTCGGGAGTGGAGGATACGGCTGCGGCGATCATCAGCGGGGTGATACCGTCGTTGTTCCTGGCTTCGAGGTTGGCGCCTTGATCGAGGAGTCGCTGGACGGCTGACAGATCATTTTCTGCTACGGCTACGTGCAGAGGAGTAATTTCCTGGGCATCGATTTCAGTGCAGATCATTGCCGAGCTGATTGTTGCGATCACGACCAGGCAGAGCACGCCGAGGTCGTTCAAGAGAGATCTTTCAAGACTAGACGTTTTGCAGAGCTGGTTCGCTGGTTCCATCGGTCTCCTCCTTTGCTCACCTTAGCACGTATCATGCTCGGGATCGGTGTTCGGAGGAACTGTTGATTTACCAACGGATGTGGGTTGGTCGACTCAGGTCATGATTCACTGACCTTTTTCACGTAGCTTGAAGGCGATCAGGCCCAGACCGAGTCCGCACAGCCAGATCGCCATCGAGTAGGGAGAGGTTGTTGGGGCCGCCACCGCCAGCTGCGCTGCCGCTGGTTCCACGGATGCCACCACTGGTTCCAGCTCGTCACAGCAGTCGGCTGGTTCAGCGCAGCAAGCTGGAGTCGATTCCTGGTCTTGTTGCGAGACCGATTCGGCCTGAACCAGCTCCGGCTCGTTCTCGATCACCATCATGTCGGCCTTCTGGCAGCAGTCTTCCGGCAGCTCGACTCCCTTTTGACGTTTCAGCGCCTCGACCTTCTGGACCTTCTCGACCCGTCGACTCTCCGTCTCGATGTAGGACAGCAGCGAATCGACTTCGTGTTCGTTGAGTCGCAAGTTGGGCATCGGAACCCGATTGAAGGCCTCGAACAGACCGATCGCTATGGGGTCCTTCTCCTGCAGCATCACATCCGGCTCTTTGAGCCAGCGACGCAACCAGTCATGGTCGCGAACCGATGTGACATTGAGCAAGTTGGGACCGACCCGCATCTTGGAATTTTCGTCGCGACCGATGTTATGGCAAGCGGAGCAACGGGTTCGAAATAACGACTCTCCCTGCGTTAGTCTTCTCAACTCAGGCGCATCCTGGTAAGGGTTCTGTTTCGCACTGGGTGCCTTGTAATTGTGCAGCCAGGTTCCGATTTCAGTGGCCAGGATGTATGGGTTTTCAAACGGTGATCTTTTCATCCAGCGACCGGTCGATTGGTTGCCGATGATCATGCTCAGGTTGTGATCGAAGGGGTCCTTGTTCACTTCTGCGATGTAAAGCCCGAGCTTTCGACGTAACAGCAGTATTTCTTCTTCTTTACCGGTCAAAAACTTCCAGCCTGTGCCGATCTGGTAGGTCTCGGTAAACTTCGCCAGGACTTCTGGAGTGTCGTATTCTGGATCGATGCTGATGGAGTACATGAACACGTCCTGGCCGACTCGATCGCCGAGGATTTCGCGCAATTCAGAGAGTCTCATCGTTTCTAACGGGCAAGCATCGGGACAACGAGTGTAGATGAAGTTGATCATGACCACCTTGCCCTCGATCAGATCGTCGAAGAAGCGGACCTTCTCGCCCTCGTGAGTGGTTAACTCAACGTTCGGGAAGTAATGTTCGCCCCAGCGCGATCCGGCAAAACGGACATCCGTTTCGTCGCCGCTCGCCAGCAACGCCGTCATCGGCGTGACGACGAATAGCAGCAGGAGCATCCACGTAACGGTGGGGAACTTCGGTTTGTTTTTGATCGATATCGTCATGGTTAACTCCTAATCATCGTTGTCGTCATCGTCGTCATCATCAAGATCGGAAGAGCGCACG
>JBBWWC010000125.1:0-5561 GCA_050256555.1 Planctomycetota bacterium | reverse complement strand
GACTGAGTGTGTCAAAGAGCCGTCTACGACGAGTCCATGGCTAATGATCCCGGTTCTCTTGCTGTCAGCGGGGGCTGACGTTATCCTGATTTAGCTCTCAAGTTTGCTTTGCGCGGCGCTTTGATCACTCCGTATCGTGGCGATGCCGTCAGAGCTCGTATTGTTCGCTGGAATCGATCGAGATTCCTGAATAAGAGGCGGGGCATAAGCCCTGGCCGAAGAGAAATGGACGAAGATGTCGATTCACAGGTCTTTAAAAACCGGTAGTGGCCTCAAGGGAACCCGTAACGTTCTCACTCGCTACGAAAGAATCCTCCAGCTCGAAGCTCAAGGACGATTTACTGAGGGTGAAGACGGTCCCCTGGGATTACCAAAAACCCGTGTGCTTCGGGTCAAAAAACGTGCCAAGGTGAAGAAGCAAAAAGAAGAAGATGGCGACGTGAAGGCGGAAGAAGCGTCTGCCACGTAGCCGTGATCTGCTTTGTCGTGTTTGGCTTTCTTTTTTTCACTTGGTTCACTTTGTCGGCCCGGTCGCCATGTGTCTGGGCCGGTTGTGCATCGAGGAACCTTTTTCCGGAGGTCACATGGCCCGTTTTGTCATTTCTTTCCTGGTGCTCTTTTCTTTCGCAGTTGTACCGGCTACCCAGCTACGTGCAGATTACGATAAGGTCGAAATCGATGGCCGTATCTGGGACACCAATACAGCCTTTGAGCCTCGTGGTAGCTCGGCAGCAATTCCAGGTGGGCAGCTAAGAACGTCCATCCCAAACTTTCTCCCGACTCTTCGCAATGATGGTCCGAATGCCAATTTGACCACAATCACCGACATTTACGCATTGACTCACTCAGCCTTGTTGGCGATCCACCCGGAAACTCTGGAATGGATCCCGTCGTTGGCCTCGCACTGGATCATCGAAAAGAACGAGGATCATCAGGTCTTCTGGTATCGCATCGATGACCGGGCGCGCTTTTCCGACGGAACCAAGGTGACAGCAGATGACGTTCTCGCCTCCTTTGAGCATATGGTGGATCCGGATGTCAAGGATCCCTCCATGACCAAGCTCTACAATGATATGTACGAGACTCCTGTGGTTCACGATGAAAGAACCATCTCGGTCAAGACCAAGAAGTTGAACTGGCGACTCTTTCTTTACTTCTCCGGAAGTTTGTTGGTTTACCCAGCCGATCAGATTCGGATCCCCGGCGATGTGTACCTCGATGAGTTTAACTGGAAGATGATTCCGGGGAGTGGCCCTTACGAGTTGCGAGAAGATAGTATTCAGCAGGAAATATCGGTCACTCTTTACCGCAAGGAGAATTGGTGGGGGCGACAGCTGAAGTCGAACCAAGGGCTTTATAACTTCGATAAAATTCAACTGATTGTGGTTCGTGATCAGGAACTAGCGTTCGAGAAGTTCAAGGCCGGAGAGCTGGATTACTACAAGGTTTTGCGAGCCCAGCGCTGGGCAGAAGAGACTGGTTTTGAGGCGGTCCGTAAGGGCTGGATCCGCAAGCAGAAGATCTACAACGAGCAGCCTCAGTCCTTTTCTGGTTACATGATGAATATGCGTCAGTGGCCTTTTGATAGCAAAGAAGTGCGGTTGGCGTTTTGTTTCGGTGTCGATCGAAAGACGCTGTTCGATAAGCTGTTCTTCAACCAGTACGAGTACATCGACAGCTACTATCCAGGTGGGCGCTGGGGAAATCCTGACAACCGTAAGGTTCGTTATAACCCCCGTCGAGCTGAAAGATTTCTCGATCGCGCTGGTTACACCACTCGAAATGAAGATGGCATTCGTGTCCATGACAAGACCGGCAAGCCTCTTCAGTTCACCATCGAATACGGCTCCGATAGTTCGACCCGAATCCATCAGGTGGTCGCTGAGGGGTTGCGTGAGATCGGTATCGGGATGGATTTGAAGCGGGTCGATTACAATGCTTTGATGAAAAAGGTCAGCGAGCGTCAGTTCACGGTCCACATGCAAGCGTGGCGGGGAATTCTTTTTCCTAACCCTCTGACCTCTTGGCACAGCGATTTAGCCAATGAACCATATAACAATAATATTTCGGGGATTGCGAATGCCGATGTGGATCGGCTGATGGAAGCCTACGATCAGACTTTCGATATCGCAGAGCAGACAAAGATCATGCAGGAGATCGATGGCCTCATCTTCAAGGAGCATCCGGTCGCATTGACCTGGTATGGGCCGTTCGAGCGAATTCTTTCCTGGAATCATTTTGGTCAACCTGAAAAGATTCTTTCGCGTACCGGGGATGATCATTCGCTGTGGACCTACTGGTGGTCGACTCCGGAAATGCAGAATAAATTAGATGCGGCCAAGAAGGCGGGAGAATCGATGCCGGTCGGTCCCGACGTGATCGATCCCTGGGGTGTCAAAGCTCGCATGGAGTCCACAGAAAAAGTGGACGAGTAGTCAATCGATGATTTTTGTGCGCCGGGGAGGCACTGATCGATGAGCGGAATGTGGACATATTTTGCCCGCAGGCTGCTGCTGGTACCTCTCACCTTTCTGGTCATTACCTTTCTGGTGTATGCAATTCTCCGCCTGACTCCTGGCGGTCCCATTGAGCAACTGGAAAACCAGATGCGCGCTGCGGCTTCCGGCGAAGCGGGAGGCGGTAGTGGCGGTATCGGCGGTGAAGGGGGCGGGCTGGATGAAAAGGCCCGTGACGAGCTCAAGGCTTACTACAATCTCGACCAACCGATTCCTCTCGCATATTTGCAATGGCTAGGGGTTTATCCGAAAAAGACTCGTTCTCCGGTGTCTCTGAAGGTCCGTGAATCCGAACCTGAGTTCTGGAATCAATCGCAGCAGTTCTGGAGTCAATACCGAGACCGTAATGACATCCTCGAGAAAGCGCTGTTGCAAGAATCGTTTCTCCTCAGTGGCGAATCGATCCTGACAGAGATCACGGCGGTGGATCGTGCCGATGCCGGGCAACAGGCCGAGCAAGCCGATCAACTTCTCGCCAGGGGAGTCGTGAAACGTGCGGAGCTCAAGGGGTTGCTGCAGAACCTCGGCTGGTCTCTGTCTGATAGCCGTTTCATGCGACCGTTTTCCCCTGAAGAGCTGGCTACGGGCGGGCCAGCCGAGCATATTCAGCGGTTGCTGGTCGATAAGAATGAATCTTTCGATTTGTTGCAGCGCCATCTCGAACAACGCGAAGCTGAGGCGAATAGTAACGGTTCTTACTATTTCGTGGCAGTCGAGTTCAGTGGCATCATCCAGGGGGATTTTGGACGATCATTCACATACAACGAGGACGCTCTGACTGTCATCGTTTCCAAATTCCCGATTTCCATCTACTTTGGCCTGATCGGTTATCTCGCCACATGGCTGGTCTGTATTCCACTCGGAATTTCAAAAGCAATTCGTCACAAGGGAGCCTTTGATACCGCCAGTAGCGTTCTGGTTTTTCTTGGTTATGCGACACCCGGTTTTGTGGCTTGTTTGTTACTTCTTGTTTTGCTGGGTGGTGGTTCTTACTGGGATCTGGTTCCGCTCGGAGGGTTTCGTTCTGCGGAGTGGAATCAGTGGTGGGCAGCGGGAGAGTATTTTCGCTGTATCGCTGATCAAGTACGTCACACGCTGGTTCCGATGTTTGGTTACATGGTCGGCAGCTTTGCCAGTATGACCGTTCTGATGAAGAACTCCTTGTTGGAGAACTTTGGTGCCGATTACGTGCGTACTGCTTTTGCCAAGGGTTTGACCGAGCGACGTGTGATCTATGTTCATGCGCTACGCAACTCGTTGATCCCAATCACTGCAGGGATCGGTCATTTCTTGGGGCTCCTGTTTGCCGGATCTTTCCTGATAGAAAAGGTTTGTAATATTCCAGGGATGGGTTTGTTGGGCTATGAATCGATCATTCGTCGCGATTACCCGATCATTCTCGCGACGCTTGTTTTTGGAGTTCTGATTCGTCTGACAGGGAACATCCTCAGTGACTTGATCTGGGCTCTCATCGATCCTCGGATCCGGTTCAAGTAGGGGGTGAAATGACGTTTCTACTAACCCTGCTAGTCTTGATCGCTGGTGTTCTTCTGACTCAGAAGGGCATTCCGTGGCTGTTTCGGAAGGTGCTAGGATTGTTTGGCATCCAGCTCCGGACCAGTCCGCTGGGGCAGAAACGGTTGAGGCGTTTTCGTTCGATTCGGCGTGGTTACATTTCATTTGTCATCATCACGAGCTGTTTCACTACTTCGCTGTTTCTCGAGGTTCTGGTCAATGACCGACCGATCATGATCAGGTACGGCGAAACTACAGCCTTTCCAGCAGTTCGTGATCTTGGCAACACCTGGCTATTTTTTGTCGATGGTCCTTTTTCGACATTTGATCGATCGGGTGATTTCGGCATTCCTGGTGACGGCCCACTCGACTACAAGGCATTCGGGGAGATCGTTTCCGATCCTGCCGGTGCTTTTGGTCCCATCGAACAGTCACGTAAGGAAGATGCGAAGCAGCTTGTAATTGAAATCAATGAGACTCGTATTGAAATTGATGAACTGGTCGAAGACGGGGAAGAGCCCGATGAGTGGTTGGTCGAAGATCTAGAGGCCGCTCAGAAAGACCTCGACCAGTTGAATCAACAAATTGCCGATCTGGGTTCGATACTAGAGGTCTTTTCGAGCGGCCGAGCATCGGTCGTTTGGCCACTTTATCGCCATGGACCAAAGAAGAATCGTCTCGATCTGCCTGGTACAGCACCTCATGGTCCGTCGCTGCCGATTCCTGGAATCACACCCGGCAATTCGACTGCGGAACTGATTTCTGCCAACCAGTCAACTCTCGGCGGACGGCCGACCTATCAGATCATTCCCACCAACGGCAGTGAGTTGCAACCGGGCCAGAAATTCTTCGTTGTTGAAGGTGGTAACGATGAAGCGGTGACTGATGTTCTTGGCATCTTGCTGGTGAGAAGTCTGTCTCCAGACGGACAGCAAGCGATGGCAGAGGTTCTTTCTCAAAGTGAAGGGAAGAGCTTCCCACAGAATTCCCCGCTGGTGACTCGATTTCTTGATACCTGGGAAGCGCCGCTCGGGACCAACGATTCCGGAATCGATGTCCTTCCGTTAATCCTTTACGGATTCAGGGTCAGCGTCGGATTTGCAGCCATGGTGATGGGGCTGGGGTACATCTTCGGGATTCTCGCAGGTGCAGTGATGGGGTACTACGGTGGTTGGACAGACATTCTGCTGCAAAGATTTATTGAGATCTGGGGGTCTGTACCGTTTTTGTTCCTGATCATGATCATCGCCAGCATCGTCGATCCTGGTTTCTGGATGTTGGTAATTTTTCTGGTGGTTTTACGGTCATGGATGGCTGTGACGTACCAGATTCGTGGCGAGTTCTATCGCGAAAAAGCCAAGGATTATGTCCAGGCAGCCATCGGTACCGGTGTTGGAGATTTCAAGGTGATGGTTCGCCACATCTTGCCCAACTCGATGATCCCCGTCATTTCACGTGCACCCTTTTCCTTCGTCAATTATATCAGCGCACTCGTGTCTCTTGATTTTCTTGGCTTCGGCTTGCCGCCGA
>JBBWWC010000124.1:0-6539 GCA_050256555.1 Planctomycetota bacterium | reverse complement strand
AAAGATGTCGATGTAGCGGCGTGCGCATTCTTCTGCTTTGTCCGCTTCTCCATGCAAGAGAGCTCGATTAATTTCTCCGGAAAGACAGGCCGATGTCGCAATGATTCCCTCGGAATGTTTTCGCAGGACTTCGTGGTCAATTCTGGGCTTGTAGTAAAAACCTTCGGTGTAAGCGATGCTTGTGAGCTTGATCAGATTTTGGTAACCGATTTCATTCTCGGCCAGGAGTACGAGATGGAAGGCGTGTTGCTTACCGCGTTCTCTTTTACGCTCCTGGCGATGGCCATCGGTGATATATGCTTCGATTCCGATGATCGGTTTGATGCCTTCTTTGCGGCAGGCATGATGGAACTCGACGGCGCCGAACATGTTTCCATGATCAGTCAATGCCAAGGCCTTCATTCCTTGATCGCGCGCTGAGCGAACCAGAGCCGGGATGGTGTTGACGCCATCGAGGAGGCTATAGTGACTGTGGACATGAAGGTGACAGAACTGATTGGCTATTGTGGGCACGGATCCTCCGGATGCAGAACTCGATCCCGGGATGACTCTCCCGCGAATCTGGTTGTAGGTCCGAACTGGGTGACGGGCAAGCCCCACGGAGACTTGATGCCATACACTGTGGATGTGATCCTCGCCGAGGAAAGGGGTTTTCTTGAACCAGCCAGCTGATAAAGACCAGGAATCGAACCCACCGGGCCGTCCCGCCTATGCGAGATTGAAGGATGCAGAGCAACGTGTGGCCGGAGGAGGCCGTTGGAGCGTCGATGGTAGTCGACGTTGCTGCTGTGATTGCCAGGTCGAGATTGTCCGTGGAACGCCTTTCTGGACCGTTTTAAGACCTGCAGCTGCGGATGCCGGGCCTGGTGAGGGGGTTGCGGCGTTCTTCTCACGGCAAGATCATTGCGAGTCCTGCATGGATAACCTTCAAGAAGGGGAGCACTTCGCGCGCTGGAAAACCTCGGTTCCTGCTCCAGAGGGGCCGCCCAGGCGAATCGTCAACATCGCCTCGTTGCATGCCACTTTTCTGTCCTTGCTGGAGGGGCCCCGATCAACGGAGACAAGTTCTGAGGGGGGCGAGACAGAGTCTCAGGCGGTAGAAGCCGATCTGGAGTCAGGCGACGCAGCAGATCCTCCAGAAGCGGATTTTACGGCTGCGGATGAGGAATCTGATGCAGTGGAGCCGCAGCTGGGCCTCTACGTATCGCAGGAGGCTGATCGGGTTCGGCTGGCTTATCTGCTGGCCTTGTTCCTGGTCAGGAAACGGGCGCTACGCTGGGAAGCTCATGAAGGAGATTATCTGCTCGTCAGGGAGCGCTCCGGGACGCTCCATCGAGTTCTCGTACCTCGTATCGACTCCCAGGCACTGGAGGAGGCGGTGGCCGAGTTTGAAGAATTGCTCGGCTAGAGGCGAGCCGGCATTGCGATTTTATTTTGTGACGGTTCGTTGTTCGCCGCTGATGGTCCCATCGTGTGAGGTTTTTCACCGACTAAATTTCGCATAACGAATTTTACGGGTCGAATTCCACGCTCCGAATTCCGACGGTCCCCACCTTCCTCCACTGCAGTCCGATTTTCTCCTCCACTTCTCCCCACTTCTCATCGAAATCGCCAGATCCTCTCGATTCCTGGGTTCGGATAATTCTATGGGTGTTTTGAGCTATTTGACTCTTTTTGGCGCTCTAAGGGCGTTTGGAGATTATTTAAGAAATTTTTCGGCCCGAAATCGCTAGATGTTGTAGTGGTCCGAAAAGGCTCCACCATCGGTTGTGGGCTGTTGTCACAAAGCCTTTAAATATAAGGACCTGCGGAAACCAGTGGCTTGTGTTGGTGGGATGTACCCATAGAGTGGGGCCAAGTGGAGACTGAGTGGGGAGGCTTTGCGGGGTTGCCGCGGCCAGGCCAGTACTCACCAGGAGCTTCCGAAAAGCAACGGGCAACAAATTCAGGTGGAGATCCAGATGACCGCGCATTTCAAGGGGCAGTTCGAACTGACGCTCGACGACAAGGGACGAGTCATCGTTCCTTCTCGTCTGAGAGCGAAGGTCGATTCGCGTTCGGACGGCGAAGGATTTGTCGCCACCGCCGGAACTGCGCCGTGCCTGTGGATCTATACCCAGGCGGAGTGGGAGCGAATCCACAGCGAGTTACGCCGGTTCGAGCGTGGCTCTCCGGAACTTCACGAATTACAGCGAGATTTCTTCGGCCAGGCGGAGGACCTGACCCCGGATCGACAGGGACGGGTACTTCTCAATGAGCGGCTGCGGAAGTGGGCGCAACTCGACAAGGAACTGGTTTTTGTCGGCTGTTTCGACCGCATCGAGATCTGGGATGGAGAGGTCTGGCGCGAGCGAAACGAAGATCGAGAGGCTTACCAGCAACGATTGAAGTTGTTCAGGGATGAGCATGGAGCGTATGCGAGACGGATGCAGAAGTTCTTCGGCGGCGAGGAGTTCGTCGGAGATTGAATAGGGAGCCTGGGCGTCTTCATGGGGATGGGGGCACCGAGGTGGGGAAAATAAAGGGGGAATGAATGATTTCTTTGCTTGAGAAGTTTTTGGATCCAGAAATGTCAGTTTCGGCACGAGTTCTAGCATACCTGGATACCCAACGCCCGTTGGATCACGCACCAGAATCGGTGCTTCAAGATCTCGATGAATACTGGCGTCGCACTCTGAAGGCGAAAGAGATTACCGCCAAATCGGGAGATCGTTACGTCAATGGAACCGATCTCATCGAAGAGTGGCTCGATATCAATTTTGGTCGACGGAAAAAAGAAGCTCGCGCAGCAGTTCGCGCACGGTCTTTCGCCAGAGCTATCACTCCGTCGTTAGATCGGGCTTGAGGAACCGGAGCGTGGCCGATGAATGGACATGTACCGGTTTTACGGGACGAAGTGGTCCAGCGACTGGACCCGAAACCCGGAGAGCACTTTCTGGATCTGACGCTTGGGCGTGGCGGACACGCTTGCGTGGTTCTCGAGCGAACCGCTCCGACGGGGCGGTTGCTGGGAGTCGATCGCGATCAGGATGCGTTGGCTCATGCCGCCGAAGTTTTACCCACCGATCGCATCGATCTGGTTCATGGGAACTTTGGCGACCTTCCTCGATTGCGAGAAACCATCGGAGCAGGAACCTGGGATCTGGTACTGGCAGATCTCGGTGTGTCGTCACCACAGCTGGACGAAGGCCACCGGGGGTTCTCTTTCCGTCACGATGGGCCACTTGATATGAGGATGGATCCGACTCGAGAAGGAACTGCGGCAGATCTACTGGAGCAGATCACGGAGGGGCAACTCGTGACCTTGATTTCAGATCTAGGAGAAGATCGGTATGCACGTCGGATTGCTGCCGCAATCGTTCGTGCCAGAGCCGAGGAACCGATTCTCAAGACGCAACGATTGGCGGAAGTGATTCGTGCGGCGGTTCCGTTGCAGCGAGACAGCAAGGTCGATCCTGCGACACGTACTTTCCAGGCCTTGCGCATTGCGGTGAACAGGGAGATGGAAGCTCTTCAACATCTCCTCGACCGGGTCGGAAGCTTGCTTTCTCCAGGCGGAAGGCTGGCAGTAATTTCCTATCATTCACTGGAAGACAGAAAAGTGAAGGAAACTTTCCGGACCCTCAGTCAGGAGGGGGACCATCGTCTAGAGCCTCCGCGACTGGTTCGACCATCGGCAGAAGAAGTGCGAAGAAATCCTCGTTCTCGTTCAGCAAGAATGAGAATCCTTTCGCGTCTAGGAGGGATTTCATGAGCCTGTTCCGATTTAGCTTATTGGCTGCATGTCTATTGGTGCTGGGATTTGACCTCGCCTGTGATGGATCGAGACGGACTCGTCTGCGCAGAGCCATCGAGCAACAGAAGGATGATTTACAGCGTGGCCGCCAGCAGTTGTCGATCTTGAGATCGGACTATGATGCGGCGCTACTCAGAATCACCTGGAATAAACCGGAGAAGCCGACGATAGAAGCGATGCCCGAACCGATTTTCTCGTGGGAATCTTCTTCCGATCCGAGTCTCGATCTGATCGAAGTTTCCTTATCACTTTCAGAGCATCTGAACGTGGAGAAGGAGCAAAGAGATTGAGGAAATGGACTCCGTTGTTGTTTGTTGCGATCGGCCTTTGCATGGTCGCAGTTCTGCTGAAAAGTGCCAAGATGCAGCTGGTCGACCATGAATACTGGACCTCGATACAGTCCTTCGAGCAGACCCGACAGAAGTGGAAGGAAGCCAGGCGCGGCACGATTACCGATCGAAACAACATCGTTCTGGCGGAGGATCGGTTGTCCTGGAAGGTCGGTTTCGATCCTTTTTCAGCGACTCGTGCACGTGCCGGAATCTCGACCAGTGGCGCACCCATCTCTCCGCTTGAAAACGCCATCAAAGGAACTCTTCAGCTGCCAGGCCTGGTGACCTCGGGATCGCTGGATGAAGTGGCGGACAAGATTCGTGCGATCGCTGTCCGGAATGACAAGATCTTGCACGATAATCAGAATGTTGCGCCGGAAAATCGTCGTTCTTTGATTCAGTACATCGACATCGGTACCGTTGCTGCCGGCCGCAGCGAGATCGAATTCCTGCAGGGGAAAAGCAAGCTCCATCGGGCACTGGGTCGGCCAGTGATTCCAAGGCTAGAGCCGATCTCGACACGAACGTACCCCCATGGAGATACCGGAACTCTCGTGATCGGAGAGCTTCGTGGCGATCGAATGATCGGTCTTCATGGTATCGAGTTGGCCTATAACTCGCGCCTTATCGAACGAAGGGGGCTGAGCCGCCAGAAAACGGACTCGAGTGGGCACCCCATCCGGGAAGCCTCTGAGGCGGTTCCCCGGATCAATGGTGAAGATATTCAGCTGACCATCGGAATCCATGAGCAATCGATTCTGGAATCGGTTCTTGCGGATACGTATCTAAAGACCGAGGCCAGCAGTGTCAGTGGGATCGTGATGGATCCCCGAAACGGAGAAATCTTAGCCATCGGGACATATCCGGGACTGGTCCGAGGTGAACTGCAGCAGCTTTATAACCAGAAGCGCGAAAACGAAGCTTTTTCAAAGATGCTGCGGATGATGCATCTTTCGATGGAGCCTGGATCGGTGGTGAAGCCGATCATTCTGACCGCAGCACTCCAATCAGGGATGCAGCTCACCGATGCGGTGGCGGTCAATACTGAGATACAGAAGTTTTCCGGTCGTAGTCGAAAATTTACGGATAGTCATCTTTTGCGAGATCGAACCGTGCGGGGCACCGTTGTTGAATCGAGTAACATCGGAATCGTTGATATCGGTCTGAAGCTGGGGGCCAAAAAAGTTCACGGGATTCTCCGGCAGTTTGGGCTGGGCAAAAAAACCGGCATTGATCTTGGTCGAGAAGAAAGTGGACTCTTGAAACCGTTTCGAGACTGGAGCTGGTACACGTTGACGTCGGCGGCCTTCGGCTATGAAATTCAGGTGACCCCGCTCCAGATGATTCGAGCTTATTGTTCCTTTGCTAACGGTGGAGAACTGGTGACCCCGCATTTCTACCGTAACGCAGCACGTGGAATCAGCTCGACACAGAACCCTCGGTTGATCAGTCAAGAAACCGCAACAAGTGTTCGCAATGTGCTTCGTTCGGTCGTGCGAGAAGGAACTGGCAAGGGAGTTCTGGGTACGATCGGCATGGCCGGCAAGACTGGAACTGCCAAGCTGGCCGGAGAGGGTGGTTACCTCCCGGGACGCTACATCTCCAGTTTCATCGGTTTTGCACCGCATGATGCACCGGAACGGATCGCAATGGTGGTGGTGGAGGATCCGGCGACCGATAATTTTCGCTATTATGCCTCGAAATCTGCCGCTCCGGCGGTCAAAGAGATTCTCGAGGCAGTCCTCCATAGTCCGGGGAATAGGGTTCAGGAACGTATCGAAGCAGCCCTGGTGACAACGCCGGATCCGCTGCAAAGCCAGCTTTTGATCGAAGGCGACCCGGCGGTCTCGTTTCCTCGCTTGGAGGGAGCCCCGAGGGCCGATAGTCTGGCGGGGGTACAGCGACGAGGGGCCTTGAAACAAAAAGCGCTGGTCGATCGGAATGGGGAAGGGGAACCGGATCAATGGAACCACGGGGAGAGGAACTGAGATTCCCTCTGCGAACCGAGCAAATCCTGAAGATCCTGGGCAAGCCCGCTGGCGGGGCGATCCCGGTGCCGGCGATTTCCTCAATCTCCACTGACCATCGAAAACTTCCGGCAGATTTATTCGTCGCCATCTCGGGTACTTCTTTTGATGCGACTCAGGTCATCGAGGAAGCGGTTGCTGCCGGAGCCCGTAGCGTGGTGGCCGAGCGAAGAATCCCGGACGGTTTTGATTCCAGGATTCCCTGGTGGCATGTCAAAGATGCGCGATGGGCTCTCGCCCATCTGCAGCAAGCCGGTGCTGGTTTCCCTGGTGAATCCCTGCATGTTTATGGGATCACCTGGACCAACGGTAAAAGTACTACGGTTCAATATCTGGCCTCGATCCTCGAAAGTGCGGGTCGATCGGTCGGCTGGATGACCACGG
>JBBWWC010000123.1:0-4761 GCA_050256555.1 Planctomycetota bacterium | reverse complement strand
GACGATTCCGGTGGCCCACATCGAAGGGGGCGAGGTTTCAGAGGGAGCCATCGACCATGCTGTAAGACAGGCATTGACCGCTGTTTCTCACATTCATCTGGTGCCGACCGAAACGGCCCGGAGAAGAGTCCTGCAATATGGTGAAGAGCCTTGGCGTGTTCACAGAGTCGGCGCACCGAGTCTGGATCATTTTTACTCCGGTAGGGTGGCTCAACGAGCCGAGGTAGAGCAGGTGCTGGAGGTCTCTCTCGATCCCGCTCCACTGATCGTGGCATGGCATCCGGTGACGCTGGATGAACAGATCTGCTACGAAACAGATCCATTTTTCGAGGCACTGGAAGAAGCCGAGGGTCCGTTGATCTTCTGTTTCCCCAATGCCGATGCCGGCAGTCGGTGGATCAGAGATCGAGCAGCGCAGTTGTGCGATCGGCGAGAGGACGCCTGGTTGTTTGTGAATCTCAAACATCAGCTTTACTGGGGGCTACTGAACAACGCAGCGGCCATCGTTGGCAACTCATCGAGCGGTATCATGGAAGCGCCGGCTTTACCTCTGCCGTGTTTGAACATCGGTCGCCGTCAACAGGGCCGAGAGAGAAGTCGTTGCATTATCGATGTTCCGGCTGAGTTATCAGCCATTCGTACCGGGCTGAATCAGGTTCGAGATCCAGGATTTCGCGCGTCGCTGTCGGGAATGTCAAATCCATACGGAGATGGGAGTGCCGGAGAAAAGATTGCCGCGATCCTGTCGAACCTAGAAATCAGTCCTCGTCTACTCGAGAAGCGCGCGCTTCCGATTGAGGCGATCCCTGAACCACCACAATGGCCAGGCAGTGACATCCGGGACAGAGCTATCGAGAGAAGTTAAGAGCGGTGCAGGACTCGCGATGCCGAGTGGACCAGCTTTTCCAGTGCTTTGACCTCTGGTATGCCGATGATTCTTCCCAGGGATATCGCAACCAGTATGCCAGCAGGAATGCTGATTCCGATGCTGACGATATCGGAGAGAGAGCCGACGCCTAGCAGTGACGATGCGAGTTGCGAAACGAGAGTGGTACTCCCAGCGACGGCCAGAGCGACGAGCAAGTTGTTGACGATGGCAGATCTTCGTAACCTGGGCAGGGCGATCTTCTTTCGTAATCCAAACTCCAGAAACAGCCAGCTGGTCATGGTCGACGCCGCTGCAGCGATGGCCAGTCCTGGTACGCCCCACCGACCGTCAAACCCATCTGCAAGTACGATCAGCATCGTCCAGTTGACCAGCAGAGCTGCGATCGATGCAATGATCAGAAGCTTTCTTTGCCCGAGGGCCATGCTGGTACGAATCAAAGTTGGACAGAGACAACCCAATGGAATCGCAAGACAGAAGACTTTGAGCGTTGCGATGGTTTGAGAAGCATCGTCGGCGTTGAAATTGCCGTGCTGGAAGAATAATCGGATCAAGGGCCCGGCGAGGATGGCCAATCCGACAGCCGCCGGTAGCGATATGAAAAGTGAGTTGCGCAGGTTTCTACCGATGCGCAACGCCAATGCCCTGGATTGACGTTTTGCTGCTAGCCGCGAGGCATCGACTCCGGCGATGGTTCCGATGGCGACACCGATCAAGGCGATGGGAAGGAAGTGGAAACGAAAGGCGATCTCGAGCTGGGTGATGGCACCGGTTCCAATGTTCGAAGCAAATCGAAGTGCCAGGATGGAATTGATGTAGACCACTGAGCTTGCCAGTAGCTGGATCCCCAGATCACGAAGGAATCTATCGATTCCGCTGACCCTGATCTGGGGAGTTGGCCAAGGCAACGGCTGCGCTTTGCGACTCGAATAGGCCAGCAGAATCAGACTCAAAACCGCACCGCCGAGAAAGGCTCTGATCCAGCCGCTCGCCGATTCAGGCCCGGTCAGGCCTGTATTCACCATCGACAGGCCAGCCACGACAAGGACGGCGTTCTGGAGCGCTTGAGAGGCTACAGCGGAGCGGTTCCGGTTGGCTCCCAGGAGGATTCCTCGCAGCACTGCCAGTAGCGGTACCAGCAGCAAGAAGGGGAGCAGTTCGACCAGCAGTTGAACTGCCAGGGAGGGATCCGCCAGGCCTGGGCTGAGTTGCTCGACCCAGGTCGGAGCGAATTGCCATAGTAGCAGGGCGAGCGCTGAAGAACCGAACAGTAACAGCGTGAGCACGGAACGACTGAAGCGGTGAGCGGCATCGATTCCACCATTGAACTTTTGTTGCTCATAGCTGGGCATGAAGGCCGCCGAGATGCTGCCTTCTGCGACGAGGTCGCGGATCATCGAAGGGATTTTCAGGGCGACGCGAAGAGCGTCAGCGGCAGGTCCCGCTCCGAGCAGCGAGGCCAGGACGATGTCGCGAGCGAGGCCGAGTATTCGGGAGATGACGAGCACTCCCGTCAACGAGCCTGCGCGGGTACTCCCATCTTCTCGAAGCATTTTTCCGACTGCGCTCAAGGTCGCCCCTTTTTTTCGAACCGTCTCTGGAAGCAAGATTGTGAGGCAGCGTAGCAGAAAATGAAATCAGCGGGTGAGGTCCTTTTTGGAGCTCACCCGCCGAAAAATCTGGTATCGAAGTCACTTCGCCCACAAGTGATCAGGGGCAGCTGTTGTACTCAGCACACTCGAGAGTGTCAGTGGTGGGATCCTCGCCACAATCGCCGAAGGGATCGGCTGGATTGGGGCCACCGCTAAAGAGAGTTCCCAGTACGAAGATGGCATCGGCGATGTTGATTCCACCGTCATCATTGCCATCGCAACTGTCAACACAGGTGCTTTCAGGACCACCAGAAAAGAGATTTCCGAGCAGGAAGATCGCATCTGCAATGTTGAAACCGCCATCGGTGTTGCAATCACCACGCTGGAAAACTTCGCCAGTGGGCGGTGCGCCGCCGCCTGCGAGGAAATCTCTGTAGGCTGCGATCACCGCATTGACATCTCCCTGGAAACCACCCAGTTCAAAGCTGGAACAGATGACTCGGCCTCCGGTGTCTGGAATGTATGCGGTGGTGACGCCCAGATTCGGTGCTGTATTACCGATCGCATCGTCATAGTTCCAGACGACGCCGGCATTTCCGCCGGCCACTTCAGCGGTGGCGGGAATCAGGTAGTTGTTGAAATCATTAGCATTGCCAGTGGTCGACTGGTTGTCCTGGTTGTAGCCGACGTTCTGAATGGTCGACATGTCGAGACCGACACCTGAATCTGATCCATCGAGAGATGTCAGCGAGTCGTCGTCGTCTTGTTCGTAGGGTTCGGCGACACCATCTCGATCGTCGAAGGCAGAAATCGGATGCTGGAAGCTCCAGTGATCAGAGCTTTCGAAGTAGATGGCGATTCCTGAAGCGGCAAGACTGGCAATCAAGTCGGCTTCTTCCGCATTGGGTTTGGCATTGGTCGGGTAGGTGCCACAGGCGATCCATACCTGGGTTACCTCAGGTGCACTGATGCAGGGGTACTCATCGACCTGCATCCGGATCAGCTTGGCATTGGCGCCAGCAGCGGTGAGTCCTTGCAGTAATGCGGCACCGGAATCGTTGCTACCGGTATCCCCGCCATCGAAGAGTCCTTCCATGGCAACCACGATGGTGTCTTCGCCATTGTAGTTGAAATGATCCACGAAGTTGCTACTCGAACCCGCGCCGATGGAACAGATACCGCGAACGGTGTAGTCATGAAAACCTTCGGAGACTGTGCTGTCGATGTAGCTGGAATCTGAACCATTGAGCGTGGTCAGAGCCACGCCGTCACGATCAATTTCGATACTGTCGTAGGTGTCGTTGTTGGTCCAGGAAAGTGACACATCGTTAGCGTTGCAGTCGCTGGTCAGAATCAGATCGGTGGGGGCGTTGCACTGGGCAGGACAGACTTGCATCGCCCAGCCATCCATGCTGCCGTCGGCGGTTGGGCCCGTTACCGTATCGGTAACGGTCAAGGTCCAGTCGCCGCCGAGAGTTTCGCCATCGAAGTCAGCCAGGGTGCCCGGCCCGGATGGAATCAGATTTCCAAAACCATCGTTGTTGCCTGTGGCATCGTCGTAACGACCCACCAGGTCGACTCCGGCACCATGATCGTGAAGTCGAATCGACGTTCCTGCGGGAGACAGGAGATCGATTTCCAGATCTTCAAGAGCCGGATGGGTCAGATTGATATCGATATCGAGGTCATTGATTCCGGTCAAGTCTGTCGGATCGACAGCGATGACGAAATCCACGGGTATTGGTGATCCAGACGCAGGTTGAGGAATGTCCTGTCTCTGGCTGATACGGAGTTCCCAGGAGTTCAGTGTACCACCTGATGACCCATCAAAGGTGTCGGCGATAACGATGGCCCAGCTTCCGGCTGCTGGTTCATTATCGAAGTCGGCGAGACTACCGATGGCCTGTGAAAGATCATAGGGTTGCATTCTCTCACCACTGTATGTGGTCACACTTCCATAAGGCAGTCCTTCATCGTCGAAGGTCAATAGCATGTCATCGTCGGAGTTGCTCTCGTTCTGGTAGAGGCGGATCTGCGTTTGTGCAGGGCTCACCAGGTCGATGTCCAGATTGCCGATGAAACCGTGTGTAATGTCGACGGAAACATCGAGATCATCGATGTTTCCGGCACCAGTGACATCGATGAAGTCAAAAGTGGGAACCGGTGGAACTCCGACGAAATCGATCGGGGTACCCGGGGCACTGCTGGCAATGACTCCGACGAAACCTAACAGCTCGATGTTCGGATTGGGGGCCAGGTGACAATCAGCTGGAGGACAGGAGA
>JBBWWC010000122.1:0-4561 GCA_050256555.1 Planctomycetota bacterium | reverse complement strand
GGGATGGTTTGATTGAGGCCGACGTTGGCTCCTTGGTCAAAGATTTCAGCTGAATCGATGGATGTGAGATGTCTTTCATCACTACCACCAACGACGAGAACCGAACCATCTTCAAGCGTTGTTCCGGTGTGTCCGTAACGTGGAGTGACCATCACGGGGCCCTGATAGACTGCATTGTCTTCAAGGAATGCTGCGGCATTATTGATGTTCGGAATCGAGCTGACACTTCCGTGACAACCACTGAGCCCGACAAATACCGGAGTTACCAAAACAGCGAAGACCAGCCAGGATAACCACTCTCCTGAGACAAGGAATCTGCGATAGGAGCTCATTCGTTACTGCTCTTTCCATGCGGGCAGTGGTGAAGCCCGGACTGTCAGGCCAAACCGCTGCGCGGATCATGTCGGATGAATCCGAAGACATTGGATCCCATCTGGCGACTTTTCCAATACCCCATCCTGGGGGTTGAATCGAAGCTGCCAGAACCCCGGGAATCCCGGTTTCCCTCGGACCTTATTTTACTTCACGAGAGGCGGATTGTAGATCGATGGCTGGAGCCTGTCCACTGACGCTGTTGAGCTCCTTTAGTTGATCGAAAACCCGTTTCTGCGCACTGTTTTCTCCCGGAAATATAAGCATCTTTGATGCCAATCGATATGGCGAAAAAAGGGCTCCATTCGCCTCTAGCATAGCAGATGTGGGCGGTATTGACACACTTTGGCGGGCTCTGTCAATCAGAAGGCCGAGTTATGCCGCTGAGGAGGATTGTAGCGCTGCCAGGAGGATTGTAGGGATGCCAGGAGGATTGTAGCGAGAAGGGTGGGGAGAGGGAGAAGTACGAGGCAGGAAAGAAAGAAAAACGGGGCCTCCGGGGCTCGAACCAAGGGGATCACGCAATCCGGGTTCTCGCCTCCTTCCGGAGGCCCCTCCAAAATTTACTTCAAAAGCTACTCTGGCTCTCCTCCAGCAATGCATCTGGGTCTTCGACGAGAATTTGATCGGATACCAGTAAGGGTACGATGGTCGAGAATTTTTCGACCAGAGGCTCATCTGTATTTCCAACGAGAATCCGACCCCGTTCATTCCCGTAATGTAGATACAGGACGATTTGCACCGCACGCGGCAGGGGCAAAGGAAGTGGTTCTTCAAGAATAACCTCGCCGGTCGAAGGGTCGATATCTCCCGGTTGAAGAACTTCCTCGGCTGCGTCAGCTTGACCCTCTTCGGCATCCAGATCGTCCAGCGCTTCCCGCTCGTCCAGGAACGGGAAATCAGAGAAGTTTTCTTCGGGGAGTAATGATGTGGCCTCCCAGTCCTGAACCCACTCACCTTCTTCATTGAGATAGTGGATATCGAGAGCCTTCACCCGATCATAGAGAGCGATCCTTGCTCCCTGGTCGAGCGGGTCATTTTGCATGTCCCATTCGACCCTTCGAAACAGGACCATGTCACCACTTTCTTTTCCAGGTCGAAGAGCGTAACCCACCGATGAGACTTCGCCGGTCCAGCTGGAGATCTCATCATCAGGGGAGGGGACTGGTGAAGTGGTGAGAAAGTCGATGACATCTTCGGCGCTATCATCGTCTCCACGATCTTCTCCACGGAAGACCTCTTCACCGAAACCGCGCCAAACAGCACCTTGTAGATCTCTGCGCATTTGATTGAGGATCGATTCGCCGATTTTACCGGTCAAGGTAGTTTGCTGAACCCTTTGATCCGCATCGAGAGTCGAGATGAGAATCGTGTGCGTTGCCAGCATGACGAATCCAAAGATGGCCATGACGACAACGATTTCGATGAGAGTGAAACCTTGCTGTTTCATCAGAAACCACCTCCCAGGCTATCCATGCTCGTGCTGGACTGCGCATAAGTGGCCATCGGACTGTCTTCAGGAACAAGGACTCGGGTCGCCATGACAAATTCGTCAAAAGACTCGGAGTTGAGCGTCGGAACCTCAAGACTCAAGGTGATCTCGAGAAGCCTTGGCCCAACCTCTTCGGTCGAGAGATCCATGACCTCGGCGCTCCATGCCCAGGTGATGGATTTTCCGGGGACTTCGAGATCCCCCTCGAGTGCTTCTTCGAGACCGAAGGACACTTCATCGAGCTTTTCACGAGCGAGTCTTCGAACCAGTCGGTCCTGGTTATAGGTGAAGGCTCGATCGACGGCATCGGTTCTCAAGTAAAGAAGGCTGAGGAAGGATCCACTGATGATGGCAACAGCCATCACCAGTTCAATCAGGGTGAAGCCCTTTTCCTGAGTAGTGTGGGGTGATCGACGGATTACCATTCCGGGATCTCCGCATCTTCACCAGGAAGGTAGTCGACGATCCCGAGGATGGCCTGGAACGAGACTGCGATCGATTCTTTGAGATCATTTTTCAGGATTGCGATGTGCGTTCCGCTCGATCCATATTGATCGAGAATGATATCGACGATGCCAAAATCGTCATTACTACCATCGGCATGAAGGATTCGATCGAACTCGACTCCTATCGGCAGTTCTTCGGCACCGAGGCTTTCACGAAGGTCGATGTCCAGTTCTGGATCTTCTTCTGGACCTGGCGGCAAAATGACCTCGATGGTGTTCTCATCGAGATTGTAACGGACTACATGTTCGAGCCCGAGACCACCACCAAGACTTCGTGCCCAACCTACGGTTTGCCCGACGGTTCTGGCAGCAGATCTCAGTCGGTACTTGGGCGAGAAGTTGTCCAGGTTCGGAATTGTAAAGGATGCCAGCACCGCAAGGATCGTCACGACGACGATCAATTCGATCAAAGTGAAACCAGAATCGGTAGCTGGACGTTGCATCGGTCTAGTAACGCTCTCCGTCGGAATAGATGTCGGCATCGAATTCGTCGCCGCCTTCAGTCATGTCTGCTCCCCAGGAGATCAACAATGGACCTCGATCGCCCATCTCGTAGTAGTAGAACTCTTTGCTCCAGGGGTCCTCTGGTAGATTGTCGAGATACTCCATCATCAGTCCGTTGTCGGTGGTGGGAGGATCGACCAGTTCTTCCAGGGAATCTGGCCAGCGGCCGTGATCTTCTCTGAACATCCGAGCCGCAGTTTTAATGCTGGAGAAATCGGCCTGGACCTTGGCGACTTTTGCCTGGTCTGTACGACCGAACACATTGACTACCACCGTGGTGGCCAGGATTCCGATGATCGTGATCACAACGATCAGTTCGATGAGAGTGAATCCTTCATCTTTTTTGTGAGTGTAGCGGCTCATGGTCGCCTCCTTATCTTCGCTCAAGTTTTTCTAACGTCCTGGTTTCAAAAACCAGGGGCACTTTACAGATTGTTAAATTTCAACAGCGGTAACAGTACTGCCATGATGATGAAACCTACGACCACGGCGAGGAACACGATGATGAGTGGTTCGACCATGGCGGTCAGCTTTTGTACGGAAAGATCGATCTCTTCTTCATAGGTCTCAGAGATTCGATCCAGAACACTTTCTAGTTCACCACTTTGCTCTCCGACAGCGATCATGTAGCCGACCATCGGAGGGAACATCTTCGAACTTTTCAGTGGAGCAGAAATGTCTGCGCCTTCAAGAATCTTTTCTGCAACACTTTCAATGGTCTGGGTCATCAATGCATTATTGACAACCTTGCCAACGATGTTGAGAGAGTCGAGTGCCGGCAACCCGCTTTTGAGAAGGATCGAGAGGGTGACCGTGAAGCGAGAGATGGCGGATCTCTGCAGTAGTGTTCCGAGCACTGGGATCTTTAACAGAAAAGTGTCGTAGGCCAGTCGTCCTTTTTCGGTCGCTATGGCGATGCGGAAGATGACCATCAGGGCCAGGAATCCTACCAGCCCTGGTAGCCAGAAGGTTTTGAAGAGATCGCTGAGGGTGATCAGGGTAGTGGTCGCCCATGGCAACACATTCCCTTTTTTGACCAACATCTCGGTGATCCGTGGTACGACAAATGACATCAGGAAAGTGACGACACCAAAGCCGACCACGATCATGATGGCTGGATAGGTCAGGGCTGCCGCCAGTTTTCCACGCAGGCTCGCCTGCTTCTGCAGGTAGTCGGAGAGGCTCAGGAGAACCTCGTCAAGATTTCCAGCCGCCTCTCCCGCACGCACCATGTTGACGTAGAGATCACTGAAGAATGCGGGGTGTTGAGAAAGGGCATCTCCGAGGCTTGCTCCCGAGACGATCTTTTCACGAAGGTCACGGAACACCACTTCCATCCTGCGATCTTCGATTTGTTCGACGAGGACGTTTAATGTCTCGGACAGGTGGACTCCGGATGAAAGCAGCGTAGAGAACTGTCGAGTCAAGATGGCCAAGTCTCTGATGTTTACTTTATTTTGAAGCTGAAATCTTCCGGCTTTTCCGCCACCTTTGGATACGGCATCGATCCTGCGCATATCGATGACGCGCAGTTTCTGTTGGCGCAACTTGTCGCGGGCATCACGTGCCGTATCGGCATCGATCCTGCTTTTCTTGTTGCGACCTCGGATGTCGATCGCCTGGTATTCATAGATTGGCATCTTGGCTCCCAGGTTTTCCGTTAAAAGACATCCATCTGCGTGACGCG
>JBBWWC010000121.1:0-2404 GCA_050256555.1 Planctomycetota bacterium | reverse complement strand
TTTTGAGTAGCCCGATTCGGACCAGCGGTTGAAGCATTTTACGGGTGAAGTGTTCTGGTAGCTGTGCTTCATCACAGAGTTCGACAACAGTGCGTGGTAGTTTTGGATTTTGTGCGAGTAGTTGTAAGCAACGTAGTGCGTATTCGACACCGCGTGAATATAGCTGAGGCATGGGTTTCTTTCCGAGCTCTTGGCCGTTGACCGTTGGTCTTCTGTTTGTCGGGTCTTTTTAACTTTTCACGCCCTGGCTATCCAAGGCGCTATAGTCGTAAATATATAGTGGGCTGCCGGTCTTGCGTTGTTGTAACCCCTTATTTGATAGTAGTTTTCACCATATTTGTGGCTGGTCTCGTCTGGAATTGTAGCCAATGGTACAGCTTCGGGCGATTGGAGCCACTTATCTTGGAGATTTTAAGTTCAAGAATAATTATTCCATGTGTGGATACCGATGATCGGACGGTGGGGCGAAGTTTTCTTTTACGGTTCGGGGAGCCACCCAGCGTTGCAGGTTGAGTGCTGAACCCGCCTTGTCATCCGTACCGGAAGCTCTTGCCCCACCAAAAGGTTGCTGTCCAACAACAGCGCCGGTCGGCTTGTCATTGATGTAGAAATTTCCTGCGCTGTAGCGAAGTCGTTGCGAGATGGTTTCGGCAGCGACTCGATCACCAGAGAAGACCGCACCAGTGAGAGCGTATGGGCTGGTGTTGTCGACCAGATCAAGGCACTCATTCATTTGAGCATCTTCATAAACAAAAACGGAGAGGACCGGTCCGAACAGTTCCGTTTCCATCGAATAGGCGCGAGGGTCTTCACATTCAATGATGGTTGGGGAGACATACCAACCCTGTGAATCGTCACATTCACCACCGACCAGAATGTTACATTTTGGATCTTCTTTTGCCTGTTCGATCGCTTGGTGCAATCTTTTGAATGTGCTCTCATCGATCACAGCACCGATGAAGTTTCTGAAATCTCGAACGTCTCCCATTGAGATGGAGCGAGTGGCCTCGACCAGGAGATCCTTCAACTGCGGCCAGAGACTCTTTGGTATGTACATCCGGCTAGCTGCGGAGCATTTCTGCCCCTGGTATTCAAAGGCGCCACGAATGGCGGCTGTTGCCAGCGAGGCAACATCTGCACTGGGGTGGGCGAAAATGAAATCCTTTCCGCCCGTTTCACCGACGATCCTTGGATAGCTGCGATAATCTTGCAGTTTGTCGCCAATCTTTTTCCAGAGCTGCCGGAAGACCTCGGTTGATCCGGTGTAGTGAAGTCCGGCAAAACTGGCGTTCGATAACGCAGCATCGGTAATTTCAACCGGGTTCCCTGGAACGAAATTGATGACGCCCGGTGGGAGTCCGGCTTCTTCCAGCATCCGGTAGGCATACCAGTTGGAGAGGATCGATGTTTTGGAGGGTTTCCAGACCGCGGTGTTTCCCATCAGTACCGGTGCGCAACATAGATTCGCTGCGATGGACGTGAAGTTGAAAGGTGCTACTGCGTAGACGAATCCCTCGAGTGGGCGGTAGTCGACATGATTCCAGACACCGGCAGGATTTTTCAGGGGCTGTTCCTGTGGGATTTGCTCCAGTGCGAAATGGTTATTGAATCGGAAGAAGTCGATGAGTTCGCAGGCGGCATCGATCTCCGCTTGCATCACAGTTTTTGATTGTCCGATCATCGTCGAGGCATTGAGCTCATCTCTCCATGGACCGCTCAGAAGTACAGCAGCTCTTTCCATCACGGCGGAGCGAACATGCTGGGTGGCACAGGACCATTCAGTCCATGCTTCGTTAGCCGATGAGATGGCTTGTTGAACTACTTCGGGGGTCGCCGCATGCCAGCGGGCCACGACCTTTGAATGGTCATGGGGACACCGTTGTTCATGGATGTTTCCTGTGAAGATCTCCTTGCCGCCGACGATACACGGGATCTCGGGTGTCTCGCTCCACATCGAATCGAGACGTGTCTCTAGTGATGCTCTTTCCGGAGAACCGGGGGCGTAGTCAAGAATAGGTTCGTTTTCTGGTACTCCGGGGCGAAAGATCTGGTTTCCCATCGGGCCTCCTTGCACTGCAACAGCGTATTTTGAGTGGCAGCATTAGAACGGGAGTGTCGTGCAGATGCTACTCTTCTGGGCTCCGGTTCGGTTGCCGCATCCGCTTGCTTTGGCTAGGCTAGAGGCTGCTGGATGAGATCGATATTCGATCTTCTGCCACACCTTTAGATTTCCGGAGGTTCCTTGATGTCCCGTTCCGCTTCCGATCTGCTCGATTCGGGTGACCTGTTCGAGGGTCGTCATATCGGTCCACGAGGTGTTGAAATACAGGAAATGCTTGCGTCCGTTGGAGCTGATTCCCTCGATGATTTGATCGAGAAAACGGTGCCATCCTCGATTCGTTTC
>JBBWWC010000120.1:0-6740 GCA_050256555.1 Planctomycetota bacterium | reverse complement strand
CCTCCAGTAGAAGCCACCGACTGGCTTTCTGCTGTGTAAGACGCAGTGTCAGTACCAGCCAAAATCATAGTGGTGCAACACACCAGCAACACCATGACGAGTCCATGTCCTAATCTAGAAATGAACATGTTTCCCACACCTCCTTTTTCTCAAAATTCGATACCTTGAACACTTGATTCAAAACATCACTAAAACAAAACAGAACGAAACATCACGCTATGCAACATTTTTCTAGTTCCACATTTTCTCAGAAAACACAGATCCTCTAAGAAAACACTGTCGAACGATTTCCCTTCATTCCCGAAAGCCGATCAGTGCTCCTGGAAAATACTTTTCGTAACATTCTCACAAGAGCTAAACCTCTCGACCCAGAGTTCCTGAATCACCACCAAGAAAAAGGTAGGGCAAAAGAACCGGGGTAGATGAAAGAACCACACACCGGTTCTCCACAATCTCCACGGCACTTGATCCACACCTTCGTCACTGACGAAAACCTCACGAACATCTGATATGTCGAGCCCATAACTGATACGACCAGTCTTGACACTACTGTCATATTTGGTCGTTCCTTCACTCTCGTCACCTAATTCAGGATAGTCTCTACACGAGAGCACTCAACGGACTAGTTCCGTAAAGAATGGCAGATCAACCACTGAAAACCGGCCGCCATAACTACCGATAAATCCTTAGCGTTACTGGATTTGGAAAAATTGTGGACAAGGGTGCTCTAAAAGGAGACAGAGAAATAAATTGCCGAATTGGCGAATTCTCCCGATGCACTCAAGGTTCATCGTGAATCTCGCTGCAAAGAAAATCAGGGAGATACTGGCTGCCGAAGTCCACTCTCAACGTCACTTTTGCACTGCAAAAAGAAGGTGCTACCAGGGGTGGGTACAGCGGGATGAAGAAAGCAGGTGTCGGCACGAGTGAAAACCACCGTACCGACACCTGCACTACTTTTTCGCCATTGCGACAAAATCCACAGCAACCGTACTGCTACTTAGCAGTTGGTGTCGTCGCTATCGCATACTGGCAACGTGTCATCCTGGGTTGGATCTGGTCCATCGTTATAAGGTCCTGGCGCAGGCAGGATGGGACCAAACTTGAACAACCAATTCAGTAGATAAACCGAATCAGCCATGTTCAACAGCCCATCGTCATTGGCATCACAAGCGTCGGGGCACAGAATCGGAACTCCGCTAAACTGATTTCCGAGCATCGTTGCGGAATCGGCCAGATCCACCTTGTCGTCACTGTTACAATCACCACGCTGAAAGATCTCCTCGGGGACGACAAAGACCAAGGTATCATGACGCTCAAATTCCTTGATCGATTGAAATTCGATCACAACATTGGTTTCCAGAACCACATCCCCATTACCGTCGATGTCGTTACACCAGTAGATGGGCTGCGCCTCATTACATTCCGCATCGTCATCGACAGTTACGCGCATCTTGCCGACCAGAAGTCGCCCTTCTGCCAGATTTTCCGTCTGAGGCAAGGTTTGCCCTTCAAAAGGAGGAAGCGCATCCAGTAACAGAGCCACGATCAATTCGCCGGTTTCCCCGTCGCTACAGTCATCGTCGACCTGTACCGCCAGATACTCGATCCCGACCTGATCCAGGATCGAGCCATTGAAAACCCACGAATCTTCATCGATCGTTAAATTACAGTCGTAACAGACCGTAAAAGTGAAGCCCTGAAGATAATCATCGTCATCCCGGTAATAGAAGCACAGATCTCCAGTCTGACCATGGTAGGCGTAATTCCCGGCTCCCTCGTCAAACTCGGTTTCCATCCAGAGAACCGTGTCTTCAGACGGCACTTCGACGGGAAGACAGGTGAAGACCCCATTCAAAAGGACCGGATCAATCGAGAGCCCTTCGATCACCACGACATTGTTGAGAATCGGATCGCCCAGAACACCATCGACAAGAGTCACGGCACTGGTTTCTGCCTGCGGCGGGGCTCCAGGATCCCCATCGCTATAGATATTGGAGTTCACGCAAGAATAACCGAAAGAGGCCAGATGGATTCCTGTTCCTTCGGGGATCACCTGGCCATCAAAGGGGGCCTGGAAATCAAGAACCACACCATAGGTGCCGCCATTCTCGTAGATATTCGCAACCGCAAACTCTGCCCCAGCAGCTTCTGTGGCCTCTCCCATGGCAATCTCCTCGAGTGTGAGCGCAGTAGAATCATGGGAAACTGCCGATACAAATCCCTGCACACCTCCCGTACCGAGGTCATTATCGAGCAGAATTCGACAAACACCGACACTTCCAGCTCCATCCGCTGGAGCCGAGCCATTCTCAACAAACATCGTCACCGGCTCGCCCGCAAACAGAGTTAAAGTGCCGTCTTCAAGCTCAAGCCCCTGATCCACACCGATCGATAAACCACCCTGAACGATGACGTTTGAAAGCGGCGGGGAATTGAAGACGTCATCGACGAATTCAAGGTCAACGACAGTATCGGTGGACACGGAAGCCAGCGGAGCCAGCGTCAATGCGGCAATCTCTCGATCGTCGCCTCCGGGAATTTTATTCCCATCAAATGGCGGTACCGTATCCATCACCACACCCAGAGTCACACCGGAAGAGTACACATTTGACACAATCAGATCGGCGGCAGCAGAATCTGAAATAGGCCAAAAATCGGTCGCCAGCAGAAGAGATTCGTCAAATAGAATCGACAGCACATAGCCCTCAACGTCCTCCACTGCATCCATGCTGATCACCAGGGTTTTTGGAGCCAGGCCCTGGGTCGAACCAGCCGCAATGGTCATGGATTGCTGAGCGACAACCGCTTCGGTCAGACCAGCAACGCTGATCAAAATCAACAGGACAAAAATAACAGGACGCATAATCCCGTCCTCTCTAATGCGTGCAGTACGCCATAAACTTCTATTCACTCTGATAAAAGCCACCTCAAAAGATGCCCATACAAGACTGAATGAATACATAGAACGAATATAACTAAAGGAACCAAGTGAACCAAAAGTCACAATATCAATTAAGGGGACATTAGCGTTTCAAGACCAGATATCCACTTCGAATCTGGCAAGACGTATAAAATGAATACAAAATACAATATGACGGATTGGCACAACTGGGAGGAGAGTCAGTTATTAATAGTAAGCAGCTTATATCGATTACTATTAATCAGAAGGATCGATTACATGCAATTCACGGCCCAATTCGACGGGAATGCGGCCATAGAGAAAATCGATCGTGGCGGATGGTCAAAAAGAGGGCACGAGGGATCGCAAAAAGAGCATCAAAAAAAGTCGGCGTGGTGATGAAGATCACCACGCCGACTTTTGTCCATCCGACACGATCCGCCACCTTGATCTTTCAGCAGATCGACAGCTTCAAATCAACTTCTAGCAGAATCAACTTCTAGCAGTTGGTGTCGTCGCTATCACAAACAGGCAAAGCGTCATCATCTGTAGCATCGGGCCCATCGTCATAGGGGCCCGGCGCCGGTGGAAGATCGCCAAACTTGAACAACCAGTTCAGTAAATAAACGGAATCTGCCATGTTCAAAACACCGTCATCATTGGCATCACAGGCGTCGGGGCACAAGATTCCAAGGCCATTAAACTGGCTTGCGAGTATCGTTGCCGTATCTGCCAGGTCTACCTTGTCATCGCTGTTGCAATCGCCACGCTGAAAAAGCTCTTCAGGCACAACAAAAACCGACGTATCGCAACGCTCGTACTCCTGTATCGATTCAAAATCGATAACCACGTTGTTGTAGAGAAAAACATCACCATTGCCGTTGATGTCATTACACCAATAGATCAACTGATCCTGCTCGCACTCCGCACTTTCATCGACTGTCACTGGAAGACAGCCGATGAGCAGACGATCAGACTCGGGATTTTCCGGATTACTCCCAGTCTGCGGTAACGTCTGCCCTTCGAAAGGCGGTAGTGCATCGAGCAGGATCGCGACGATGATCTCACAACCATCTCCATCTATTGAATTATCATCCACTTGCACGGCCAGGTATTCGACTCCAACCTCTTCGACGATCGATCCGCCCCATGACCATTCAGTACCAACCGTCAGATCACAATCGTAGCAGGCCGTCATCGTCAAACCCTGGATATAGTCATCTTCATCAGAGTAAGAAAAACAAAGTGCGCCTGTCTGACCATGGTAAGCGTAATTACCCACCGCTTCATCAAAGATGGTTTCCATGCAAAGGATCGTGTCCTCTGCTGGAACCGGAAAAGGGACACACGTAAAAGTGCCATTTTCTTTCTGCGGAGCGATCGAAAATCCTCCGACAACCAGCACATTGCTGAGGGCTGGCGACCCAAGAACTCCGTCGACAAAGGTCAACAAAGTGGTGCCTGCCACTGGCGGCGGGTCTCCTTCTGGATAGATGTTCTCTTCCACGCATGCGTACGTATATGTTGCAATATGTAGATCAGTGCCATTGGGGATCGCTTGTCCATCAAATGGGGACTGAAAATCAAGTACGACCCCGAGAGTTCCGCCATCCGTATAAATATTAATGATCGTGAATTCTGCTCCCGCATTGTCAGTATCCACACCGATCGAGATCTCTTCGAGGACAATCCCTTTAGGATCATGTGCAAGAGCCGTGACAAACCCCTGGATTCCGCCGAGATTGTTGTCGAGTAGAACTCGGGCATCGCCCTGAGTTCCCAAACCATCCGCATAAGCGGAAGAATCTTCCACTTTCATCATCGCCGGAGGCGCCTCAAGGATGGTGAGGATTCCCCCATTGAGCTCCAACCCCTCATCGACACCTACCGACAGGCCTCCCTGAACGATGACGTTGTTCAAAACCGGAGTATTGAAAACATCATCAACAAAACTGATGGGAACCAATATCTCGGTCGAAACCACCACAACAGGTGTCATCGTCAATTCTGCGATGAGGGTCCCACCTCCAGGGGTGATCGTCTGTCCTTCGTAGGGAGGCTCAGCATCCATGATAACCCCCATCGTCACACCACCGGTCAACACCTCGGCAATAATGAGTTCGGCATTACTAGCGCTTCCTGCCACACCGAGATCACTGGCAGTGACAAGGTCTTCGTTGTAACCAATCGCCAGAACAAAACCTTGCACAGCGATGGAAGCATCCAAGGTGATGCTCAGAGTCTCCGGAGAAAGTCCCTCTGCGGTTCCATCTCCGATCGACAAACTTTCTTGTGCTGAAACAAACCCGGCCCCGAAAAAACCGGAACTAATAACCAAAAGCACCGATAGCAGTAGATATCCACGCAGCTCCATAACCTTACCCCTCACAGATAGGTAGTAGCCCGGTCGTCTCCGACTCACGGATCGCTCCGAGTCTGACGAGAAAAATAGCGAAACGACCATTTGAATACAAATACCAAAAAATAACTTAACGAAACTAAATAACACAAAGTCAACTATTCAAGAAAAGTAATAATAACCCTGGACACCCTGCGGTTCTATCAAGTAATCAAAAAAAATCCAAAACAGGACAAACCGATAACAAAACCCGGGCTTACTATACCTATCTCATTTTTAAAAAGGGATTTAGAGAATTGCAGGCGTACTCTTACCGCACTCAAAAAGAACAACTAGTAAGGCATATTTAATGAGTAAGACATGAAAGTACGGAAAGTTAGTTAAGTCAAAATTGATGACTTTTCGCCAGGAAATCAAACCATGTAAACCACAGGAGTAGATGCCCTAGGGTAAGGTTTTTGGCCGTAAGAACTCGCAGGAACTCGACTATGTAAAGAGAGGTGACATGAAGAAACAACTCTGTCGCAAAAAGCCAGTCCAGCCCAAAAATGAGCCACGGCCATCTGTCGTCAAGAATCACAGGAGATCATGAAACTCTGTGAAGAGACAGGAATCAAAATCCCCCTCTCCAGCTCTGAAAAAGAAAAAAGTCGGCACTGTGAAGATCATTCACAATGCCGACTTCTTACAAATACCACTATTAAAGCAGTAGCTCGTTCTACAGAGCTCGTTCTACAGAGCTCGTCGTTCTACAGAGCTCCTTCATCAATCCAGGTACCGATCAACTCCAGAGTAGCCTCGTCCAAACAGGACTGACTGTTCTCGCAGAATCTAGGCATCCTTCTTCCGCAACCGTCGGGAGCACCATCCCCATCTGTATCAGGACAGCAACCAATATCGAGCACGTCAGCTTCGGTATGCGATCCAACCACTTTACGATAGAGCCAGCTACTGGCCCGATCTCCAGAATGAACCAGATTCAACTGATCGCACTGCCCTGCAGGCACATCGACCAGGTTACCGTAAGCATTCTCAGTCAGTTGCAATCCTGCTGAAGGACCATTGCCCTGAGCTCCGCCAGGAGTGTGGCAAGGGGCGCAAGCCGCTGTCAAAATCGGTTGGATATCGTTAGCAAAAGTCACAGGGGCACTTCCCCCACCACCACAACCCGAAGATGAGCAATCCTCAGGAGTTTGGCCATCCGTTTGACCACAGCTCGGGAACGGAGCTTCCGGTTGAGGGCCGTCCAAGAAGCGGTACTGGAAGATGTAAACCGCATCTGCGGCATCGACCTGACCATCATTGTTGGAATCACGAGCGATCGGACAGGTGCTAGCCTCACCACCGAGGAACAACTCCGCAATAATCCAGATACCATCCGCAATATTGACGCGCTCATCGGAGTTGGCATCTCCTCGGATGTAATCACTGGTCACGACAGGATTCAGTGTAATCGACCCATCATCGTAGCTCGGTGTG
>JBBWWC010000119.1:0-18427 GCA_050256555.1 Planctomycetota bacterium | reverse complement strand
TGGCCCTGCGCCCCTGAGCACCGGTAACCGCAGGAAGACGATCACCTCTGGCAGCCTGAAGAAACGACTCCAGCTCGGCCTTGAGAGGCTCCGTCGGCTCGATTTTGAGCGGCGATTGCTGGAGGTGCTGGGAGAGGAAATCTTCAACCCCGTCAGGGGCCTGAATTCGCCCGGAAACGTCGAGAAATTGTTCAGGATCATAATCAGCGTCGAGCGAAACGTGGAATCCTTCCCGCTGGACTAGATCAAGGCTGACATATTGACGTGGTCCGAAGATACGAACTTTACGTGCCCGATTGAGTGCAACGCGGCTGGTTTTGACGAAGGCGGTCGCACCGCTGGCAAAACTAAGGCGGGCGTGAGCCAGATCTTCATTGGGAGAAAGGACTGCGCAGCCATGAGCGTCGACAGATGTAAGATCGTCATCGATCAGGTGCAGGGCGATATCAATGTCATGAATCATCAAATCGTTAACGACGCTGATTTCGGTAGATCGCAACGAGTATGGATGGATTCGATCGCACTCGATAAAGAGCGGTTTCTCGACCAGGTGGATGGCGGCACGGATGACGGGGTTGAAACGTTCAATGTGTCCGACTTGTAGCACCGAACCTGATCGCTCGGCAACAGAGCAGATCTGATCGGCTTGGTCCATTGTGGCCGCTAGAGGTTTTTCGACCAGAACAGCTTTGCCAGCTTCAAGGAATGGCAGGGCCGTTTCTAGATGGAATGGAGTTGGCGTCACGATGCTGACAGCATCGACCTGGTCGACCACTGATTCGATAGAATCGAAGACTCTGCAGTCCTGCAAATCTGCGATCTCTTGAGCTCTCTGGGACGAAGAATCAAAGACGCCGATCAATTCGGCGGATTGAATTTCTCGCCAAATTCGAGCATGAGCACTACCCAGGTGACCGACTCCGACCACTCCAATTCTCATGCGGGTGTCCTTTTCTACGGTTGCCGTGCACGTCCTTGACGACCTTCTTCGGTCGCTCGAAGGAAAGAACGCAAGTGAATGCCCTCTTCGGGAACGTCGCCACGACGTTCGAGTAACTCGAAAGCTTCGCGACGGATCATATTATTGTTGTAAAGAAGACGTTGTGCTTCCTTGAGCCACGCGCAAACTTCTTCGGAGATCCCAGCCCTCTTCATTCCGACAGAGTTGACTGCCCTGACTCGCGATGGGTTTCCTTCGGTAATCAGATACGGTGGAATGTCAGTCGTAACACGGGTCATGCCTGCTATGAACGCAAGACGACCCACAGTCGAATAGTGATGGACCGCAGCAAGGCCACCGAATCCTGCCTGATCTTCGACCACAACATGGCCACCAAGCAGAACTCCGTTTGCCATGATCACTTGATTGCCCACGATGCAGTCGTGGGCCACATGAGAGCTGGCCAGGATCAGGCAGCCATTTCCAATTTTTGTCACCCCACCACCCTGGATCGTTCCTCGATTGACCGTGCAGTGTTCTCGGAAAAGATTGTCAGATCCGATCTCCGCCCAGGTCTCTTCGCCGTCCCACTTTTTATCCTGTGGGTCACCGCCGATAACGGCTCCAGCATGAATGACATTTCGTTCAGCGATTCGAGTGTTGCAAATCACAGATGAATTGTGATGAAGCACACAGCCGGAAGCGATGGACACCTGAGGGCCGACGAAAACACCGGGCCCGATTTCGACATCAGGTGCGATTTCAGCGCTGGAATCGATGAAAGCAGATGGGTGTATCAAAAAAACGCCTCCTCAGTTGGCATCTACGATCATGAACCGGATCGTAGCTTCTGTCACAGGTTTTCCATCGACTGTGGCTCGTACCTGAACTTGAGCCGTACGTTCTCGCAACCTCTTGAGTTCAGCCTCGAGGATTAACTGGTCGCCAGGAACCACTGTTTTTCTGAATTTAACGTCATCTATGCCCAGAATATATGCGATTCGATTGGAATCAGCACTACTCCTGAGAAGCAGGACTCCAGATAGTTGGGCGAGAGCTTCTAGCTGGAGCACACCGGGCATGACTGGTTGGCCAGGAAAGTGCCCCTGGAAGAACTCTTCGTTGAAGGAGACATTCTTGAGCCCGACCGCCCTGGCTCCCTCTTCGACCTCAAGAACCCGATCGACCAGCAGGAAAGGATAGCGGTGGGGAAGTAATTTCTGAATATCCCTGATTTCGAGACCCTGCGGTGCCTTGATCAGCACGTCTTCAAGCTCTCGTTCACGCACGTGGGATTCTGCGATCCGCGCTGACAATTCAGCATTCAGGCCGTGACCGCTACGATGGGCGATCACGTGGCCGGAGAGGGAACAGCGAAGAAGATAGCAGTCGCCAATCAGATCGAGAATTTTGTGCCTGGCAGGCTCGTCGGGCAATCGGAAGTTGTCCGCTTTACCATGGCAATCGAGAATCAGCGTGTTTTCTTCTGTAGCTCCTTTGCCGAGCCCCCTTGATTGCAATTCTTTGACTTCTGATTCAAGAACAAAGGTGCGTGCTGGTGCGATCTGTTCTCGATAGGATTTTTCATCGATCTCGATATCGACGGTCTGACTGAAGCCTGGATCACCCCCATACTGGAGAGTGTAAGTGACACGGAATCCTTCCCCAGGAAGAGCGACGACGCTGGCGCGACCTTCCTGTGCGGAAACAGGATTCTTGATCGCAAGAGTTCTCCCGCGTGTGCCCTGATCTGCCAGTCCGGCGTCTTCAATCGCATCGAGAAAAGGTAATGCAGAACCGTCCATGCCAGGGATTTCGGGACCGTCGATCTCACACCTGAGATTTTCGATCCCCAGTACGTGAAGCACAGAAAGCAAATGCTCACAGGTGTGAACTTCGGCTTCTCCAACAGCGAAACTGGTGCGGCGCGGCTGTTTCCGCAAGGTGTCCAGCCCGAGTGGTATTTCTAGTGTCGGATCGATATCGGTACGTACGAAAACGATTCCAGAATCTGGAGGCGCTGGGAGTAACTTCAGGGTCGAAGTTTCTCCAGTGTGAAGACCAGCACCGGTAAGAACAGTCTCGCCAGAGATCGTTTGCTGAACAGCGGTGGTCAACGGTCTCCTGCCTTGGAAGTAACGCGAGAAACAACATCCATCGTGATATCAAGCTCGGGCTTGGCCCAGATGCTGACGTACACTTTGAAGTCTGACGCACGTGCGACATTATTGACAACAAGGTCGAGCTCTCGTTCGACGGCGACTTCTTCTATCGCTTCCCTGACGAGCTTGACGAGGCTGTCACGTTTGGCTTTGAAGCTGGCGGTGAATTCTTTCTCGAAATCCTCGCGCAGCCAGATCGCTTCAGCGTTAGCCAGGGCGATCTGTTTTTCAATGTCACGCCTGCTCTGCGAGCCTTGCTTGAGTTGCTTGGATTCCTGATCGAGGCGGCGGATCGATTTTTCGCGCTCAATTAGATCAGTTTCCATACGGTTTTTGAGCAAGTTGAACTCGTCTGAAATTGTTTTGCCCTGAGGGATTTGATCGAGGACCACCTGGACATCGCAAACTCCCACCCTGTGGGGCGCAACCTGATAGGGAACACCTGAAACGGTTTGCTGGACTACCGTCACGGTCATCACGGCAAGCAACACCAGCGCAAGTGCTTTAAGGTTTGCATTTGAGATCATTGAGAACTCCTGGTTCTAATCAAAAGGCTTCAGGCCCATTAGTTTGTGTAAAAGATGGGTCGGCGAACTTGAGGCGATCCGCCTGGAATGCAAGCTTGACGGATCCGACAGGACCTTTTCTCTGCTTGGCAATGATGACCTCAGCCAGCCCCTTCGCCTCTTCTTTATCCGGTTTGTAATACTCTTCACGATAGAGCAGCATGATCAAGTCCGCATCTTGCTCAATCGCTCCCGATTCGCGCAAGTCGGACATCCTGGGTATATGGCTTTCTCGTGATTCGACCGCCCTGGATAGCTGAGAAATGGTAACCACAGGCACGGAAAGCTCTCTGGCCAGCTGTTTTAAAGATCGCGAAATTTTTGAGATTTCCTGTTGGCGATTCTCAACCCGTCCGCCCATTTCGAGCAATTGGAGATAATCAACAACAATCATCCCTAGTTGGTTCTGGCTATGAAGTCTGCGCGCTCTCGCACGAATGGTCATGACATTCAGTCCGGGGGAATCATCGATATAGATCGGCGCACGGGACAGATCGTCACCCGCTTGGATGAGGTCGTCCCATTCATTACTGCTGAGTTCGACCTTGCGCATCTTTGTTGCACTGGCGCCAGATCGCATCGAAAGCATGTTGAGTGCCAGTTGCTCATGATTCATCTCGAGACTGAAGACCAGTACAGGAGTTCGTTCCTTACGCATTGCGGCATTGAGGGCAACGTTGAGTGCAAAGGTTGTTTTGCCCATGGATGGGCGCCCGGCAACAATCACAAGGTCGGTTGGCTGAAGACCGTTGGTCATGTTATCGAGATCCTTGAAGCCAGTAAGAACACTACCGCTATCGCCTTTTTCCCAGAGATCGAGTAGTGCAAATCCTTCATTGAGACTGTCCTTGATCTCATGGATTCCACCAGTTCCATCGTCTTCAGCGAGTTGAAGGACAGTGGCTCCAGCCTCGTCGATCAGATCTCCGACATTGCCGGTTCCTGATCGAGCGCGAGCCTCGAGCTCCTGGCAAGATTCGATCAGGCGACGTCGTTGGGCCGTCTGTTGGATGATATTTGCATATTCGGGAGCATTGAGACTGGTTCGAACTTTGGTGGTTAGATCGATGACGTATTCGCCACCACCAACTTTATCAAGGAGACCTTTGTTCTCGAGTCTGGTAATCAGGATGACAGGATCGGTAACTCCTTCATCAGCCCAAAGACTCTGGATTTCTTCAAAAAGAATCCGATGGCGAGAGAGGTAGAAATCGTCCGCCTTGAGCCGGTCGATGACATTGGCGGCACTTCCGCCCCCCAGAAGCAGTGAACCCAGTAGGCTTGTTTCTGCATCTGTGTTTTGCGGGAGGGTATTTTTTATTTGTTCAATTTCTGCCATCAATCACTCGTTCCGTACTGAGAAAGCCTGGAGAGTGTCGAGGGCAACAAAACAACTGCCCGCATCTCACCCCTGCGTTGAAATTGAAACCTACCGGAGGGTGACAGCAGAAGGAAGGGACTCCCGGCCTACAGACCGGAGATCTCCCCTGAGCGGTCATCTAGGGCAGAATTAAAAGATCAACCAGGCTGGGTCACTCGGCATCGGCCTCTTCGTCAGCCTTGACCACCCAGACCTTGATGATGGATTCGACATCGGGGTGAATGTCTGCCTTGAGATTGTAAATGCCCAGCTCCTTGATCGGCTTTTCCAGCACGATCGAATCTGGGTCCACCACAATCCCGTCCGCCTCAAGTTGTTCGGCAATATTACTGGTCGTCACTGAGCCGAACAGGTGCCCTTCTTCGGTAGCACGTGCAATCAACGTGCAGGAAGAACCCTCTACAGATTCAGCCAATGTTTTCAAACCTGCGAGTCGTTCTTTCTCATGAACTTCGAGACGACGTTTTTGCGCCTCAATCCACTGCAGATTTGCCTGGCCAACTTCAACACCTAGGCCCTGCGGGATCAGAAAGTTGCGTGCGAAGCCAACTTTGACATCTACCACGTCGCCGAGGCGCCCCAGATTGTCGACATCCTTTTTCAGGAAGAGTTTCATCGGTAAGACTCCAGTTGCTGATTTACTGTCCGTAGGGAAGTAGGGCCATGAATCGAGCACGATGTACGGCCCGCTTGATTTGATGCTGCTTGCGTGAATCACAACCGGTCTGCCTTTGCGCAGTCAGTTTGCCATTGCCTACAATCAGCTTGCTGAGCAGATCGACGTTCTTGTAGTCGATGTAGTTCAGATCCTTGACCAGAAAATTCTTATCTTTACGTATGAACATTTTTTAGCGCTTTCACTGCCCTAGAAGGGCACCTGGTCGTTGAATGCAGGACCTTGCTCGAATCCGGCCGCCTTCTCTGCAGGACCGCCTGAATCCTGTTGTTTTTCCTGAGAAAAAGAAGCGCCGCCTTCTGAGCTACCCTGTGAGCCGCCTGCGGCTCCGCTACGGGGCATGAAATTGACCCGATCAGCCACCACGGTGAGCTTGCTGCGATTCTTCCCAGTTTCCTTGTCCTGCCACTGGTCTGTTTTGAGACGCCCCTCGACGAGAACCCCACTACCCTTGGAAAGGTACTGATTGCAGTTCTCACCCTGACGTCCCCAAACCGTGATATCCACAAAGGCGGTTTCTTCCTGCATCTCGGAAGAGCCTTCACGACGGAACTTGCGATTAGAAGCGACAGTCACGTTACAGACAGCCGTACCGCTGGGAATCATCCTCAATTCCGGGTCGCGTGTCAGATTGCCGACGATGAACACTTTATTGAATTCCATCGGGACCTCTTTCTTGTTTAGTTTTGTTCTTGCTGATTCTCATCGCTGGGTTCACCGTCTGCGTTTTCCGCAGCAACGTCCACAGCTTGTTCCTCAACGGCGTCGGATGAGGGTGTGTCAGCGATACTATCGCCGTCATTGATTGAATCTACTCCAGCAGCAGAATCAGAAACGGACGTTTCGTTCACCTCTGCAGAATCCGCCTCTGCTGCATCAGCAGCGTCAGCAGGTGCAGCGTCAGCAGCTGCAGAATCTGCAGGTGCAGAATCAGCAGCTGCAGCAGGTGCCGGTTCAGCATTGCGACGTTTCGCAAGCTCTTTGCGCTTGGTCATCTCTTCTTCGAGGAATGGCTCCTGTATGATCAGCAAGCGCATAATCTTTTCCGACAGTTGTGCATCCGAACGAATCGGAGCCACTGACTGCGGATCACTACGAAAATATGTCAGGAAATAAACACCGCGCTTGGCGCCATTGACCTCATAAGCCAGGCGTTGTTCGGGCCACTTCTCTGCATGTTCGATGACACCACCATGCTGATCGATGATGCTGCGAATCGAAGATTCTAGATCAGTCCACCCTTGCGAAGCCTCTGCGGCATCGACGAGGAAAAGTCCCTCGTAAAGTCGTTCGGTCAAACCAGTCTCCTTATTTTATTTGCGGATTCGCTCCCCCACTGACCGGACAGGGAATCTCTGCGAAGGTCCGCCCTAAAGCAAAAACTCAAAATGAACTCTGGAATCTCTGAACTAAAAAATCCAGTCACTCCTGAGGATATCCGTTGGAAGACTCATGTCCTTCCTCGGGAAGCGGCCCATTGTAGCGACGAGCAGCATTTGTGACACCCTCAAGCAGCCAGCAAAGTGCAGAATCGGTCGCTCTTTTTATGGTTTGTTCAAAAATACCTGCCTCTGGGCCTGTCGGTCGCTCCAGAACATGGTCTTGGACCTGATTTTGCTCTGTCGGACGCCCCACTCCGACCCGACAGCGGGCGATCGCTGAACTCCCGAGGGCCGAAATGATGTCATCGAGTCCTCTGTGGCCCCCGGCAGAACCACGATTTCGTAATCTGAGTGCACCCAGGGGCAGATCGATGTCATCCAGAACGACAAGAATTTGGCTCGGCTTGAGCTGATGAGTTTGCAGGAATAAGCGCACCGGATCACCACTCAGATTCATAAAGCGAAGTGGTTTTAAAAGGTGCGTCTTTCGCCATTTCCAGTGGCCAGTGGTCCATTCAGAACCGGTCGAAGAACCAGCTACGGGGCGACGGAGAGACTGCTTGATCTGATCCACCACAGCAAATCCGACATTATGCCGAGTTCCGTCATATTCTGGACCTGGATTGCCCAGGCCGACAATTACCAACGGCACCGAACGGTCGTGATCTCCAATTTTCATTGCGACTCCGGAAGCGATTCGAGTGATGGGTCACAACGAAACCACCGCGAAGTGATTAGCCCCCGCGACGACCATGCACAATGATGACCGGGGTGCCGTCACTGAGGAGGAGCTCGACTCCCTCGGGAAGTTCAAGATCCTTGGCGCGAATCGATTCATTGGCAGCCATATGTTCGACATTGACCGAAAGAGAGCTGTTCAGCTGGCTGACCTTACCTCGGACAGGAACGTGTCGGTATGCGATATCCAGCGTTCCACCTGCGGAAACACCTTTGGGTACGCCGATGGAAACGATATGCATGGTGGTCTCAACCACATCATCTGGCTTCACACGATAGATGTCGGCATGAATCCCGACGTCGCTGAAGGTGTCATACTGGACTTCTTTGAGGAGGCCAGACTCAGACGTCCCGTCGACATTGAATTCAAAGAATTTATGATCTTCCTGCAGGGCTTTGGAGAAAGCTGCAGAGTTGACGGAGATGGCGGCATTGGGTTTACTAGCACCGTAAACATTGACGGGCATCAAACCCTCTGCACGTAGCTTGCGGGCTGAACGGCTACCGGCTTGAGCGGAATCCCGTAAATGCCCATCCATCACGAACTTGTCCATCGTCTCGTCACCTTTCAATGACCAGGTAAAACCTGGTACCCGTAAATTAAAGGCTGCTGCGTCCGATCAGTGCAGATTTGTGTATCTTCCGGATCGCTTTGGCAAGGGCGGAAGCACACGATAGTAGAGATACCCTATCATCCGAAATCTTTCCGTCCACGGGAATGGTGTCGATAAAGGCAAACTCCTTGGCCGGAGAAGAGACCAATCGCTCCACGGCTGGCCCACATAAGAGTGGGTGCGAACAGGCCAGCGATACCGTTTTGGCGCCCTTTTCGAGGATAATATTGGCTGCAGCGACAATCGACCCACCGGTCGCAATGACGTCGTCGGCGAGGATGGCATTCATCCCCTCAACGTCCCCGATGATGAATCCTATCTGAGTTTCCGTGCCACTGATTCGTCTCTTGTCGACCGTCGCCAGCCGCGCTCCGAGGCCATGACTGTAGGCACGGGCCATCTTGATGGCCCCCACGTCAGGACTGACCACCACGAGATTGTCCATACCTCGCGATTTGAAATGATCGATGATGACAGATCCGCCATACACGTGGTCCACCGGGATATCAAAGAAACCCTGAATTTGTTCGCAGTGGAGATCCATCGTGACAACACGATCAGCCCCTGCAGCGACAATCAAGTTAGCGACTAGCTTGGCGGTAATAGGAACCCTGGCACCAAATTCTCTGCGGTCCTGCCGCGCATATCCGAAGTACGGGATGACCGCCGTGATCCTTGCGGCAGATGATCGCTTGACGCAATCAATCATCACCAACAGCTCGATCAGATTCTCATTCACTGGAGGACAAGTCGACTGAACAATAAAGACGTCCTTACCGCGAACGTCTTCACTGAGAGAAACGGCGACTTCACCATCGGGATACCTGGTAACTTCCGCACGGCCCGGCTCCAGTCCAAGTTCTGCGCAAAGATCACTAGCCAGCGAATGATTAGAATTGCCATGCAAGACGACCATGCTGTCTGAGAGTTTAGTGGTCATAGAATCCATCTTTCATCCTTACGTACCTTCATGCATTGAATCTTTGTCGCGTTTTATTTTCCGAGCAGGAACACCAACAACTGTAGAGCCAGGTTCGACCGGGCGTCCTGGCGGAACGACTGCGCCAGCTCCAACAATAGAATCTTTTCCAATATCACCAGGAGCAACAACCACCGAACCGCTGCCGACAAAGGCGCCTTCGCCAATGACGGTAGCGCTCTTGTTTTTGCCATCGTAATTGGCGACCACCACTCCTGCACCAATATTTACCCGCTGGCCCACTGTGGCGTCACCCAGGTAGGCCAGATGTTTGGCACGAACCCCGGTTGAGAGGTGACTGCGATTGATCTCGACGAAGTCCCCGACTTTGACATCGTCTTCGAGGATGCTTCCGCTACGGAGATGAGCGAAAGGGCCGACTTCACAGTTGCGTCCGATTCGAACCCCGCGCCGGATGACGGTCTGGGGGTGAATCAACGTGTCCTGACCGATTTCGACCTCCGATTCGATCCACGTAGTGGCGGGATCGACGATGGTGACACCGGCAGACATCAGCTGTTGTTGAAGTTTGTCCTGCATGACACGTGAAACTCGCGCCAGCCCCTGTCGATCGTTGACCTGCAGGAATTGCTGCCCCGCCATCGACGGATGAACAACCACGCCCAGGCCCTCGTGGTTAAGGATTTCAACCAGGCGTGGAAGATACGATTCTTGACGGGCTGAATCTGCCGCCAGATCGTCACCAACCATCTTCGCTAGATGGTCAGCCACGACAGCTGTATCGAGTGAATAGATTCCAAGATTCACCTCGTCAATTTGCTTGGTTTCGGCATCAGCATCTTGTTCCTCAATGATATTAGTGAGGGCTCCGTCGCCGGATCGGACCATTCTACCCATCCCATGAGGATGAGAGACACGACAGCTGCTGACAGCAAACGCTGCGTCGGTTTCACAAAGTTTGCGGACGTTCATTTGTAGTTCAGCGGGATCAAGGTCTGGAAGATCTCCATTGAGAACCAGGACATGTCGGTGCAGCGGAGTCTGTTGCTGGAGTGCAGCAAGTAACGCATGAGCCGTCCCGGACTGAACATCCTGACGAGCAATCCGAACATCGCTCGGGGAAAGATGCGACTCGACAACTTGTGCTTCATGCCCCACCACTACGGTGATGTCTTCGGCTCCCGCTTCGCGAACGCGGTGGATCACAGAATCGATGATGGGAACGCCAAGGACTTGATGAAGCACCTTGGGCAGTTTGGACTTCATCCTCGAACCATGCCCTGCAGCCAGAATGACGGCAGAGAATTGAGGATCCATCGAAAGCACCATCCTGTTCGTCGAGTGGAAGGCCCTGAGTGTGAGCTTGTTCAATTCATGATTATGCTAAAAGAGATGCCATGACGTGAAAGAAGAAAGTGGCTACCCGGCGAGGACTCGAACCTCGAATGACTGGACCAAAACCAGTTGTGTTGCCAATTACACCACCGGGTAGCGGTATTCAATTTCTTTGCACTGAGACGACGAATCTTGATTCGTTCATCAGCATCTCTGCAGGCAGGATTCTATCCTCGCTGGCGAAGGAGCGTCAATCGCAGTCGAACAGTTTCAGCCTGATAAGGCATTCTCGGGGAATTCGTGCCCGGAAAGAAGAGCCGGGATCAGATATGCCGACCAGGATTCCCAGGATTCATCTGCAAGCTCCAGATCACCGATGAGGCGCCATTGGCCCTCCATCCGATCGGTCTCAAGGATCGAAGGCATGTGGTCCATTTCGGCCAAAACCGCCAACCCGAGGTGAACCTGCCCGACCTCAGTCTGATCGTCATTGATCCAGCCAATCATACGAAAACGAAGCGGATCCTGCTGGAGAGCGATCTCTTCGCGTAGTTCTCGTCTCATACCGCGGATCAGCAGTGGCTCTGGCCCCGGCGGCTCCGGATTGACGTGACCACCGACGCCGATCGACTTTTTGTTATGAAGACGGGCTTCCCCCTGGGTCGACAGGCGGCGCAATGTGAGGATTCGATCCTGGTATTGCAGAGCTATATAGGGGATCACCTGTTTCCATTGGGAATCCTCCTCGACCTCATTTCGCGGTCGGAAGGAACCAAAGGCCTCCAGCGAGGCACAGCATTCTTTCAGGTCACCAGCAACCGGCAAAAAGCCCTGGAAGCAACCCAGCTGCTCCTCCATCACCTGTCGTGGAATGCCCCAGACCTGCTCGATTTCGTTGTCTGCCACAATTCACCTCATTCATTCGACCGGTTCACTGGCCAATCTCTGAAACAGTGTCATACCAGTCCACACCAGCGCAAGAAAGTCGATACAATGCAAACGAAGGAGATACCCCGTGTTTTCGAGCCTGTCCGCTAAATCTTCGTTGATCTGGCTAGCACTGTTGTTGCTGTCGGCCCTATCGGTTCCTCTCACTGCTGCAGCACAATCTTCCGGTGCCACGATACGCCTTGAGCCTTCTTCGATTCAGCTCGGAGCGGTGGGTCACGGTTCGAAGCAGGTGGTCGATTTCGCCATCGTTAATCAGACCAAGGGATCGATCCAAATCAGCCAGTTAAAACCGACCTGCGGTTGTATGAAACTGCTTCCCCATGATATTCGAACCCCGCTTGGCCCTGCAGAAAAACGAACGTTCCAGTTCGAACTATCCTTGGGTCGTGGCTGGGGATCCTTTGATAAAAAAATAGAAGTCAAGCTGGCCGGTCAGGGGTCGCAGTATCTCCCGGTTCTGGCGACATTCCATCCGGGCTTCCGCACTTCCGATCTCGAGTTCGTTGTCGCAACGGCAGCCGACGTAGTGATCCCCGAGGCATCCGATACGGTATCGATCATTTCTATCGCCGGGACCGCTGCACCGTCGATCACCGACCTGAAAAGCAGCGATCCGCGTATCCTGGTCAAACTGGCAAAAGCCACAAAAGATCAGGCGGTGATCGAAATCTCTGCCGCCGATTATCCGGCTGGTAGAATCACCGGTTCAATCGAAGGAAAATGCAATGGATTACCGTTTATCATCCCTGTCCGTGGGCGAGCATTCCAGCAGGTGATTCACGACCCTCAGTCGTGGAATCTTCATCAAATCAAGAAGGCTGGATTTTCAGAAAAGACTCTCCAGCTCAAACGTGCCGATGGGAAGCCGTTGAAGGTGTTGTCGGCCAGCGTCGAGTTGTCGCGCCAAGTGGCGGGCCTTGATCTCTCGGTTAGCCCGCAGGTCATGGCTGACGGATCTGTTCAAATCAGAGCTTATATCGCCGATCCGTTCCCGGTTAAATCCGGAGGCCTCTACGGTAAAGTAACGGTGATGCTGGATGTTGCGGATGAAAAAATGCTGGTCATCGACATCATGGGAGTGGTGCGAGTCACCGGAGGAAAGAAATGACGATGGAAGCGCAGGAACTGGCACAACGTCTTGGTGGCGTCCTCGAAGGTCGCTCGGAAGTTCTGCTCGACAATGTTCGTCCACCGGAGTCCGCTGGCGATGGCGACCTGGCGTGGATTGCTGACCATCGAGAGATTCCCAAGGGGATTGCCGCCTCCGCAGTTCTGGTTGGTCCCGGTCGACCGAGCGAAGAACTGCTCGATGTTCCTACCATCATCCGTCACGAAAATTCACAAGAAGCTTTTGCCCGGGCGATACTGTTGCTTCATCCCGAACCTGAACCGCCCTTCGACGGAATCAGCGAAACAGCCAGAATCCATCCCGAAAGCCACATTGCTGAAGATGTTCATATCGGTCCCGCAGTCTTCATCGGTTCCGAAGTTGAGATTGAAAACGAAACAGTCATCCACCCGGGAGCGGTGATTCTGGGGCCAACAAAAATCGGTACCGGAGTCACGATTCATGCCAATGTCGTGATCTACGGCAATACACAAATCGGCGCAGGATCGACGATCCATGCCGGAACCGTGATCGGTGGCGATGGTTTTGGTTACGCAGTCAGCTCTGACGGGGCGAGAAAGATTCCCCATCGCGGCGGTGTCCGAATCGGTCCAGATGTGGAGATTGGCTGTAACTGCACCATCGACCGCGGCGCTCTCGAAGAAACCATTCTCGGTGAGGGTTGCAAGCTCGACAATCTGGTACACATCGCTCACAACGTTGAAGTGGGCCCCCACTCCTTTTTTGCAGCCCAGGTCGGCATCGCAGGTTCATCAAAGGTGGGACAGGGATGTGAATTTGGTGGCCAAAGCGGTATGGCTGGCCATCTCGAGGTCGGCGACAAGGTCCGGGTCGCAGCCCAAACAGGAATTCTCAAAAACTTCGGTAGCGACCTGATGTTGATGGGGTTTCCGGCAGACGATGGCCGCCACATGAGAAAAGTTTTCTCGCTGGTCTCACAGCTTCCTGAATTACGTGATCGGATCCGCCAGCTCGAACAGCACATCAAACGCAATGAATCACCGGACGAAACGTCTTGATCCATCGGCATAATCCTTGAAGTTACCCCTTCGATACGATAGAAAGCGCCCAGAGCGAATTTGCGCCACCAATTGACATCGACGATTGCAAGAAACTGAATTAAAAACACGGGCCTGTAGCTCAGACGGGAGAGCGCCGCGTTCGCAACGCGGAGGTCAGGGGTTCGATCCCCCTCAGGTCCACCAGTCATAACCATGCACCTCATTGGGTCTCACGACTGGATGGGGTGTTTTTCATCGGGTCCATAATCAGTAAAAATCGGACGCCGTCTGTGTTTTTGTCTGTGTTATTGCAGGAAACCCGTAGGCGTTAAGACTCGATGGTCAATCCTTAGACCGTCCCATGATTTCGAGGATTCGCAGAAACAGATTGATAATATCCATGTAAAGTGCCGCAGCACTGTCTACCGCATTGTCGACGGTTTTCGGAATCTGATTGGCTCGCCCCCAGTCGTAGCCGATATAGCCACAGAAAATTAAAGCTACGCCCCAATTGATCCAACCAGGTTGTGCGTAACCGGTACCCATCATAAGAAGCTCGATGAAAATAAATAAGAACAATGCTAAAGAAAGTGCATTGTGGATCTTCTGGAAGAACTTAGGAACCATGGTTCCCAGCACCATCATCACGACCACCACCAAACCTGTGACCTGAATCGCAGCGGCTACAAGTTCTTCATCGTGCAAAGCCACAACAAGGTTCACGACAAAGCCAAACGGCACCACAACAAAATTGTACCCAATGAAACTCACAAGAGGATTGATCGATTTTTTAAAGAGCCAGATCCCTGCAAAGCACGAAGCGAAGTACAGCAGCAGGAACACCCAATACGGCATCGCAGCAACGATCCAGCGTGGATCTATGGTACGAACGATCAGCCAGTTGAGGGCAAATCCCCAGCACAGCACCATTCCCAGGATGAAGTTATATTGCCGATCACTGAGGATGGTTCCTTTGATCTCTGATCGGTCAAAAACACTTGTTGTGTCCATATCCATAATATTCCCGAATCCAGCGCATGCGCATGCAGCCTAACGCTTCTCAAAGATCTCCCACACATTCCATCAGCCCGTCTTACCAAGCTCTAGCAACAGCAGGCTCTACATCGACTAGAACTGGTGGAGCAGGTAGTCCGCCGGTGATCAGTCCTGACAGCTCGTCAAGATGCCGTCTTCGAAAGAAAAATACCCAGGTCTCGCATTAGGAACCACCCATTGTGTAGCAGTGCCGGATGGGGTCACGGTTCGATGGACCTTGATAGCAGCGATTCTGAACGGCAACACAGTGATCGGCGCCGGCTCGACGATCCATGCCGGAGAAAGATGAGTGGTTGATAGGTCTCCGTCTTTTTCGTCCCCGACCAGTCGTAAAGAGTAATAAACTTCAGTTCGGGTCATCCCTGATGAGGGCTTTTTATTCCTTATATCAATTGCGACTTGCAGACGATTATGGAAGCCAGCATTGTCGATATATTCTTCGATCATGGCATCGTATGCGTCTTCCCATTCCCTGATCTCAGCGTGATCCGGACCCTGAGCACACCCTGACAAAACCAAGGCTGCAAAACTAACAACGATGGCTAATTTCATGATCCACCTCAGTCCATAACCCCTCAGGGAGCCAGCACCTCAGTAACGGTTTCGCTGCCAGATCGGCATCCTGACAACTTTATCAATCGCTAAAAATATCCTTCTTCAACGTCTTGAGACGTTTCGCCACCTCGACCAGTTCATGATCCTTACGCATCACCCAGAAAAGATGCTTACAGGCGAGCGTCTTGAACGAAAGATTTAGCAGCACCCGATTCGATAGAATTTCATCCCGAGTAGCGGCATCCACCTGGGGATTTTTTCGCCGATAAAACCGCCAAGACAGCATGGTGTAAAGAAGCAGCAGTGGGTACATGAGAACGGTCAGGAAAAGTGAAGCGTTACCGATATCGGTCCGAACTCTTTGGGCAGCCTTGAATCCAGCAATCGTCAACAGGCTTTCGTAATGTTGCGCTCCGCGTAGAAAGAGATGGCCAAAGTAGAATTTGTCCGAATCCTGGTCAGCAAACCAGATACTGTCGATCTCAGTAGGAGGCATCCGTTTCCAGTAGTCCGACTCGAACATGAAATGAGACAGCCGAGCTCTCATATGAGAGTAGTTAGGGGTCGTCATCAAAAGCTGCCCACCCTTGCGTAGGACGCGGTTGAATTCCTCAAGCACACCGAGCTGGTTCGGTACATGCTCGATACCCTCCTGGCAGATGATGTAATCAACCGATCCGTCTTCCAGCGGCAGCGGTTCCATCAGATCGGCGTATTTGGCCTCGACATCCGGCAACTTCATGAAGTGAGGAAAAAGATCCAGGGCGATGATCTTGGCGCCCTTGCGGGCAAACTCGTAGCTGCTGCGACCGTCACCGCAAGGGATATCAAGAACCACCTTGCCCGTCAGGTCCGGCATCTCCTGAATGTATTTTGAAACAAAGAAGTGAATTCCGCCCTGCGGAAATTGAACCGGTATAGTGCTGGTTGTTGAACTATTTTCCATGATGGGAATACTACCGCATCTCGAATCTATAGGTACGGGGTTTCTGAAACGAACATCCAGGTACAAAATGGTTCCCTGGATGTTTACTTGTTTCCGGAGCCAAGCAGCTGAAAGAACCTGTGCTGTATGACCAAGTCTCTGTTACCGCTGGCGTTGATTCTGTTACTCACACCGAGCTGCATGACCACGTCATTAAAAGATCTGGAGGAACCGTTGATGGCACCTGCGAAAGAGCGGATTCTCGTCGTTCACGGACTTTTCAGAACCCACCGAGCGATGCGCCCGTTGCATGCTCCGCTAGAAAAGGCCGGTTACGAGGTTCTCGAATATCGATACCCTTCTACCCGTAAAGAAATCGATGTCCTTGCAGAGGAACTGCGCAGTCACCTGCACACTTTGGTTCAACAGCAGCCTGCTGTTCGCCTCCACGTCATAGGACATAGCCTCGGGGCCATCCTGTCGGTTCGGGCCACCACTCCTGCGATTGCCGGTATAGATAAAGTGATCCAGATCTCGCCGCCCAATCAAGGTTCGCCGGTGGCAAAGAGTTTCGAGGGAATTCTCGGTGACTGGGTCGCCCCCATCAAAGAACTTTCCAGTCGTGGCGGCGGCCCACTTCCTGACGGGACTTCACCGGGAACAAATACAGGTATTATCGCCGCATCTGATGACGTGATGGTCCCCATCGATTGCACCGCTCTTGAAGGAGCCACCGATCGGATCGTTCTTCCGGGATCCCACACATTTGTTTTCTGGAGAAAACGAACCCAGCAGGAGATCGTGCATTTTCTGGTCCACGGGCGATTTTCCAACGATGCGCCAAGGCCCTGAGACTTTTACCGTGACGCTTTCAGTACCGATCTAGATTGGTTCTACAGGAAGCAGCCGGGCGATTTCACGTGCTGCTTCCGCAGGGCCTGGTTGCTCAACCCGATAGCGATAATCACGCCCTTCGTTGCCATGGACATATCGTGGGTCGTAATGATTTTGTAGCAGAATCACGGCGGCTCTGTGTGGATCCCCAGCGACCAGCAAGGATTGGATTTCATCGACACCGCGATCACCAAGAACTTCATAGCAGCGCAACGAATCGACCCTCTCGATCAAAGCTCCCCAGCCGGCATCGGTCCGATATTCCTCAACCAACAACCTGGCCCTCTCTTCAATACCGAGAACCAGTTCAATCCGCGGAGCTTGTTGCATCTGAAACCAAAGACTCTGCGGGATTTGCCGATTACCCACTTTTCGACTTTCACCTTCGATCAAAATCCACGGAGCCGAACGGTCGAGAGCTTGAAAATCATGTGCGAGCAAGCTTTCAAATTCTTTTTGGGATTTGGGGATTGTACCGACATCGCCGAGTCGCGAAGATCGATGACCAGCGTAAGCCTCAAGATCAAGAATTCGATCGGGGTACTGCTCCCTCAGTTGGTGAAGGACACTCGTTTTCCCTGCCCCGGTCAAGCCATCGAGGACCCAGAGGCTCGGGATATCGATCTGCTCCAACGTCGACATGACGGACTTTCGATAAGAACGGTATCCACCCACCAGGCGATCACTGGCGATCCCGTGTTGCTTGAGAAATTGAACCACGTTACCGGAGCGGTCCCCCCCTCGAGCACAACAGATGACGGTCGCACGACCGGGGGCCAGCGGATCGGTCAGTTGCTTTAAAAACGTGGAGATCCTTTGCTCTACTGCCTCGGTTGCCCAGCGGTTCGCTGCATCGGCGCCCTCCTCGCGATAAAGGGTTCCGACGACGGTTCGTTCGTGATCGTGTAGTAACGGCACGTTGACAGCACCCGGGATGTGGTCTTGTTGGAATTCGTTAGGCGACCTGACGTCGATGATTACTGAACCGGGTGCGATATTCTCCAGCGTGACTTCTGTCACCTGGGATTCTCCAGGATCGAATTTCATACCAGTGGCTGGAAAGGCTTCTGAGGTCATTTGCCCACTCTAACGTGCAAATTCCGGTGCGAAACGCCAGAATGGCTGATATTGAGAAACCTCAACCTCACTGCGGGGTTACAGGAGAAAAGGATGGGCTGATTT
>JBBWWC010000118.1:0-3387 GCA_050256555.1 Planctomycetota bacterium | reverse complement strand
ACCAGTCGATCCAAAACCAGTCGATCCAAAACCAGTCGATCCAAAACCAGTCGATCCAAAACCAGTCGATCCAAAACCTGCCAATCCAAAACCTGCCAATCCGAAACCTGTCGATTCGCCTACCACGGTGGAGCCGGATGACTGGACGATTCCGGAAGCATGAATCTGACTCTCGATACTGCTATTGGTGAACCGATTGTTTCTCACCGATGCATCCTCGCTGCGGATTTACACTGCGATGGAAGTTCTCGGCGTGTGGCCATGTTCGAGTCCTTGTTGAGATCTTGCCAGGATGAAGGCGCTGACTGCTGGCTGCTGGGCGATCTCTTTGACCTGTGGCTTGGCCCCGGTCAGATCCAGCTGGCTCTCACGTCTCGAGAAGTGGCAGCGCTGCGGCGCGCTACCGAAGCTGGTGTGAGAATCTTTGTGATTCCGGGTAATAGAGATTTTCTGCTGGATGCCGCATTTGAAGAAGAAACCGGTGTCCATGTGGCCGGGGACCATCTGTTGCTGGAGACGGGCAAACAGCGATGGCATCTCTCACACGGCGATCTGTTCTCCACTGCGGATGTCGGTTATCTCCGTATGCGGCGAGTTCTCCGTAGTTCATGGTTTCTCTGGTTGGTCCGACAGCTTCCCCTTTTTGCCGCCCGTGGATTGGCTCGTTTGCTTCGCAAGGGCTCGAGTGAAGCACTGCAAAGAAAAGATGCCAGTCGCATGAAACCTGATCTTCTGGCCGTTCGCGAACTGCTGGAGCAAGGGTTCGATCGCGTGGTTTGCGGGCACTACCATGTTGCACAGCAGGAGCGGATTGAGATCAACGAAAGGGATGGGGAGTTTACTGTTCTTGAACCTTTTGAAGATCGTGGTGCGCATATTTTTGTCACCGATGGATTTGTTGAAATGCGTTATGTGGAGTCTTCTTGAAGATCATTGATCCACCAGAACTGGCCATCATTGTTACCGGACCGACCTGTGGTGGGAAATCGGGGCGGGCCAAGATGTTGGCCGAGAAAACCGCCTTGCCAGTTCAGGTGATGGACTCGATGAAGGTTTATCGTGGCATGGATATTGGCAGTGCCAAGCCGGCGCAAGAACTACGCAGTGGTCAGCCCTTTTTATTGACAGACCTGGTCGATCCGACCGACGAGTTTACCGTTTTTGATTGGCTAGAAGCTCTTGGTAAGAGTGCTCCCGTGACCGATCCGTGGTTGATTTGCGGTGGTACTGCTTTTTATCTGCACGCCTTACGAGAAGGGATCTTTGCTGGTCCTGGACCCGATCCCGAGATCAGGCAACGGTTACAAGCTGAATCACGGGAGAAGGGCGGCGATGCACTTCATCTAAGATTGCAGGAGGTTGATCCCGAAGCGGCCTCGATGATTCACCGACATGATGTGAAACGTACCATGCGAGCTCTGGAAGTCTTTGAGAGCAGTGGCGAACCGATCAGTGTCTGGCATCGGCGGCGGGTTCCGATCTTGGATCCGAAGCGAACCCTCATGATCGGTGTTTATCGGGAGCGGCAGGAGATCCATCGGCGAATCAAAGCTCGGGTGGTTCGAATGTTTGCCGAGGGCTGGATCGATGAAGTGCAGCGGTTACTCGATGCCAATGATCCTCCCTGGAGTGATACTGCCGGTCAGTCGATCGGTTATCAGCGAATCGCCCGCGCATTACAGGAGGGGACCGATCCATATCTTGAGGCGGATAAAATCCAGGCGTTAAATCGGTCTCTGGCTCGTTCGCAATTGGTCTGGGCGAGAAAGTTACCGATCGAATGGTACGCACCAGAAGAAGACGAGCGAGTGGCTGAACGTGTCGAACAGGCGATCGCTGCTTGTCGGCGAGGGGATGAGATTGCCGATCCCGATCCGGAGTTACTGGCACGTCGACGCAAGGTATAATTTGAGTGTGTAATTTGCGTGTGTAGTTGAGTTTGATAAAAAAAGGTTCCACCGCTGAAAGCGATGGAACCTTTTTATACAGATCGAGACGGGTTCACACGTGCAGAACTACTGTCAGTGCGTGTCTCGAATCTACGATTTCAAACACGGTTGTGTGACTAGTACTGTTCGATGGGACGATCGTCGAGATCAAAGACGATGCGATCGATATCCGTACGAGCGGCTCGGAGATCGTCGCCCATCTGACGGAAGACACGCTTCCAGTACAGACTCGAAGCTACCGTACTCTTCGGTCCCGTGGCGCAACCGGCCATTGTTAGTGCCAGTGCAAAACAGAGCATCAATCCAAGATTTCTCACCGTACGACGGTTAGAGTTTGGACGCATGGTCCCTCCCTCAGTTTCTTGCTATCGACCCTGGAGTACCTTGATCGGTCCCACCGGGCAGTGTTGTTTCTTTCCAAGTTTCGACCAGCCCCTCAGATGGGCCCGTTCGAAGAGAAAAGAGTACGTCCCCATCGTCTCCAAGTCAACGAACCGAGATCACTCTCTTGGGTCTCTTTGACCGCCGCCCCAGAGAAGGCTACGATCCGTGGGCACCAGGGGGGGCATCGCCCCCTCAAGTTCAGCAGTGAAGTGGAAATCAGGGGGAGCCGTGGCCGAGGACCGGATTCGCGAGATCAAGATCGAGAAGATCGAGAAACTGCGTGAGCAGGGGCTTCAGCCCTATCCTGAGCGCTGGGAGAGATCCCATACCCTGGTTCAGGCCTCCGAGCTGGAGGAAGGAACGACCGCCGTCAGGGTTTGTGGTCGGATGGTCAGTCGCCGTGATTTTGGCAAATTGAGTTTTTTCGACCTTCAGGACCTTGATGGTCGGATTCAATGTTCGGTACAGCGTGATGATCTGGGCAAGGAGTCCTACACGACCTTCAGCAAGCTGGTCGATATCGGTGATTTTGTTGGTGTTGAAGGAGAGCTGTATCGCACTCGTGTGGGGCAGCTGACGGTACGAGCCAGTTCGTGGGAGGTTCTCGGCAAAACCTTACGGCCGATGCCAGAAAAATTTCATGCCATCTCTGATCGAGAGATTCTTTATCGGCGCCGTTATCTCGATCTGATTTCGTCACCAGAGTCACGGCAGCGGTTTCGTCTTCGACGTCAGTTCATCCGTGCTTTGCGAGATGGCCTCGATGATGCGGGTTTTGATGAAGTCGAGACCCCGGTACTTCAGACCAAGCCTTCGGGCGCACTGGCGACCCCTTTTGAAACTCATCATGGCGCCCTTGATATGCCGGTCTACATGCGAATCGCACCAGAGACTTACCTGAAGCGTTGTGTGGTGGCCGGATTCGATCGTGTTTATGAGTTTGCCAGGGTGTTCCGCAACGAAGGAATGGATCCTTCGCATTTGCAAGACTTTACGATGCTGGAGTACTACGCAGCTTACTGGAACTATATCGACAACATGGATTTCACCGAGA
>JBBWWC010000117.1:0-10431 GCA_050256555.1 Planctomycetota bacterium | reverse complement strand
GCTGGAAATGGATGAATCCATCAAGAGGGTCTCGAGCCTAACGCCTCCAAGTTCTGGAACATCGACAAATCTGATCAGCGTTTCAAAGGTAAGCAGGGAGATTTCTTCACGACATGAATGGGTCAAGCATTGGTAAGCAGCTTCGTGGTAATTGGCGTCGATGGCATAGCGGAAGTACCGGACAGTTTCTCGGGCAGAGGTTCTATAGAAATGCCGATCAGTTTTGGGGCCGTTGTTGATGCAGCCACCGATAAACATCAAGAGCGCCAGTCCGATCGACAGGGCCATCGCTGACGATTTGAGAAGAGTGGTCGACTGGGCGGAACTTGAATATGTCATTTGCTCGACTCGTCCATTCCATCGTTTTCCAGGGTCGGAAAATTGGGCATGTCGGGTAGGTTTATTTGCCCGTCGCTGAGCTGCGACAAGTCTTCAACCTGATCGAGTACAGATCGCGTGACGTGGATCGGGAAATTGAATCGTGCGGATAGGACAAAAGCGTCGCTGGGTCGGGTGTCAATTCTGACCTCGTTATCGAATTCACCATCGTTCTTTGCGGGCTGCTGGAGGATCAGTGTTGCGCAAAATGCACCATCTATGATCTGCGAGATGATTAGTTGGTTAATCTTGATGTCGAAACCGAGCAGGAGAGATCGAATCAAGTCATGGGTAAGTGGTCGGGGTGTTTCTTCAGATTGAAGAGCACGCGCCAAAGCCTCACCCTCGGCAGGACCAATAAATATGACAAAAGTCTTTTCGGGGCACTGAAGAAAAACGGCAGCACCGTTTGCCGAGAGGCCAACAAGCTTGAGAATTTTGACTTCGATGATTTCTTCATGCATCGTTGGCTCCAGAAGGGCAGTTGGCTACAGAAGAGCAGATTCTAGACTGTATCCTGATCTTGTGCATCCCCTCCTCTTTCAGCAAGAGATGAAGAGATCGTTACCTGGAGGGCTTTGTCGAATATATCGGCTCCAGCTGCAGTGGCGAACTTTTCCCCGACCTTGCTTTTCTGGACGTCGGTCACCCGTCCACCCGATTCCTGGATGAGCAGATCACCGGCACAAACATCCCATGGATGGGTTCGAAACCATGCTCCTGCTTGGATACGTCCCTGAGAGATCCAGGCCATCTCCAGGGCAATGCTACCGAGTGATCTTTGCTTGGTTCCAGAGGGAAGCTGTTGCCTCCAATCGGGATAGGCGGCCCGCCAACGTGGGCTCAGGCAGATCACCGCAGGACCCGAAGCAGGTTTGCGAGCAGGAGAGGGGCCACCACAGCAGATCCCTTTGCCATCTAATGCCTCAAACCATTCGCCCCGGACAGGATCGGAGATGAGTCCCAGGACCGTCTTTCCTTTGATTCGGTAAGCGATCGATACGGCAAATAGCGGGATACCCTGAGAATGATTGCTGGAGCCGTCGAGCGGATCGACAAGCCAACCGTTGTGATCGGAACCAGGGTCATATCCCAGCTCCTCTCCTGCCACCGGGTCGTTGGGAAAGCGACGTGAAACTTGCGATCGAAACAGCTGTTCAGACTCAACATCTGCAGGACTTCCGGAGATGTAGCGATCTTTGACAAGGCGTGACATCTGGCCTATGACTTGACGGGCGAAACTGCGTCGTTGCGCCAGTTCACGAGTATCGATCATTCTGAAGTTGGTTCTTGTGAGCCGAATAATGGCGCGAGCCCGGGAAGGGTTTTTCCTTCAAGGAATTCAAGGGCTGCTCCACCACCGGTGGAGACATGGCAAACATTTTGAGCGATCCCCATACTTCTCGCCGCAGCAGCACTGTCGCCACCGCCGATGACAACAAAACCAGGATGGTTGGCCAGGGTTGAAGCGATCGCTTCGGTCCCTTTACGAAATTCCGGGGTTTCAAAAACACCGACAGGACCATTCCAGAATATGGTGGCCGCCTGCTGGAGCTTTTTACTGAAAAGAGCCATCGACTGTGGACCTATATCAAGGAACGAAGTTCCGATGGGCGGGGAATCACCGGCCATGACATCGATGGTAAAGGTGGGATCCTGGAGCCGATCTCCCGCTTTGAAGTCAACTGGCAAGACCAGTTCTGTCGAGTCCTGAAGTAGATTTTGCACTTCCGGTAGAGCATCCGGTTCTGTTTTGGAAGAACCGACCGGGATACCGCGACTCTCGAGGATGGTGTTGGCGAGTCCACCGCCGCAAATAATCCCGTCCAGTTTCCCTGAGAGCTGTGCAAGAACACCGATTTTGTCACGGACTTTTGCACCCCCGGCAATGACCCAGAAAGGACGATCCGCAGAATCTCGGAGATGGGACAAGACCTGGGCTTCTTTTTCAACCAGGAGGCCAGCATAGGATGGGCGAAGCCCGGCAGCGGCGACTACAGAAGCATGGGCTCTGTGGCAACAGCCGAAAGCATCATTGACGAAGTATTTTGTTGGCCCGACAAGCGATTGTGCGAAATCCACATCGTTCAACTTTTCCCGCTCATCGAACCGCAAGTTTTCGAGAACCAAAACAGATCCTGCAGGCAAATCATTGAATACTGCAGTGGAGGATTTCGTGAAGTGGGAATCGTCAGTATGGAACACCGGACATGTAAGTTTGTCTTTTAACGCATTGGTAATAATTGTCGTTGAAAGATGAGCCTCTGTCGACTGGGGACGACCGAGATGGGTTCCCAGGGCGACCCTGACTTTCTTTGCGATTAGCATCTGAAGCGTTGGAAGGAATGCGTTGATTCGATTGTGGTCAGTAACGACGCCGTCAGCCATGGGGACATTGAGGTCGGCTCGGACAAATACAGCATCACCTGGTTGAAGAAGCGGGATCAATTGCTGGAATGATCGCAAAGATTCACCTTCTTGCTAGCTTCAGTTTCTGTGGATCCAAAGCTGTAAAATTCGTTAATGACGGAGGTTACCCCCCTAGCGAACTCTGTCAAAGGGATACGTGTGCGAGTCTGATCTTTGAGGATCAAGAGATTCGCGCGGATGGATCTTCGGGGCGCTCGATTAAATCAGCCATCTGCTTTTTGATCTTATGACGTGTGAACAGGAAAGCGGGGAAGCGAAGCAACTGGGAAGCACCATAAAGAACCGCCTTGAGTAGTTGCAGCCGAACGATATTTTTCGCCCTGGATCCAGCATGCGGTAATGGGTTAGATAATGGCTCTGGCTTGCTGCTCAAAGGTTGTCATCCGGAATGACAAGGGATTTAGATCCTCTTTCCTTCATCCAGCCCCACCGCGAGACCCTCGCTGCAATCGCTTCGAGTGTTTTGTAATAGGTGTAGCTGAGCGCCTGATCCTTGGGGCGATTAGCACTGGAGGAGAAAGGTGTTTTGATATTGGTCGTCTTGCGGAGTATCAGTTTTCCTTCCGCATTGCGCTGGAAGAATTGGGCTTTGGCTTCACCCTGAAAAATGTTGGAAACGGGTGCGCCGAAGAAAGTCTGGAGCCTGACGAAGTAGCAACGCGTCCTGACCTTGACGACAATCTGCGCATCCTCTTCCTTGTCCGATACGAATTTGATTTTTCCACCCATCCGTCGGAGGTGGTAAACCAGCCCTGATCTTTCAGGCTTTTGTCGTCCTATTTTTTCATCGACTACGACGACTACTGTGTCGAATCCTTTTTGGTCGACGGGAGGAAGCTCAGGCAATTCGGGGAGATCCTCACGGTCCCACTCTGGCAACCTGAGTTGTTCTGGTATTTCTTTGACTTGAGCACTGGTGTCATCGGTAAGTTGTTTTTGTCGCTGGAGAGCTTCTTTCGAGCCCTGGATGAACCAGTCTCCACCGAGCCAGATATAGCCGAGGGTTTGCCTGGCTTCGTTATTGTCAGGGTCGAGGGTGATGACGATTTTCCAGTGCTTCTGCGCCTGAGCTTGTAGGTCGGTTTTTGTGCACCAGAGAGCGAGGTCTCGGTGGCCTTTTTGATCATTAGCCTGCAGCGCTTTCGCTTTCGTCAGGTACTCGTCGAGTGAGGTTTTTTTGATCTCGGTTTTGACAATCAGAGATTTGTCGATGGTGACGATGTTTCCGGATTGATCTCTGATGCTGATCAGGTCGCCCACTTCTCTGATTACCGTTCCTTCGATAACTTTCCCGTCCGACAGATGGAAAATGTCGGCGAAAGTAGAACTGCAAGGAAAGGCCAGGAAGAACAGTAGCAGAAACAGCATCTCTGGTGAGAATCGATGCTGAGAAGACTTTCCTGCTGTTGCTGACGACATGCCTATCAACGTGTATCCTTCCAGAGGTCAGTGAGCCTTGATTTTGGCCATGGCTGGTGAATTTTCCAGTGTATTTGGCAGCATTTAGCGCCGTCTCATTTGGAGAGGGAGTCTCGCTCTTTTGGCCATAACGTACTCAACTCCAAGACAGCCAGCAATTGTAGCAACCCCGACTCGGCCATTCTGGTCGCTGATTGTGTCTGTATTTCTTGTTTCTGTAATGCTTTTTGGGGGTTGTGTCGGTCGTGAAGCAGAAAAACAAGGCCAGGTTGTTACCGATATTTCAGAAGATTCTGGTTTGGTTTTCTGGCACGACAACGGCATGACGGGGGCTCTTTATTTCTGTGAGATCGTCGGGCCGGGATCAGCCCTATTCGATTACGACTCCGATGGGGATCTGGATGTATTTATTCCTCAAGGCCACTTGTTGAAGTCCGGGGTCGAGGACGATCCTCGATTGCTGGGCAAGCCAGCCAATCATCTGTCCGGTGGTCGTTTGTATCGTAATAACGGTAATGATGAATCAGGGGTTCCCCAATTCGTTGACGTGACTGAATTGTCCGAGATCAAGGCGAATGGTTATGGCATGGGTTGCGCAGTTAGCGACATCGATGGTGACGGAGACCTCGATTTGTTTTTGACCAATTTCGGTTCTGATCAATTGTGGCAAAATAACGGGGACGGAACATTCACAGAAGGTGCAAAAGAGGCCGGTCTCGATGACCATCGCTGGACCACCAGTGCCTTGTTTGTCGATCTCGATAACGATGGTTTTGAAGACCTTTATGTTTGTTCGTATGTCAATTATTCGCTCGAGACACACAAGGAGTGCTATGCCGGCAGTAGCGCTATTGAATACTGTGGCCCCAGTTCATACCCCCCTCTGCCCGACCGGATGTATCGAAATCGCGGTGATGGAACATTCGAGGATGTGACCTCCGCCAGTGGAGTCGGTGCAAAACCCGGTGCTGGACTGGGAGTGGTTTCCGCAGATATTGATGGCGATGGTTTGCTGGACCTTTATGTAGCCAACGATGGAATGGCGAATAGATTTTGGCGTCAATTGAGTCCATTTTATTTTGAGGATTCTGCTTTGCTATCTGGGTGTGCTGTCAACAGAGACGGCAGACCTGAAGCTTCGATGGGCGCTGACGTCGCCGATTTTGACGGCGATGGGGACTTTGATCTGTTTTTGACACACCTCGCCGGAGAAACAAACACTCTGTACGTCAATGACGGCAAAGGCATCTTTGATGACCACTCAGTCCAGTCGGGACTCGGCTTCCCTAGCCGGCGCTGGACCGGGTTCGGGACCGCCTGGTGTGATCTTGAAAATAACGGGCTGCTCGATCTTTTTGTCGCCAACGGAGCGGTCGAGAAGATGGAAGAGAAGGTGGCTGCCGGGGAGTTGCATCCACTGAGCCAACCAGATCAAGTATTCCTGAATAACGGAGATTCATTATTCAGTGAACTTCCTGCACAGAGAGCCGTCATTTTGACCGATGAAGCGGTTGGTCGTGGCGCTGCAATGGGTGATATCGATAACGATGGCGATATTGATATTCTCGTCACGAATAATGCAGGTCATTCGAAGTTGTTACAAAACCAAATCGGCTCGAAGAATAACTGGCTAGGTTTGGACCTTCGTCGGCGAAACGACCAGGTTGCGTCAGCAGTTCGTTGCCAGATCACTACCTCCAACGGGAATACGCTATTTCGTTATGCGAAACGTAGCGGTTCGTATCTTTGCACCAGCGATCCTCGGGTCATTGTCGGCCTTGAGTCTCAGAAAGGTCCGGTTCAGATCAGAGTCTTCTGGCCCGGTGGGAATGCCGAAGATTTTGAGATCACCGAAACGCGTCGTTACCAGCGGCTGACGGAAGGGCAAGGAGGCGCTGTGAAATGAGAGCCCTTTTCTTGTTTGTCCTCCTGATCGCTGTTGCAGCATTGAATCCTGGCTGTACATCAAAAATCGAACTGCCGTTGTCTCCTGTAAGCGAGGCATTGGAGGCGGACGTTCAGGAGCACCTGAACTCTACCTATCAATCACTTGAGTCTGCTTGCTCGGATTTATCAGGGGATCGTCTTGGTCAAGCATTTGGAGACGCAGCCATGACGTATCATGGTTACGATTTCCATCGGATGGCTAAGTTTTGTTACACACGTGCTATTGCGTTGAGTGATTCAGATCCACGCTGGAGATACCTGCTGGCTCGCGTTGAAACCACCATCGGTAATATGGACAAGGCGCGCAGTCATCTTGAAATTTTGGCGGACAGAGAGCCGGATCAGTTACCGATCCTGGTCGCACTCGGCGAAATACAACTTGAGATGGAAAGCCTCGAAGCAGCACAGAAAACGTTTCTTTCGATCATTTCCCTGCAGCCGCGTTGTGTCCCAGCCATGGCAGGATTGGCCAGGATTGCCTTGCGAAAAAAGGACTCGACTCGTGCGATTCATTTGCTCGAGCAGGCATTGGTACTCTCTCCTGGCGCAACGAGCCTCAGGTATCCGTACGGAATTGCATTGCGAGAAGTGGGCAGGACGCAGGAAGCTTTGACCCAGCTCGAGGCGAGAGGCGATGCTGTTGCACGTGTATCAGATCCATGGATCGAAGAGATCCGCAATCGTCCCGTCGGTGCCAGGATCCCGTTGAATCGAGGGATTACGTTATTCCAGCAGAACTTCTATGAAGCAGCTGAAAAAGAATTTCGTGTTTCTGTAGCGAAATCCCCAGATTCCGCAGCGGCTCATTTAAATCTCGGGTCCACCCTGGTCAAGCTTGGCCAGTCGACTGCCGCAGTCACAGAATTCGAGGAAGCCATCCGTCTTGATCCGCAATCAATTCTGTCCTGGTTCAATCTAGGAGTGATCTATGCAGAACAAGGCGAGGACGTGGAAGCCATCCATTGTTACGACCAGGCATTGATTCTCAATCCAGAAATGGTTGAGGCTCTTTTTAATCGGGCCAACGCCTTGCGACGCCAGAAACGTTATCAAGAATCAGCCCGAGAGATGGCGTTAGTTCGCACTGCACTGCCTGGAAATAGTCTTGCATGGTTGGCGGAAGCCGTTTGCTATTCCCGAATTGGCGATACAGAAATGGCCATCGATATCTGCATGCAAGGAAGATTGGCAACTGGTGGCGACGATCGCCTCGTGTCCCTTTTTGCTCGACTTCAGGCGACCCGGCCGGACGTTTCGAAACAGGTCCTTGAAAGTGTTCTTGCTGAGCTAGACGAGTTGCTCAAGCGAAACAAGTCTCTTGAACACGTAGAATCCAAGGCGATGGTTATCGCTGCACTCGGTCGCTACGCTGAAGCGATTCAGTGGCAACAAGCTTGCATCGATGCTGCTCGAAATGCCGGAGAGAAGACGATCGAGAGGCGATTGCTGGATAATCTGGCACGTTACCGTGAGCAGAAGAAGGCCGAGGATCCGTGGCCCGAAGAGAATTCTTCAGCACCGTAAGATCGCCAGGGCGTAGATGGAACTTGGCATCCGTTGAGCAGATTACTCATCCACGGTTTTGTGGTTACCTTTTGGCGTGCTGGCGGATATCGCCGTCACCTCACAGTAGGCTCGTAACTCATTCCCCTCGGCAGTAACTTCGTTGGTCTGTGCTTCATGAAGTAACCAGCCAGACAGATGGTTCTGGAACTTGAGGGCCATTTTCAGATGCTTCAATTTCGCCCCCACATTTCCTCCGGGCATATCGATGTCGATTTGCATCGGTACATTGCCGGGGCCTTCTAGCCACGTGGGTGTGGTGACGACCCAGAGAGTGTTACCAGTGGCGTCCTTGATCGTCTCCTCCAGCAATCTGTAGGTGGTCCGATCAAATCGTAAATGGGCGGAATGGCCTTGCTGGATTCGACTTTCCCAGTAAGAGATGTTGAGCAAGCCGATGCCAGCATGTCTGAATGGAAAGCCATCGATTTCAAAGTCGACAACGATGGAATCATCCGTGGCCTTGATCGTGGGTTCGACAGCAGCAGGTATGTTGAAAAGAAGATCTGACGCTAGCCTGAGGTGGATGACTCTATCGAGATCGTAATCGAGAGAACGTAAGGCCTCGATGTCCTCAACATTGGCTGATATGGCTATTTCCTTGCTCGTGCCAGCGACGGCATTGAGCATCGAGAAATTGTAATGGAGTGGTTTGGCAACAGGGTAGCGACCGAGCCAGTGCTGATTCGTGTCGAAGATATTCTGGTAGAGAATCTGGGTGGATGGATGGTCTGACAGAGAGTGTACCCACGAGGTGCGGTTTTCTTTTGCTGACGAGGAGTCGATGCAGCGCAATCGTGCAGTTTGTAGATTCAAATTGGTGGGATTTGACCGACCCTTGAGATTGAGCAGGGAGACGGCCTCTGCCCGGATTTGAGGATTCTGTTCCGTCGAAGTGGTTTGTTGGCTGGAAACTCTTTTGAAAGCCAGGGGTAGGTCGATACGGGCGAGCGATTGAAGAGCACGCAAAGCGGCGATCTGGATCTTCTCGTTCGGGTCCTCGATGGCTGTTTTCAAAAGGGGAAGAACTCTCATGTCATGTATATATCCAAGAGCGTGAGCAGAAGCCTCGCGGCGATGGATACCGTCTTCAGAAAGCCATTGCTTGAAGTGCTGGAAGCTATGATCGGGGAAAGCCCGAAGAATGAACATGGTTAGCTGGCGACGGTTGGACGGGTCTGGGTCGTTGAGGTCGTTCTTCAAGTAAGGTAGCAGCGCAGGGTCTGGAGATTGAAGAACCGTTTGCATCGCTTGTTGGCGAACTTTTATATCTGTGCTGGTCAGCTGATTGAGAATTTCTCGCAATGGCTTTGATAACTCTGGTAGGTCATCCGTGATAGGTGTCGGGTTTTGCACCGTAACAGAGAAGACGCAAGACAGAATTAGAGCAGCAAAAACAAGCAAGGGGAACTCTCTTCCTGTACCTAGACTACATCGATTCGGCAATTCCGTAAACAGTGACGAATGTTGGCAGGGTCTGCGATGTCCGGGCACCAGTTATGTAGACAGGCTAGCCATTGACTCTTAATGAATAAAACGGTCTTCCGCTGGAGGCCAGTTGCGACAGTAGGTCACTGGGAGTCCTGGGAGAACCGGATTGGTGAGCGGCCTTGATTCGATCGTGCAATGCAGAAAGCCCAGCAGAATCTGCTGCTCTCAGTGGTCCTCCCAGATGGGGCGGAAATCCAGTCCCCATGATCATTGCCAGATCCAGATAACCTGGATCATCCACGACTCCTTCTTCCAGGCAGCGGGCCGCCTCGTCGACCATCGGATCGAGCAAATCATGGATGATCGAATCATAGCCACCCTTGACCCGTGCTGAACTGATCAGAGATTTCATGCGTGGATTCCAGACTGCTTTCGAACCGCTGTGAAGATAAAAACCGGTACCGGATTTTTTACCCAGCCAGCCACGCTCGAGCATTTGCGGAAGTAGCGGAGAAGACGAGGCCCTGTCGCCAAATGCCGCACTGAGAGTTTCCAGAACCTCGACACCCACATCGAGTCCAACTTCATCCATCAGACGAAAAGGCCCCATCGGTAAACCATGGGCGCGGGCCACCTTGTCGATGGTCTCTCCATTGAAGCCCTGCTGTAGCAACCGAGACGCGGCATCCAGATAAGGACAGAGTAATCGGTTGACCAGGAATCCAGGAGAGTCCTTGACGATGATGGGGTACTTACCAAGTTTGCGAGCGAGTGATAGAGCAACTCCGACAGCATCAGGGGCAGTGAACTGCCCGGGGATGATTTCGACCAGTGGCATTCTGGGAACGGGATTGAAAAAATGTAAACCAACAACCCTGTCGGCGATGGGGCTGCCTTCCTGAATATGGGTCACGCTCAGAGCCGAAGTATTGGTTGCGAAGATTGCATCTTTTGGAAGTAATGGCCCGATGTCGGCCAGGACTGATCTTTTGACATCGAGTCGCTCCACCACGGCTTCCAGGACTCCCCTACAGTTCTCAACCCCGGCCAATTGGGTGCCATGGCCAAGCCTGGCGAGGATATCCGCCTGTTGTTGCGCAGTGATTCTCTTACTTTTTCGTTTCTTGGCGATCGATCTCCCGATCGTTTTTAATCCTTGATCAAGTGAGCTTTCAGAAATATCGCGGAGCCGTACAGGCACTCCTTTTTCGATGGCAACAGTAGCCACGCCAGACCCCATGACCCCTGCGCCGAGGATCACGA
>JBBWWC010000116.1:0-13562 GCA_050256555.1 Planctomycetota bacterium | reverse complement strand
GGGAAAGAGGCTCCAGGACCGATCGGAGGGGCAGGAATCTCGAAGATGGAACTGGCCCGAGAGATCCTTGAGACCCGATGGCGTGAACTGGGCCCAGACAGGCTTCTGGAGGGGGCTATTTCCCCTGCTGGACGTGGCGACGAGCTCGACGATACGACACCCAACGAAAGAGGATGATACTCTTCTGGGGTCCGGTATGGCCGGATCCAGACTTGTAGTCCTCACTTTCCGATCTTCTCGGGAAGTCCGGTCGATGGGGTGGATTCGTGCGTTACTGGTTTTTCATCGGAATCATTTCGATTTTCTTTTTCGTGGATGGGGCCTACCCGTACCGCGGAGACGAATCTTTCATCGAGAAAAGAGCCGACGACAAGATACCAGTCGTCGAAGCCGAGCAACTCCAGCAAATAGAGAGTATCGCCAGGGCCTGGAAGGAAGATCGCTGGGAAGATGCATTCCTTGAACTTCTGGTGCTGCCGGGACCGATGCGAGAACTGGTGATCCCGCGAGATGCTCGGGCGCCAAATATTCGATTCAGTGAGCGGCTGCGAGATCGTTGCTGGCGTCATATACGTGATCGATTGATGGTTGTTGATCTCCCCGGTGGATCGGTAGCGATGGCTCAGCTGTATCCACGACTCGAACGGATCCCGATCGTTTGTGCTGCAGCCGGCATCGATCCGCCAAGAAACGTTGCAAAGATCTTATTACGCTGGACTGACAGGATCAAAAAACGAAGTCAGTGCGACGAAATCTTTGGTCAGGCCAAAAGTCTTCTGCATGGCGGCGATGAAGCCGCGGCCATCGCCATGGTCGAACAGCTTGTCGAAAAATACCCGGGTGATCGAGCTCTGGCGGCTCATGTATTTTCTTTCCAACAGAACTGGCTGGATGAGATCAGAGAAAAGCTTGAACAGGCTGGTGCTGGCGAGGACTTATCGTTGGCCCTACAGCTGGCTCATCGGTTGGAATCGATCTGTCCCGAGGATCAACAGGCAACGGAGATGATCGATTGGGCCCGAAATCGATTACACCTGAATGTTCAGCAAAACCTTGAATCCGAACAGTACGGTCGCGCCCTGCTGCAATTGGCCCGGCTTCTCCAGGATGGAGAACCGGTCACCGAAGAACTTCAGAAATTACGTGATCAGCTCTCGCAACCTCTTCGGCCACGGATTGTCCGTGGTTTCCTGCCGGCTGGTTGGCAGCAAGAGAATCGATCGATGCTGATGGTCGGGATTCCAAAGATGACCGTGACCAGGAAGGAAGGGGTGAGGTCCCCCTCCTTGAGATTCGGTGAAGTGGGTCGTCGCTGGATCCGATCGCCGGCCCATTTGGCCGATGTGAAGCGGTGGAATCTGTTGCTGGAAGAAATTCAGGAGCTGGCTCATTTGTGGCTTCATGCTCGGCCTGGAGCGGCAGCTCTGATCTATTCACGTCTTTCCTTTCATGCTTCCGAGGCGACACGACTGGCCCGTCGTCTTGTCGAGAATCCTGGTCAGCGCTCCCGTGGAGTCTGGCAGCAGTGGTCTTATACCTATTCGAGTGCGAGCTGGCAGATCGATGGGGTTTTACCGCTGTGGTTCATCGATGAGAAAGGGCGGGAGATCGGTCAATCGATCGAGATTAGTACCCTGCTTAGCTCGGCGGATTCGGGGCATGGGGGGATTCCCGTCAGCCAGCGAGAAGTCGAGATCGCCAGGGGCCATATTTTCCGAAGACTCGATCGGCAAGTGGAAGAACTGGCCGCTCAGAAGGCTCGCAATAGACTTCTGGAGACGTTGGAGATCGCCCGTGGGCTTGCCGACGAAGGGGACATGACGGCGGCCCTGGAACTGCTGTTGCCGGCTCTCATCGGGTCTGAAGGCCATGACCAGGACATTCGCCGGGAAGCTGCCACGGAACTGGCGAACTGGAGCCAGCTAGGAGCCTCAGCGGTCCAGACTGCGGTGAGCGGATCTTCTTCACCCTGATCGAAATTAGCCATCTTCTTGTCGATCTTCGCCTCTCTGGCTTGGCTCGATTGTAGAGAGGCAGTTCCGGGTCTATCCTCGCTCGGCGGGAACCTTGCTCCGATGGTCAGGAAGCGAGGGCAGTCCACGAGGAGTTTCGATGCTCGACTTTAAATACATCCGGGCCGAACTGGATCAGGTTCGAAAAGGTGCGCTAGACAAGGGTGTGGATGTAGATCTCGATCGCCTGATCGAACTTGATGATATGCGAAAAAAAATCCTTACAGAGCAAGAACAACTGCGTTTCGAGCAGAAGAATGCCGGTAAGGAAATCGCAACCCTGGATGGAGATGCGAAGCAACAGGCCATCTCCCGTATGGGCGAGGTATCTGACCAGATCAAATCGTTCGGTGAAGAGTTACGTGCGGTACAGGAAGAGCTCGAAGCCATTCATGCTCGTGTTCCGATGCCCGCTGCCGAGAATGTACCTGTCGGGCCGGACGAGAGTGGCAACGTTGAGCTCCGTGTTGTCGGTACCGTTCCGGAGTTCGATTTTGAACCGAAAGATCACGTCGAACTGGGACAAGCTCTCGATATCGTTGATTTTCCGCGCGCATCAAAACTAGCCGGTTCTCAAACATATATACTCAAGGGTGATGGCGCTTTGCTGGAACTCGCAGTTCTCCGGTTCGCACTTGATCATGTGGTCCAGCGAGGCTTCATACCGATGATCGTGCCGACGATGGTGAAATACGAACCACTCTTTGGCACCGCATATTTTCCGGGTGGCGAGGAACAAACTTACGAGATTCCACGAGATGACCTTTATCTGACCGGTACCAGCGAAGTTCCCGTGACTGCATTTCATTCGGGCGAGATTCTTGAAGAGGATCAATTGCCCATAAAATATTGCGGTTGGTCGACCTGTTATCGCAGAGAAGCAGGAGCCGCTGGCAGAGATACTCGTGGTCTGTACCGAATCCATCAATTCAACAAGGTCGAGCAGGTCATCATCGGGAAATCCGATGTCGAGCAATCGATCGAACATCATGAGTTTATTCGCAACAATGCCGAAGAGATTCTGCAGGCGATGGAGATTCCTTACCGGGTAGTGGATGTCTGTACCGGAGATCTGGGTATGGGTCAGGTGCGAAAGTTCGACATCGAGGCGTGGATGCCTTCCAGGGGGTGGGGTGAGACGCATTCGGCCTCTCGCTTTTACGATTACCAGGCGCGCCGGATGGACCTGAGGTACAGAGGAAAAGATGGTAAGGTACATTTTTGCCATACACTCAATAACACAGCTATAGCAACTCCCAGGGTCTTGATCGCGATCCTGGAAAATCATCAGAGAGCGGATGGAACGATTCGAATTCCAGAGGTTCTTGTTCCTTACATGGGCGGTAAAACTGAAATCACTCCGACGAATGTCGGTGGTGCTGAATAGAACGGGAGAGTCTGGATGCAGCATGTCTGTGTTGTCGGGCTGAACTGGGGTGACGAAGGTAAAGGTAAGATCGTTGATGTTCTCGCAAGAGATGTCGACGCCGTTGTTCGTTATCAAGGTGGGGCGAATGCCGGTCACACCGTCTATATCGAAGATGTACGCCATGTGTTGCATCACATACCTACTGGGATTTTACATGGTGGAATCCAGGCGGTACTGGGCAATGGGATGGTGATTGAGCCCCTGAAATTGATCGATGAAGTTGAAACGTTGCCGGAAGATGCGATTTCACGTATCTGGATTTCGGAACGGGCTCATGTCGTTTTGCCACACCATGGTGCGGTCGAGCGAGTCAACGAACAAAATGCCAGCAGCCCCATCGGTACAACCCTGCGGGGAATCGGTCCCGCTTATCAGGATAAGTTTGGTCGTGACGGTATTCGAATGGGTGACATCGTGCAGCCCGGATTCATCGAAAATGTTCTGGAGGAACGGCTTCGGGAACGCTGTCGTGCCTTGGGTGTTTCCGAGGAGAATGCTGTTGCCGGGATCGAGATTTGTAAGAAATTACAAGATCGTCTCGGGAAGCAGGTCACCGATACCAGTCGCCTACTTCACCAGATGCACTCCGATGGCAAAAGGTTACTCTTCGAGGGCGCTCAGGGTTGCATGCTGGACATCGATTTCGGCACCTATCCTTTTGTTACTTCTTCGAGTCCTTCGTTCCTCGGAGTGGGAACCGGAAGTGGATTTTCTCCGCGCAAAATTGATCACGTGGTGGGAGTCACCAAGGCTTACTGCACACGGGTGGGAGAGGGACCTTTTCCGTCCGAGATTCATGGAGCGGAGGCGGATGCCTTACGCGAGGCGGGCGGAGAATTTGGAACCACTACCGGTCGACCAAGGCGGGTCGGCTGGTTAGATATTCCGGCATTACGTTTGGCAGTCGAACTCAATGATCTCGATTCCTACGCCCTGACCAAGGCCGATGTGCTGACCGGGAGAGAGACGATTCCGGTAGTGGTCGGGTACCGACGGGCTGGGCAAGTAACCGAGTCACTTCCGTTCAGCGTTGAACAACTCAATGATCTCGAACCGGTGATCGAGCAATGGCCCGGATGGGACGATGTCGATGAAGTTTCGATGCGCCCATTTATAGAACGGCTGCAAGCGGCCACCGGAATCCCTGTGTCGATTTTATCGACCGGAAAACGTCGAGATGAAGTCTGCATTTTTTCACCTTTCAAGACCAACGGAGAACTGGCTTGAGTCCCAGAGAGGATTCCGAAACGGAAAACTCCTCGACCGCTGACAGCTCTGTCCCTCACCATGTGGGTTTCATCATGGATGGTAATGGTCGCTGGGCTCAACAGCGCCACTCTCCTCGAACCGATGGGCATGCTCAGGGGGCCGAGGCACTGCGCCAGATGATCCGTGATGCTCGTGAGCGTGGGATTGCCGAGGTGACCTGTTTCGCACTCTCGACCGAGAACTTCCAGCGTCGCCCGCAGGAAGAAATCGGCTTCTTGATGCAACTTCTCGTCGAGCACCTACTACAGGAACGCAAGGAGATGGACCGAATGCAGGTCCAGTTCAAGGCCATCGGCCGCCTTGCGGATCTTCCAGAGCAGACACGTGAGACGATGGAGCAGGTCGCAAGAGAGACTGCCGATAACGACGGAATTGTATTACGGTTGGCTGTCAATTACGGAGGTCGAGCAGAGATTGTCGACGCCTTGCAGTCTCTGGCTCAAGAAGTACTGGAATCTCAGAAACAAGACGTGGGTGATCTGGAGCAGAAGATCATCGAGCACTTCTATGAACCAGGAATGCCGGATCTGGATCTATTAATTCGGACCGGTGGCGATCTGAGGCTCTCCAATTTTCTTCTCTGGCATTGTTCCTATGCAGAACTGTACTTCACTCCGGTTCTCTGGCCCGATTTTTCAGCTCAACATCTGGATGAGGCGCTGGGTGAATATGCCCGTCGGCCTCGACGTTTCGGTTCGATTCCGACAGCTGTTCGGAGGAGAGAAGCATGAAAGGTCTCGCTGACCGACTCCGATGGGGAATCCCGATCTCTTTGATCATCATTGGTGTACTGGTTGCGGATCTTCAGCAGTGGACGGCAGGCTACGGCCTTGTGGCTCTGTCTTTCCTGTTCGGTATTGGGGCATGCATTGAAGCTTTGACCCTCCGCGAAGGACACAAGTCGAGAATCTGGATCGGTTGTGTGACCTTTTTCTTGATCACTTACAATGCCACGAGTGAAGAATTTCCTGATGAACTCCAGCATGCTGTATTCCTGCTGGGCGCACCAATCTTTCTGGGTTCCCTGATCACCGAGGTGTTGGCCTCGAAACGTCGTTCTCTTGTCTTGGAGATCTTCTTGGCGCTGTTGATCGGGACCTGGCTAGCGCTCCCGACGCAGGCCTTGATCACACTTGGCACCACCGATCCTCTCGGAGTTCATGCGATCCTGTTTGCCTTGTTGACGGTCAAAGGTGCAGATACCGGCGCATATTTCGTGGGCCGAAATTTTGGTCGTCATCCACTGCACCCTACGAGTCCGAAGAAGACGCTGGAGGGGCTAGCAGGAGGAGTTCTGGCGGCTGCAGTGGTCGGTTTCTTGTATGCACATTTACTGGCCGCTGAGACACTGCCTGTCGGGCAGGGAGTTTTTCTTGGTATTCTGGCCGCCTTGGTCGGGCAACTGTCAGATTTACAGGAATCAGCAGTGAAGCGGGTGGCCGGTCGTAAGGATTCGGGAAATTCAATACCTGGACTCGGTGGGCTTCTGGATATGCTCGATAGCATGTTGCTGGCAGTTCCGATGTTGTTGCTGGTTCGGATCGTTTTATCTAGTTGAGTGGATCGGAGTCGAAGACATTGCAAGTCTCGATAGATTTTCAAGATGATGAAGAGACCCAGGTCATCCTCGGGATTCGTGACATACATCTGCGAAAGATCCGTGAAGGATTTTCCCTCGAAGCTACGGCTCGTGGTCTGGTACTGGATCTGCATGGTTCCGAACTGGCGGTGAATGCGGCTCAGGAGGCCATCGAGCGCATGCTTGTAGCTCATCGGATGCCTGGATCGACGACTCCCGAAGATGAGCTTGACGATGCTCTGGAGCGATTCCAGCAGTCAGAACCATTGCAAGCTGATTTTGCGCAAGGGACTGGCTCTCAGGATCTGTTCGGAAACGATCAAGACCGGGCCAGGACTGATTTCGGCAAAATTGCTAAGACTGACGGCCAGCTTCGTTATCTCGAGGCGATGGCAGCCCATGACATTGTCATGGCTCTGGGGCCAGCCGGTACTGGCAAGACATATCTTGCCGTCAGAACTGCTGTTGCGGCTCTCAAGTCCGGTGAGGTGAGGAAGCTCATCCTTTGTCGTCCGGCGGTGGAAGCCGGCGAGAAGCTTGGATTTTTGCCGGGGGACTTTCAGCAAAAGGTGAATCCGTATCTTCGGCCGCTTTACGATGCTCTACACGAAATGCTCGACTACGATCAGGTGCGGCGCTACAGCGACCGTGAGATCATCGAGATTGTGCCGCTGGCATACATGCGCGGCCGAACTCTGAACAAAGCTTTCATCATCCTCGACGAAGCGCAGAACACGACACCCGCTCAGATGAAGATGTTTTTGACCCGGATGGGAACCCGATCACGGATTGTTGTGACGGGAGATCCGACCCAACTCGATCTTCCGAAGGGCCAACCTTCCGGCTTACTTCATGCCCGGCGGGTCCTCGGATCGGTGAAGGGGATGGAATGGGTCGAGCTGGATTCTTCCGATATTGTTAGAAATCGGCTCGTGACCCGGATCGTGGATGCTTATGAACGTCATGAAGGCACTTCTTGAGGTTTTTTGTAACCCGTTTCTTTGCATAGATTTATGAATAATGGGCCGATTTGATGAGAAACTCTTTCTCGTCAACAGCCGTCTTCCCTTGGACAGATCGATCATTTCCTCCGAAGATGGGCCTCTGCTTTGATTCCGTTGGAACGTCATCCGTTGGATGGATGTCTTTCGGATCGCAAGGTCCCCGGTTTCGTTCCGGGTGAAAGGGGAGCTATGGCGAAGGCGCGCGCGCGATCAGGTGGAAAGACCTGGCAGCGACTCTCTTTCGGCAGACGCCAGACGCGGTCGAACCAGATTGCCACGGACGAAGCTTCCTCTCGGAGGTTCGGCCACTTCGTGATCTTGTTGATTCAGGTTCTGGCGGCGACCTTCCTGGTCAGTTGGAAGAGTTATGAAGCTCCTCTTCTGGCAGAGTTTTCACCCTGGAGATGGGCGGAACTGTTTGCCCAGATACTGCTTATTTTTGCTGGAGCATTGTTGCTGGCACGGGCGCAACGTCATGCCAGGGATCGTAGAGATCTTCAGATCGGTCGAACCTTCCTGCTCTTGAATGGTTTCCTGATCGCCAACTGGGTGATTCTTCAACGTCCTGATGTGTCAGTGATGTTACTTCCAGTTCCTTTACTGGGGATGGTGCTGGGCTTCTTGTTGCGGATTAACCGGGCTGTTCTTGTCTCACTGGTGGCCATCGCCATCACGGCACTGATGGTTCAGGGACGTCTTCCAGAGGTAAATCCTGTCGCGATGGCCGTGGCTCAGTTCCTTGGCATCCTGGTGGCCATCCAGGGAGTTCAGCGGGTTCGGTCTCGTACTCGAATTCTGACGGTTGGTTTTCTGGCCGGGTTGACCCAGGCGGTTGCGATTTTACTGCTCAAGCCGACTGCATTTCGTGGTCTCTCTCTCGATGACCTGATGACCAATGCTCCCTTGCTCGATGCTATGTGGAGTTTGGTCGGAGGAGTGGCTGCAGGAATCTTGATCACCAGTGCTTTGCCCTTCCTCGAGAAGTGGTTTGATGTTCTGACTGAGATTCGCTTGGTCGAACTGGCTGACACACATCGACCCCTTCTGAATGAGTTTTCCTTGCTCGCCCCGGGATCTTTTCAGCATTCCTTGATGGTGGGACAGCTGGCGGAAGAAGCGGCAACCAGTATCGGAGCGAATGGACTTCTGTGTCGGGTGGGAGCGCTTTACCACGACATCGGAAAAATGATGAAGCCGGGTTATTTCGTCGAGAACATGCAAGGGGGAGAAAATGTCCATGATCGTCTCTCGCCAGAAATGTCTCGACTTGTGGTTATCGCACACGTCAAGGATGGAATGCGAATCGCTGAGGAAGAGCATTTACCGACGCCGATTGTCGACATGATCCCGATGCACCATGGTACTTCCGTGGTCGAGTTCTTTTTTCACAAGCATAAGCAAGCCCAGCAAATCGATAACGAAGAAGCGGATCGTAATCGTGAGGCCTTTCGTTATCCGGGGCCACGTCCGACTTTCCGTGAAGCCGGTATTTTGATGGTAGCCGATGGTGTCGAAGCGTCTTCGCGCACTCTTTCCGATCCGACTCCGACGCGGGTGCGTCAACATGTGCGCAATATCATCCAGGCCCGGGCCCAGGAGGGGCAACTCGATGAGTGCGAGCTAACGATGAGCGACCTCCACCGGATCGAGGACGCTTTCGTACGTGTTTTGACAGCGATTCATCATGGTCGAGTGAAATACCCTGCTGATGAGGTCAGTGCATCTAATGATGACGTGAAGACGGAAGATGAGTCGCTGACTAAATCGAAATCATCGCCTCCGAATGATTCTGAAGTCGATCCGACAGTGACGACACGGCCGACGTGAGTGAAGAACCCCTTTTCTCTGTCGAAGTAGAGCTTCAGAACCTCCAGGATGCCCTGGAGATCGATTCCGCAGTGATCGAAGACCTGGTGAGCTTCGTTCTCCATCTCGAAAATCACGGCGGGCGAATCGGAATCTGCTTCGTCGATGATGAGCAGATCGCAAAACTCCATGGTGATTTCATGGACGATCCGACTGCCACGGATGTCATCACGTTCCCGCTGGAAGAACCGCTCGAGGGAATTCTTGACGGGGAGATCGTGATTTCGACCGATACCGCCATCCGACAGGCCACCGAGCGGAACTGTAGTGTACTAAGAGAGGTCTACTTGTATGTGGTTCACGGCCTGCTCCATTTACTCGGTCATGATGATCTCGAAGCGAAACAGGCTGAAGCGATGAATCAGCTCCAGGAGGCTCATCTGGTGTCCTGGGGGCAATCTCGGGGCTTTATTCAGGAATGATTTTCAAGTCCGTTCGATGGGCCATCTGCGGGCCTCTCTGTGGTAGGGTACACCCCTGAATTGGCCATTTGTTCGGTACCTTTTCACGCCGGAGAATCTCGACGGGATTTTTCTGGGCAATTGAAGCTGGGGAGTTTCCGGGCCATTTCTAAACACATAAATTCGGGAGCATCCAAACAGGAGGATCCACACATGAGTCGTTTTTTGCTCATGATCTGCGCCTCGGTCATCGGGGTTACGGGTTGTAACAACACCAAGTTCACCTTGTCTCCTCCGCCGACAGAGGCGGAGTATTCGACGGGAGCTTTTTCGGTTCCTTATCCATCGGATTTGTTCATCACCTATGCGGCGCTCAATGAAGCATCGCTTGCAGCAGGTGGAGCTCCAGGAGCTCAGATCACCAACACTCCGATCATTCCGTCGGCAACAGATGTGACGGATACAGGAGACGTGTTGATCGCTCAGGGATTCCTCGATGGTTTCTCCACGACGATGCCGATGCAGATTGATTTCACACACAATATTAATCCCGACAGTGTACTCGGTGGTCAAACGGTACGGGTGTTTGAGGTCGCCATCAGTCCTCCCTCTGATTCTTTCAACACGGTGGGAGCACCGGTTGCTCTGCCAGTCAGTATTATCCGAGAATTACAGGCTGATTCCGATTACTCCGCCACTCTGACCAGAAGTGTGCAGTACCAGATCTTGGTCAAGCCCAAGATTCCATGGCCGGCCTCTGACAACGTTTCTCTTGGTGGCTTGTCGCGCGGGATCATGGTTGCCGTGACCAATGGCGTCGAAGATTTCCGTGGGAATGCAGTGATCCGTTCCGATCAATTCGAGCGGATGGCCAATGGAATCGTCGAGAACACCGGCAATGCTGCGACCGATGGCTTTGCCAATGCCATGGGTGCAGTGGTGGGACAGAGTCTGGGCTTGCTGGCGGGCCAGGGAATGGACCCGAACCAGGTCGTGGTGGTCAATTCGTTCACCTGCCAGAGCGTCACCGATGTTCTGGATGGAGCGGTGCAGGCGACCATCGCTCAGGCCCCAGCAGCGACGACTCCAGGAGTTGCGGCTGCTGGTCTTGAAACTGTAGGGGATTACCTCGTGGCAGTGGGTGTGATCTCTGATCCCTCGGCCTTGCCGTATAACGCTTTGCTGTATCAAGGGTCGATCACTTTGCCTTCTTACTATCCTGGCGATTCTTCGGGGCCAGCAGGCTGGACCGAGGCAGCGACCGGTTACTGGAAGAATGGTGGGGTGGTGTACCAGAGTTCTTCACCACCAGCTGCGAACCCGGGTCATACGACCAGGTACAATCCGGTTCCCACAGTTCAGGGAACGATGGAGGTCCCCGTGTTGGTGGCGACCCCGGATCCTTCAGTGCTATCCTCTGCCCCGCCTCCTTGGCCAGTGGTGATTTTTCAACACGGCATTACCCGTAGTCGCTTTGATGCAGCTGCCTTTACTTCGTTGCTGTGTGGAGCCGGTTACGCTGTGATATCGATGGACGCACCTCTGCACGGTACGACAGCGGCGAATCCGCTGGTCGCCGGTCCAGCAGGCCCGTTCCTTTACCCTGGTGAAGAACGAACTCTGGGGATCGACTTACTCGATAATGCGACCGGATTACCGACCGGGTTTGATGCTAACGGATTTGCCATCGGCGATGGAATCCCGGAGGAAAGTGGCCAGTATTTCCTCAACTTCCCCAGCTTGATCAGCTCTCGATCGGTCTGGATGCAGGCGGTATGTGATCTAGCTCTGTTGACCGCAACGATTCCGGACTGGGATTTCAACGACAATGGAGATCTCAGCGACGACTTCACCTCCGAGGTTCACTATGTTGGTCAGTCCTTGGGTGGTTTGATCGGAACGACGTTCCTCAGCGCCATGCCAGAGGGATACATCTCTAGTGGCGAATTGAACGTAACCGGTGGCGGAATCGCCAAGATGCTTGAGAATTCTCCGATTTATAATCCGCGACTTCTTAACTTCTTCGCAGGAGAAGGACTGGTGCAGGGATCGACTCGTGCGGAACAAGCGATGAATGTGATTTCTGCTGTGGCGGATGCCGTCGATCCGATCAACCACATTCGTAGAGCAGCATCGAGAGTTCCGATCCACATGGGAATTGTTGTGGGGGGGAAATCGACCCCAGATAATGCCTTCGGTGTTTGGTTGCCAGATACCGTGGTTCCGACTGATAGTCGCGGATCGGGGCTTTACGCGACACTGGTTGGCACTCCTGTGACGGATATACCCAACGGTGCAGGAGATCCCGGACTCTATCTGGGTATTGCAGAGCCGTCCTATCTCGGTGGTAGCTTTCCGATGGCCCGCATGGCTTCTTTGCCGCGACCGGAACTTTCAACGAATGTTACAGGAATCAAGAATTACCCTGCCGATTTGCCCAGTGGTGGCGCAACGCATTACATCGCCGGAGATCATGGTAGTTTTGCGGATCCCACCAGTGACGTGGGTGCGAGTATGCAGTTTGGTGAGAGATTCTGGGCGAGTAGTTCAGGCAAGCAAATTTTGTTGCTCAATGGTGGTACCATCGGTGGTGGTTTAGAACCGCCCATCCTGGATTTGAATCCGGTAGAGATTCCGATTTCTTCGGGTGAGACAGTACTGGGTTCTATCACCATCAACGAAACTGGCGATGCGAACTCTCCAGTAGAGGCGACCTTTGAGACCTTCGGTCATGCCGGAACGCTTGGCGCTGCCGCGGCGGCACTGGGAGGTCATCACTTTAACTGGTACCAGGTTGTGACCGTTGATGATCAGCCGGCGCTCAGCAGCAGTGACGATGTGAATGTTGCTGGTAGCGATCTGGTGGCCCCACGAATCGATCCTCCGTCAGGTGGAACCGGTCAAACGGCACCGAGTGCACTGGATGGAATTTATGCAGATGCCAAACCATGGCTCTGGAATGAAGTTCAAACATCACCTGAGGGTTTCTCTGCGGATCAAACCACAACCGGTATCTTCCACTGTGTTCGTGAGTACACCAATAATTCGGCAGCACCATCTCCTGCTGGGGTGGATGCTTGTGTTGGAAATCCAAATGCGCAGACACATCTGTCCTATGAGATCGGTCCCTGGATGCAAGGGCTGGTTAACGATGGTTTGAATGGAGACGGCGAACGTTTCCAGGTTCGGGTTTGGTTGGTTTGCGTCGATGCCAACGGTGACGCTGTAAGACTTCTCAACGGATTTACCTACGGGCAGCAGGTTACGGGTGCGAGCGCCCTGACTACCGGTACTGCTGAGATGCCAGGTTCGCCGGGTGCGACGAACGACGATCTCCTTCTTCTGGGGTTCTAGTCAACCGTTCGTAAGAAGGTAGCGAGCGGCTAGGTCGGAGAGACCTAGCCGCTCTTTTTTTATAGGAGTGTTTTGAAACTACAAAACGTAGGAATACAGGATGACGATTTCGATGTTTTCATCTCTCTTGTCGATTCCTTCCAGCCGTGGATTGCTGACGAGTCATTACTAAAAATACGACAAGAAGATGTTTCAGATTGGTCTGTCGGAGAGCATATCGATCATGTTCTGACGGCGGACCTGTTGAATCTGAAGGCGGTCCTTCTGCTGAAGCTGGGACGAGGCCAGGACATATTGAAAGGTCTCAATCGGGCGGGCCAAGCGGTCCTTGCCACCGGTGAGATTCCTCTGGGCAAATCGAAGGCCCCTGATTATGTGATTCCACAGCCGGATCGTTCCGGTCCAGAAATCGAGCAGCTTCGCATCAAGGTCCTCGATGGCTGGCAGGGGGTCGCTTCCCATCTGGAAGAGATCGATGGGAAAGGACAGGGCCTCCCACATTTTGCAGTGGGAGAGCTCGGAGCTCGGCAATGGCTTCGTTTTGCAAGGATCCATACCCAGCATCACCTGAATATTGTAAAAAGGGTTCTCGGCGACTGGGTAGTATAACGCTTGTCTGGGCAGCCAAATATTGGTGTTGGTTTTGCT
>JBBWWC010000115.1:0-5498 GCA_050256555.1 Planctomycetota bacterium | reverse complement strand
AAACCATCGATCATGCCGTGAATCTGGGTTGTCAGAGTGTTGAGTTGATCGAACCGAAGTATTTTTCATTGCTGAAAAAGAAGGGGCTCATATGCGCCATCGGGCAGATCGACATGGCGCCCGATCCACCTTTTATCAAGGGTTGGAATAATCCACAACATCATGAGCAACTTCTAAAAGCGACACGAGATACCATCGACGCATGTTCCGAATATGAGTATCCGAATGTCATTGCTTTCACTGGCATGAATGATGGTTTTTCAAAAGAGGAAGGCGCAAAAAATTGCGTCGATGGCCTGAAGAAGATCATGGGGTATGCAGAGAAGAAAAATGTTGATCTGTGCATCGAGGTTTTGAATACACGTGACGATACTCATCCGATGAAAGGGCATCCCGGCTATCAAGGTGACGATACGGAGTATGTGGTAGACATTATTCACCGTGTCGGATCAGCGAATCTGAAGTTGCTTTTTGATGTGTATCACATACAGATCATGAATGGCGATGTGATCCGTCGTTTACGTCAGTACAAGGATCTGCTGGGACATGTTCACGTGGCCGGGAACCCAGGGCGCAACGAGATCGGCGATGATCAGGAAATTTGTTACAAGGCCGTGATGGAGGCCTTGATCGAGATCGGCTACGAGGGATATGTCGGACAGGAGTTCCTTCCGACTGGTGACCCACTCGCCAGCCTCACCTCGGCGGTCAAGATCTGTGGTATCTGACCAGGATCTTTAGTGGCTAATTTCAGCCCATTGACCTGTTTTTGCCGATTCCAGCACGGCATCGCAGACTTTCTGGGTTTGAAGTGCGCAACGGAAATCGGGCTGAGCCGCTTCTCCTTTTTCGACACCGATCAGAAAGTCTGCCAGCGCATTGATGAAGGTGTGTTCATATCCAATGGTGCATCCTGGGACCCACCAACGATCCATGTAGGGATGTTCAAAGTTGGTCGTATGTATTCGTCTCCAGCCGGTCAAGTGATCTTCGACCTTCTGGCCGTCGCTATTACGTGTGTGCTCATAGAAATCAAGATATTGCGGGTCTTCAAGATCGAAGTGGCATGACCCATCCTGGCCATTGAGTTCGAAGGTGTTGAAGTTCTTGCGACCCCGTGCGTAGCGGGTCGATTCAAAGGTTCCCATCGAACCGTTCTGGAAACGTGCCAGGAACATACATGCGTCATCGATGCTGACGGGTTGTACGTCTCCAGTTTCCTGATGAAGACGCTCTCGAACAAACGTCTCGGTATCGGCGACCACTCTCGTGATGGGCCCATTGAGCCACATGGCTGTATCGATGGAGTGTGCCAGAAGATCACCGGTGACACCGGATCCTGCAGCATCCTGATCAAGACGCCAGAGAGTTGCTCCACCCTGGGGAACATCTTCGGCGATGGTCCAGTCTTGCAGATAGGTACCGCGGTAATGGAAGGGTTTTCCGATGCGACCCTCATCGACCAGTTGTTTGGCTAATGCGATGGCTGGAACTCTTCGGTAATTGAACCAGACCATGTTCGGTACCTTGGCGGCCTCTACCGCCTCGGTCATGGCGACCGCCTCTTCGACATTCATCGAGAGTGGTTTTTCACACAACACCCATTTCCCGGCCTGTGCTGCTGCGATGGCGATTTCTCGATGGAGATGATTGGGAACACAGATATCGATGGCATCGATGTCATCGCGCTCGATCAGGGTTCGCCAATCGGACTCGACGGATGCATAGCCCCAGTTTTTTGCAAAACTGGCAGCGTTTTTCTGATCACGGGCACAGAGAGCCTGGAGTACCGGACGAGTATTGAGATCGAAGAAGTGATTCACCTTCTGATAGGCATTCGAATGGGCCTTGCCCATGAATCCATAACCGATCATGCCGATCCGGAGATCCTTCATCGTGTTTCCTCCTGGACTCCGAAGCGCGAGTTCAGTTCATCGATCGCTTGCTTGCATTGCGCTGTAGCTTGCCAGGCATCTGGCCAGAAACAGAGATCAATTGTCCACCATTCGTGCGGAACGGATTCTTTGGCAAGAGCTGGAACGATGGTATCGAAGTCGAGCAGGCCAAGTCCAAAGGGTGGATGGCTTGAAGTTTCGTCGGTTCCATCCGGAGCTTTATGACAGGTGTTGTCGGAATCGATGAAATGGAGATGGTTGATGCGGCCACTCAGCATTTCGATCAGTTCGAGTTGCCCTCCGGCCAGGATTTCTTTTTCACCGGGATGTCTAGCTCCCACGACTGCGACCATTTGCCCATGACAGGTATCGTACATGACACCAAAATTGGGATGGGGAATCGCATCAAGGATCTGGATGACATCGGATGGTTTATTAAATGCGAAGCCGGGCTCGAATTCCCATGTGACATACAACCCATGGCCTTCTGCGATGACACAGCACTCGGTCCACGCATCGACTACTCGCTGGAAGGCTGTGGCTCGATCGACAGATTCGAAGATGGTTGGCGGCTGGACCGTGTCGACCCGGATCGTTTTTATTCCCATGTCGTTACAGAACTGACAGTTTTTTCTGAATTCTTCGATGTAGTCCGAGGGATCATCGGTATCGATCAGGTGTTCTCCCCAGAGGTTTGCGGCGAGGCCACTGAATTCAAGACCCAGCTCCTGGACTCGTGCCGCTACTTCCTGTCGTTGACTTTGTTGCGGAAGATCGTCTGGATTTGGATGTGGTGGGAATCCACCGAGTTCTACCCCATCGAAGCCGAGTTCAGTGAGCTTCTCGCATACCGTGAAGAAATCGACAGGATTTTTTTCGTAGGGGCCTATGGTGTAGGCCCAGGATCCGATGGAGATTTTTTTCATCTGTTTCCTTTCGCTTCGAGGAGACCACTGGTTGCTGGGGAGTCCGTGTTAGCCCCGACCGGGGCCCCGGTCAAATCCTATCTTTTGTACTGGGCAGTGGTTTGAGGACAGATTGCAGTGGAAAATGTCCCGGATATCTTTTGGATACATGCTCTATGTGGTCAGGTATTGGCGAGGCAGTTGTTTACTGCCTCTCGGTTCGAACCGTGGGAGGTCTCTTGAAAGCACTTCGTCGACAGGCTCGAGAAGAACGCGCTGTGGCCCTGGAAGAGGTTGCGGAACCGATCCCGGGACCAGGACAGGTCTTGTTGAGGGTTCAGCATTGCGGGGTCTGCGGCAGCGACCTGCATGTTTATCTCAACCACAAGGGTTACGAATCTGTCTTGCCACAGGTCACACTTGGCCACGAATGGGCCGGCCTCGTGATGGGATGGGGTGAAGGTGTCGATCGCTGGTCGCAAGGTCAGCCAGCCACGATGATTGCCCTGCAAGGCTGCCTCGGAAATGAATGCAGTTATTGTTGTTCAGGACTGACGCAGCTGTGTCCAGAAAGAAGAGTGCAAGGCTTGCATCTCGATGGGGGAATGGCCGAGCTAGTGGTCGTTGATGATCATTACTTACTGCCACTGCCCGAGGGTATCGATACAAAAGCAGCTTCTCTTACTGAACCTCTTTCGGTTGCAGATCATTGTATCAACGATTGTTCAGAAATCGAATCTGGCGATCGTGTTGTCGTGTGTGGACCGGGAGTCATCGGCATTCTCTGCGCTTTATTGGCGCGAAAGAGAGGTGCTGATGTTGTGATCACAGGACTCGATGCGGATGAGCCGGTTCGTCTTGCCACGGCTCGTGGCCTCGGATTCGAAACGATGACCGTTGGTGGTTCACATGCTTCTTTGACCGAGCAGCTTGCAGAGCAAAAAATCGATGTACTGGTGGATGCTTCTGGATCTTCTCGAGTTCTGGAAGAGGCGACAGGTATCGTTCGGCCCGATGGAACTATCTGTGTTGTCGCTTTGTATCCACAGGAAGTTACGCTCGATTTTAATGTCTTGGTTCGTAACCAAATTGATCTTCGAACCTGTTACGCCTCATCGAAACCAAACTACGAAAACGCCATCGAGTTTCTTCATGGGGGGGAAATCCCGATCGATCAAATTGTTCGGTGTTACCCGCTCGTAGATGGAGTCAGGGCTTTCGAGGAAGCGGAGCGTCAGGAAGTACTCAAGCCGATTTTGACCTGTTCTTCCTGAGGGAGTTTTACGCCAGGTTTCCGAGGATCGGTGCGGTTTTGGCACCAGGTCTTTCGAGGATCATTTGGGCATCTCCAATGGTCCTCTCGATAAAACCACCTTCGCAATAGCAGAGGTAGAATTCCCACAGCCGGATGAATCTTTGATCCATTCCTAATGTTTTGATGGTATCGAGCTGTGAAAATACATTATCTCGCCAGGTAGCCAGTGTTTTCGGATAGTGAGATCCGATTTCTTCCATGTGTACCAATCGCAGGTCTGAATTGCTGGCTGCTGCAGCGAGCAAGGCCGAGACCCCGGGAATACAAGATCCTGGAAAGATGTGCCGTTTGATGAAATCAACCTCACGAGAAGCGGTTTCGAATCGGTGATCTTGTATCGTGATGGATTGAAGCGCGAGTCGGCCACCGGGGGCCAAAAGAGCACCACATTTTTTCCAGAAGGTTCCGAATTGTCTTCGGCCTATCGCCTCTATCATCTCGACACTGATGATCTTGTCGTATGTTCCGGTCAGCTTTCTATAATCTTCAAATCGGAGATCGATTTGACCTTGCAGGCCCGATTCATCGATTCGAGTTCTGGCCAGATCGTGTTGTTCTCGTGAGATGGTGGTAGTGGTAACTCTACAGCCGTATTCTTTTGCGGCATGGATTGCCAGAGCACCCCAACCGGTTCCGATTTCGAGTAGGTGATCTTCAGGTTGCAGGTATAGCTTTCTGCACAGCCTGTCCATTTTTTCGATGCTGGCTTCTTCAAGACTGGAGTCAGGTGTTTTAAAGATTCCGCAGGAATAACACATCGTTGGATCGAGCATTAGCTGGAAGAACTGATTCGATAGATCGTAGTGGGCAGATATGTTTTTCTGACTTCCCGAAAAAGAATTCCAGTTCAGCAGGTGGTAGGCCCACAAAAGAGGTTTTGACAGCCATTGCCAGCCACTGTCGATGGAGTCGAGAGCGTCGAGGTTTCTTGCGAGTATGCGAATGACTGCCGTCAGATCTGGTGTTTTCCACCAACCCGCTATGTAAGCCTCGGCTGCGCCAACAGAACCACGTACCAGCGTGGTTCTGTAGAAGCGTGCATCTTCGACGATGATTTCAGCTTGAAGACCATCTTCGGAGTTCTTTCCGAGACGTTGTCGAGAAGTCCCCTCGACGATGTCCAGTTCACCGGAAGCTATCCGTGAGAGAGTTTTCAAGACGAGTGAACGAGCCATTCCACCAGCTGGGGCGAGATTCCCGCTTGCGGGAGGATGGTCCTGGAATTTCTGTTGTGCAGTTTTGTCGATCATCGGGTCGCAGCCTTTTGTTTTTTTATGGATTCTTTTGCGAGGAAATCTGGGTGAGGAATTTGTTTGATACGTTTCATTTTCAAGCGGAATGCTTGCCAGTAAATGGCAATCATGCCGGCCAATGTGATGCATG
>JBBWWC010000114.1:0-9912 GCA_050256555.1 Planctomycetota bacterium | reverse complement strand
CTCAGCTCCAGAACTCCGCGTGGGCAGGGAATTCTCATCGCTAAACTGACCTGGGAAGGATCACTTCCCGACGCTGCCGAAGCCGGTGAATCGGCGTTCAGGACTTCTCCCGTTTCTCCTGCGCCTGAACACATAAACGTGTCCACGGAATCGCCTGGAGGCGAGGGATAGGAATCAACTCTTCGGTATCCTCACAGACCCCGTAAGTTCCCAGATCGATACGCTTCAAAGCTTCATCGATCTCCTGAATTAGATTGGTTTCACTCTGCATCGCAGTGAGGGTCAGTTCGATCTCAAAATTCTCCGAACTAAGATCTCCCTCGTCACCACTGGATCCACGTCCCTCGCCATCAAGGCTCGACATGTTGCCAGTGACAACGTTGCGATGTTGAAGAAGGAGCTTGCGAAAAGGTTCCAGCTCACGTTTCGTGTATTTTTTCTTGGCCATCGATCTCCGGCATTCAAATGAGTGCTATATGTCCTGTCTGTCCAGTCTCCGCTGTTCGGATCGACCGTCCAGCAACCTCGTCCCCAGAGCAACCAACGTTGGCCTTTCTCACAGGAACCCAGTAGCCTGAACTATGGATCCAGTGCCCGATCGAGAAAAGCAAACCACCCCGGAAAGGCAGCGGATTTTATGAAGCACGGAAGGGTCCCGCAAGGGCTCTCAGGAGAGGACTCTCTTCCTGACTCGGTCCGGCAATGGCTCGATTACCTCCGTGTCGAGCGGGGCCTGGCCGAAAACACCCTCGCTGCCTATCGCCGGGATCTTCAAAGGCTGCTGAAACAGCTCCACCAACAGAAGATCGATTTCCCCGGCGGAATTCGTCGTAGACACCTCCAGGAGCACCTTCATCAGCTCCTGGAAGAAGGTATCGGCGCTCGAAGTCGGCAGCGACAAATCTCCTCAATTCGCAGCTTCTTCCGCTTTCTTGTCCAGGAAGATCAGCTCGAAGAGAACCCTGCAGACCTGATCGAATCGCCTCGAGAACCTCGCCGACTCCCTCACACTCTATCTCTGGTTGACGTCGAGAAGCTGATCCAGGCCGCCGGAGACACAAAAAACAGTCGCTTCCCCCTCCGAGATCGGGCCATCACTGAACTGCTCTATAGCACTGGCCTGAGAGTTTCTGAACTGTGTGATCTATGCCCATCGGACATCTTTCTCGAGGAAGGCTTTCTTCGCTGTCGTGGAAAGGGATCGAAAGAGCGGATCGTACCCGCTGGAGATAGAGCGCTGCTTGCGATCCGTGAGTACCGAGAAAAAGAACGACAGATGATTCCACAAGGACCAGACCGGGTCTTTCTTTCAGTACGAGGACAACCGATGCATCGAAGAAGCGTTGCGGAAATTCTCAAACAAGCAGCAACAGCGGCCGGGCTCAGCCAGTCCGTGAGCCCGCATATGCTAAGGCACTCCTTCGCAACACATCTTCTCGAAGGTGGCGCAGGACTTCGTGAAGTCCAGGAGCTACTCGGCCATGCCGACATTCGAACCACAGAAATTTACACTCATGTCGATCGGCGAAAACTTCGCGAGTCACACTCGCGCTACCATCCTCGCCCCTGAAATCTATCAGCTCTTGAGACAGCGTATCGCCGTCCGCCCCACCACAATCAGATCACCCGGTCTCAACGCTGCATTCGTCACCTGACGACCCTCGAGGTGTGTCCCGTTGAGAGACTTCAAATCGAGCAATAGCACATCCGAATCGAGGGCTTCGATCCGACAGTGCATCCGACTCGCATGATGATCATGGATGGAAAAATCAGCATCTTTCGATCTTCCGATGACGAAGCCGGGTCCATGAGCAATGGAGATCCCACGCCCTTGATCCTTGGGATCCCCTTTCTCGACTCGAAGCTCCAGCAGCACCCTGAAATCCTCTTCCGATCCAGGTTGATTTCCAGTGCGATCTTTTACGGGAAAACGCTGAACCTCTGCTCTTCGTGGATCTTCAAGAGTGAATTGAAGTTCGGTTTTGCCGATCCGCAGGATCTCACCGCCACACAGCACCCTCTGGCAAGTCGGGATATCGTTGATAACGATTCCTTCTCCGGAAAGATCATGAATCTGCCACGAATCGTGATGATATCGAATCCCTGCATGTCGATCCTGAACCGTCGAATCAGGGAGATGGAGTGCGACTTCATGACTGGAACCGATCACGGCAGGATCGGTGGTCAGGTGAAAGACACCGCCCGACAGGTCTCCTCCGAGAACACGGAAGAAGGCCTGAACCGAATCAACGGGCTCTTTTGGAGTCAAGGGGGAAGGGTTCAAGAGTTGCTCCTCCAGGGGCTCTTGAGCCCCAAGAAGGATATCCCGGAACCTCGAATTCGACCAATCGGGTCGATCAGCAGCAGCCGACGGGTAAGGCCTGGGCTACAGAAGACACTCGAGGGCGTCAGGGGTCGGATCTATACCCGCCTCAGGATAAGGGGGCTGAGGGGGCTGACCATCCAGATAGAGAAAGTTCAGCAATTGGATTCCGTCTCCGATATCAATTCGTCCATCATCGTTGACATCCAGGGCCTTGGGACAAACCGGTATCGGGCATTCAGGGCAAGCATTCGACATGTAAACCAGATTGATAATCGCATCGGCCAGGTCCAGTCGCAGGTTGGAATCCGCATCGCCTCTGAGAAAGATCCCATTGACCGCTACCGGGAGAGTCAAATCGATCGTGACTGGCGCAATCGATTGGTTCTGCGCCACAAAAACATTGCTGATGGGTGGACTGCCGAGATTCTCTTCAAATCGAAGCTCCGTCTCGAGAGAAGAAGTCAATTCGGTACTCACGTCAAAGTAGAAACGGGCGAATTCCATCTCGATTCCTGTCGCCGGAATTACCTGTCCAGAATAGGGCGGTAGTATGTCGAGCAAAACACCAAGGATCACGTACCCCGCATCATTATTGATGACTTCCTCGACGAATTCAGCTCCTGCCACCTCGGTAATGGTGTCAACAATCGAGGCCGAGGAACAGGATAGAACTTGTGGATCAAAAGACATGGCGCTAGAAAATCCTTGCAGATTCTCGACGTTATAACCTCGCAAGCTGATCTCGTGATCAATCTCTCCAGCAGCAGCGCTACCGCTGGTCGATTGCGCCAGCAACACGTTCTGGGAAATCACTGCGAGGGTCCCGTCTTGAAGATCTGGAATCACCGATGCCCCATCGACCATGACGAGATTATCGATCGGTGGCTCTCCAACCCCATCGGTGAAGGCCAGCGGTTCCAGATTGGTCGGGACTAACCAACTCGAAGCATCGATGATCAGGGTCCCGAGCAACACTGCATCAGGTGCCGGAAGAGACTGATCGTAGGGGGCACTTCCATCGATGATCACGGAAAGGGTCGCTTCCCCCTCCTCGGCATCGACGCTAGTTTCGAGAAACTCGACCGAAATCGCTTCCAGGATGCTTCCGGAAAGATCCAGTTGCTGAAGAATGATCCGATCGGGATCGACAGCGATTCCGACCTGGACTCCACTGACCGAATCGATCGCCGACAATGAGACGGGGACCTCGACGCCGGTTTGACCGGGAAAGACCACCACGTCACCGAGCTCCAGCAGCGGAGCTTGCGCAGAGACGGTTCGACCCGATAGGGTCAAACTCAACACTCCGAGAAGGAGAATCCAGCTCAGTTTGTGTCTGCACTTCATCGAAAGACCTCACTTTGTATGCACTTCTTCAAGGTTGGTAAACCCTGCAGCCTGGATCAAAACGCCTCAAAATCAGCATTTAAAGGCAAATGGCTGAGAAATGGTTTTTCAACTACTCCCGATTGTAAACCCAAATCATGATAAACAAAGACAAAAGGCATGACTGACAGGCATAGCAGTTGCCGTGAAATCGTCCATGAAAATCCATAAACCACAATTTTAAAACATCTTACAACGACTCGATGGCCATGAGGCCATGAGACCATGAGGCCATGAGGCCATGAGGCCAGGCTCAGGGGTGACGCTGCTGCGGCTCAGCGTCAGCACAATTTCCATCCGGCCACAAGATCTGCTCCGCAGCAGGTCAGTACCGATTTTCCACTCTCACCCATCGAGTGCGAAATAAATTAAAGAGAAGGGAGATGTCTAGATTTCAAGCGCGCCCGCCAAAAGTTGCCGAAATCTGACAAACATCATCCCCTCCAATTTTTTAGACACGACTCACTTGAGCGACTCACTCAACAGTTTCTGTGGCGAACCACGGCAAGAAGCTCACGTCATCGATAAAAATAAAAGCAAGAGAGAGGCCAACCAGCGCAACAAAACGTAAACCGCTAAAATCAAAAGAGATACGCATAGTTCATGACGATCGACCGGTAGCGGCCAATTGCTCAATTTTGAACAGAAAACTGAATAACCCTCAGCTTCAAAAGAAGTTAGAGCAGATGCCACGTCTTCGTGCAAAAGCTCTATTTTGACTCAAGACTTTCCGAGGGCTCCCGCTGAATCTGATACTTCGCCATCAAGCGGTAAAGTCGATTCCTGTCGATGGAAAGCAGATTCGCTGCTCGACTCTTGACCCCCCGGGTCTTCACGAGCGCCTGTCGAATATGCTCTGCCACCAGTTCGTCATAAGTGAGAAATTTATCCATGGTGAAACCATTTCTATTTCGTTGTTCAAGTGCACGTCTGGATTGCGAAGGCTGATCTACCGATTCCCCGATCCCCTTGATCGCCGATTGAAAGCCAGACAACGGATCTAAACTGGCTCCTCCAGAACGAATCTCCAGCGGTAGATCCGCGGGATTGATATGAGTGGGATCTTCTCCAAGAGCAAAAGAACGTTCGATCACATTGTGAAGCTCACGAACATTTCCCGGCCATGAATACTTCTCCATCAGTTGGATCGATTCCGGAGCCAACTCCCGGGAAGGGCAGTTATATTCTTGCGAAATTTCTTTGAGGAAATGCTCCGCCAGTGGTTGGACATCTGATCTACGATCCCTCAGTGGCGGAATCTCGATCGTCACCACATTGATCCGGTAGTAAAGATCTGCGCGGAACTTCCCATCCCGAACCAGATCTTGAATCGGACGATTGGTCGCTGTCACGACACGCGCTTTGACCGGAACCGCAACTGTTGAGCCGACCGGAGTAACTTCCTTTTCCTGAATAGCCCTTAGCAGTTTGACCTGCAGATCCAGGTCAAGCTCCGTGATCTCATCAAGAAATAAAGTGCCGCTGCGAGCCGCCACGAATACACCATCTTGGTCGGAGACCGACCCCGTAAAGGAACCCTTTTTGTGACCAAAGAGCTGACTCTCGAGCAAGGTCCGAGACAGAGCCCCACAATTCACGGCCAGGTACGGGTGATCCTTCTCGGAAAAAGCAGAGCTCTGGCGACGCAGGAAATCATTACGCTTTTGATGGACTTCGTGAGCGATCAGTTCTTTTCCGGTTCCTGGCTCTCCCTGGATCAAAACCGTAGAAGGAACTTCGGCTACTTTTTTGACCACCGAGAAGACCTTCTTCATCTGCCGGTCCTTGGCGATAATGCGTCGAGACTTGGTGCGCTTTCTCTCCAGAAGAGCAAAGGCTTTCTCGATGGAAATCAGCAACGCCTCCAGATCTCCGAGCTTCTGATCTCCGAGCTTCTGATCTCCGAGCTTCTGATCTCCGAGCTTCTGGTCTCCGAGCTTCTGGTCTCCGAAATCCTTGGTCACAAAGTCCCATGCACCAGCCTCAAGAAGTCGGAGCTTCTCCTGCCGATTGCTTTTCTCAGTAAAGAAGATGACAGGGATGTTGGTATCGTAATCACGAACCTGTCGAGCCACTTCCTCGCCGCCGAATCCAGTCAGCTTCAAATCACAGAGAACCAGATCGATGTCATTCCACTCAAGAATCTCAACCATCTGTTGTAAATCACCCGCCACTTGCACTGAGCACTGACACGATTCCTCGATCAATGGCCGTAAATCCCGAAGTTTTGTCTTCTCGTCAGCGACCAGAAGAATCTGCTTTGGCACTCTCGTAGATTGAGTCACTTCGCCCCCCCCCTTCTCCTGGCCAGATCCATGCCAGCACGGTAGATCACGCATTCGAGATCCCGAACGCGACGAGCGAGCTTCCTGCTCGAGGAGATTCGCTGAAAAGAATGTGGGGAAAATCTGCCCAGTTTCCGCAGATGCGAAATGCAGAAAATCGACGCTCGAGGCCACTTTTTTACACCCGTACACGAAATTGCCGTCGAGACCGCTCCACTGGAGCTAGCCAACTGGTGTATTTCTAACAAGAAATCCGAACCTCTCCGGCGGGAGAGAACTTTCATGCGGGAGATCCACGATACTACAGATAGACGTGTGGATCTGCGATAAAAGGGGGCAATTCCTGCAGTTTCCGGAAAAAGGGAGACGGGTGACCGGCAGTATCCACACCACGGTTACCCGGTCACCCGCCAGAGATGGCGGTCAGGAGGGAGGAGAATCAGGCCCAGAAGCAGCCAACGCCACATCCAGGAGAAAGTTCAGGCAGCCGGCCTTTTCCTCTTCCAGCACACTAAACAACGACACTCCGGCTGCCTGATTTCAAAATCTCCACATCCGGGGGGAGCCCCGGGGCAACGGGGAAACCCTCGTCGCACAGAGAAGAGTGACATCCTTCTCAAATTCTTGCCAACCGGACCGATTCGATCCCTCGTCAGGAGGCCATCGAGGGGATATCCTCCGCTTCTCATGGATATCGAACGGTAACGATTCTCCGCAAGACCTCAGTCGAAACGAGAGTGCTATGTGCGGTTTTTACGGTGTCATCGGATCTCCAGGTAATGCCTGTCATGAGGTGTATGAGGCTCTCGTCAGCCTCCAGCACCGTGGACAGGATTCTGCAGGAATCGTTTCCTATGATGGGAATTTTCACCTGAAAAAAGGCAATGGCCTGGTCAGGGATATCTTCCGCAGCAAGAACATGGAACGACTCACTGGCCCCTGGGGAATCGGCCAGGTCCGCTACCCAACGTTCGGCGGTTCCAGTTCCGAAGATGCTCAACCCTTCCTCGTCGATTACCCATATGGCATCGCCATGGCACATAATGGCAATGTCACCAATGCTGAAGAAGTCAGCAATTGGCTACGCAAAAATAAGCGCCGGATTCTCCAGTCCAGTTGTGATCTCGAATTGATTCTCTCAACCTTCGCCGCAGAACTTTCTGAAACAGGCGGAGTCGATCCCGATCCCGATTCGGTCTTTGAAGCACTGGAAAAAGTACTGGCAAGAATCCATGGTGCCTACTCAGTCGTCAGCCTCATCGCCAGGCTGGGTATGGTCGCTTTCCGTGATCCTAACGGGATCCGCCCGATGTTGATGGGGCGCCGTCGCTCTGAGAACGGTGAAGAAAGCTGGGCCTGCGCCTCCGAAAATATTGCTCTCGAAATCCTCGGCTGCACCGACATCCAGAACATCGGCCCCGGCGAGGCCGTAATCTTCATCCCTGGCCAGGAGCCACTGCGACGCCAGGTCAGCAAGTCGATCCACAATCCATGTATCTTCGAGCAGGTATATTTCGCTCGCCCCGATAGCATTCTGGATGACGTCAGCGTTTACGAAGCACGTCGAAACTTCGGCACGCAACTGGCCCAGAAATGGAACGCTTTGGGGCTTCATGCCGATGTGGTAATCCCTGTACCCGACAGCGCATGCACCGCCGCCAGTACCATGGCCAGAGAGATTGGCGTTGAATACCGTGAGGGCCTGGTCAAAAATCGTTACATTGGCCGTACCTTCATCATGCCAGGCCAGGGTGAAAGAACTTCGGGCGTCCGGAGAAAACTAAACGCCATCGAAAGCGAATTTTCCGGCAAGGATGTACTACTGGTCGATGATAGCGTTGTTCGTGGCAACACGTCTCGCCAGATCGTCGAACTCGCCAGAGCTTCCGGCGCACGCAAGGTCTACTTCGCTTCCTGCTCGCCTCCGGTCAAGCATCCCTGCGTCTACGGTGTAGACATGTCGACCCGGGGAGAACTGATCGCCACCGATCGAACCGATGAGCAAATCGCTGAAAGCATCGGTGCCGATGCCATGATCTACCAGGAAATCGCAGACCTTCGTTTAGCGGTCAAGAACACCGGCTCGAAACTGGATTACTGTGCGGCCTGCTTCGACGGCAAATACCCCACGGCAGATGTCACAAGCAAAACTCTCGCATCCATCGAGGAAAGCCGACTTGAGAATCAGAAACAGCGACTCAAGATCAATGCTGGCGCAGTCGGTGAACCAGGATAATATTTATCCTGGGGGACTTATTACGTTGCGTAAAAACAGGGTGAACGCCACAAAGCACCCGTATTCAACCATTTCCTCCCCCCGGAGGTACCCTTGCTTGCGTCCATCACTCTTGCGCTGACTCCAACTTTCCTGTGCGCCATGACAGCAATGGCACTTCTGGTAATCCTCGATACAAAACCGACACTGGGTCACAAACGCTCCACTCGTGCCATTTTTCTCTTCATCTTGATCATCTCTTTTGCCATCTTGTGCGCCATTTTACTCCAGTTGCCGATCCACCCCCTGGTCAAGGTCACCCTCGCAACTGCGGCGATGCTCTTCTCTCTACCAGCGACCCTCAGAATCGCCATGAGAGCGCGGGAAGAACCCCACGACAGCAGTCCGTTACTGTGGCGCTGGCGCAGCCGCCCAGGCTGGGGAGGAACTCGCCAGCACCTGCTAAATCTTGGCCTGTTAGAGGAAAAGTTACGTCTACAACCGCTCGATGCGATCCTCAATCTGAAGGCGATGGAGCTGGCTCTGGCGGCCCATGCAAACTCACGGGCGCTTTACCATGCTCGCCTCCTCGATGAGATTCTACCGGAAGGGTCAGCCCACGCTCACGTGCTGTGGGTCACCAGTGAGATTCTGGTCCACCGACAACGAAGACCCGCCGATGCCATCACGGTTCTCCGACGTCTGGAAAAGCTCTACCCCACTCATGAGAAATCACAGCGACAGGATCCCTGGCCGAGTCAGAGCAAACCGCCAAGCCATCAAGAAGACCTGTAGGGAAATGTCCGTCGCACCCGGTGTCGGAGCTCAGAGGCTCTCATGGATCGGGGAAACAGGCGCCAGTTCGTGTCACTCAAAAGATGCAGTCAAAGACGCGTTCAAAGACGCGTTCAAAGACGCGGTGCGTTGACTGCGTTTTCGACCTGACCCTCACTGAGATACGCCACCACTTGATGAGCAGATTGGGTCCCGACGTTATCCTGAGCTTCCACCGTCGATGCCCCGAGATGGGGAGTACAGATGATTCCAGGATGATTCCTGAACGGATCATCTTCGGCGGGTGGCTCTTCGGAAAATACATCGAGGGCGGCGCCACCGACCTTGCCGCTATCTAATCCACGGATCAATGCAGCCTGATCGATCACCGGTCCACGACTCACATTGACGATCCGAACCCCGTCCTTACAACTAGCGATGAAATCGTCATTGACCATACCGCGAGTCGCATCGTTGAGAGGAGGATGAAGAGAAATGAAATCAGCTTGCGCCAGTGCATCGTTTAGTTCAGCGAACTCAGCGCCGAGCGCTCGGGTATCCGCTTCGTTGACGTAAGGGTCACACCCAATCACCGTCATACCGAGGGCACTACCCTTGCGACAAACACGCTGACCAATCTTGCCCAGCCCGATGACCACCAGGGTTTTCCCCTCGAGCTCAATCCCGACCAGTTTCTTACGATCCCACCCACCAGAAGACATCTTGCCATGTCCCTGGGGAATATTTCTGGCCAGTGCGAACATCAAGCCGACCGAATGTTCGGCGGCAGCATTTGAATTAGCAGAGGGCGTGTTCATGACCAGTACTCCGCGATCAGCAGCAGCATCGCAATCAATGTTGTCGACGCCAGCGCCAGCCCGGCAGATGCACTTCAAATCAGGAGCTTGGTCGAGCAAATCAGCAGT
>JBBWWC010000113.1:0-1715 GCA_050256555.1 Planctomycetota bacterium | reverse complement strand
CCGTTCTCCATTTCTTTCCGATTCCAGTCGGAGAGACTCACGAGAGCCTCTCTCCCTCCGTTCGGGCACGGCAACAACCGCCCCGTTCACCACACCTGTTTCCTTTTACCGGTCGTCGCCTCCGAAAAGTCCACCGCCACTCGATCGTGGTCGCGTGGGTTTTACCGGCTCGGTCGGCTCTGAAGCCTCTTCGGCATTCGTTTGCTCTTCCGCCCCATCCGTTTCTGCAGTCCCCACTGCTGGATCATTGTCCATGTTTTCCCAACCAGCGGGATCTAACGGTAATGGATCTTCGTTATTCTTGAGGTAAAGACGGTTTCCCGTCGCATTCTTTAAAACCACGACGCGGCCATCAGCCGTGTCTTGAATTCGCTCCAGATGGTACCCGGTCGCAAACAATTCTTTACCGACCTGTCCTTCTGCGGGCTCCGAGATAATCTTGGTGCTGCGTTTGGTTCCGCCAGACTCCCAATCCCAGTAAGAGTACTGAGCCGTCACACGGCCTGGGATTAAGCTACCAGCGCTATCGAGTCGACCAATCTGCGCACCACTGACGCGCCAGATAAAATCTGCTGGATACAGAATCGCTCCGCTCGCTTCAGTGCTCACTAGATCGGCGCCACCAGCGAAAGCAATCGAGCTGGTCGAAACTCCCCGCGTGACAATCCGATAGCTGTAAGACCTGCCGGCCTCCAACCCATCTGCAACTAACATGAAATCACCACCAGAGACCGGACTCGGGACGGTAGCGAGTTTCTCCCATGCACCGTCATCTCCTGATTTCACCTCGAGGGTGCAAGAGACGATTTCCGCTCGTTCAAAAATGGCGTGACGCCCGGCGACCAGATGCTGGGTGTTTTTTGTATCAGCATCCCGATTCACTTTGACTGTCGAAATACGAGCGGCCATCAATGAAGGAGGAAGGACAATCTCGGTCTTGAAGAATTCCAAACGAGCAGGGCGGCGATAAAAAGCCCATTCCGGGATCACGGTGTCGCCCTGAAAAGAGAAGGCATTCTTGACTGTCGTTTCGACCGAAGGAGGAGTCCGATCCCCCAAGTCCTGCTCGGCAGCACTTTGCTCTATTTTGTCATTGGCTTCATCTATGGCGGAAGAGTAATCCCCTCCCTGATCCGGCATCAACGCAGAGATAGAAAACCCCGCGACCAGGATCAGAACCGCCAGAGCGATGGCAATCTTGTCGATGTTCTGCACTTCCCTAGCCTCGTTCCTACTCGGTATCCGTGTTAGCGACGCCTTCGATCACGTCAAGTTCCAGCAACAAACGGACGGGGGGTTCCGAATCGAGCCCCTCACTACCGTCTTCTAACTGTTCAACGACATTGTAGACCAAAGATTCCCGATCTTTCGCCATCGCCAGATGACGAACCTCAAAATCGATGAAGTTATGGCGCAACAATCCGTCAACAATCCCACCAACCCGTGAAGCGGGAACCGAAGCTCTCAATGAAACGGGAAACTTGAGGACGCCACCGTCATCACTACGCTTCGACGAACCGGCACGTCCTTTTTGCCGCTTGTCGATCTCCAGCTCCTCAATGCTGGCGCCACCAATCGAAATGATTCGATCGACGAGATCTTTCTGAACTCGCCAGCGCCGCTCGTAAGAAGCTATCATGCTTGAATCAGACGTATCTAAAAGTGCTTGAAATGGGTAATCCTGATCCTCAGTCTCATCGGCAAGCCCTACATGC
>JBBWWC010000112.1:0-9210 GCA_050256555.1 Planctomycetota bacterium | reverse complement strand
TCGATACCGGCAAAGTCTCCGCCCCAGTGTTCAGGATCCGGGTGAGTTCCGGTGGCAAGAATTAATCGTTCCTCGCGAGGATCTCGCGGCAATTCCTCGATCACCGATCCTCGCTCGACATCGACACGCATCACTTCGCAGGGACCGATGCAGCGCTCCAGCTCGACCTGTTCGATGGAGACACCATCGACATCGTAGTGACTGGGAGCATCGAGATGGCTGCCGATATGAACCGTCGAACGAAGCGTCGACAGGGTCAGATTGTCATCGTTTCTTAGATCGAGCAGTACTTCACGCGTCAGCGGCGAATCGCCCGGGAATACCGCGATCGAAGCAGTCAAACTCGGTGAAATATCGATCAGGCTCACGATTCACCTCTACATCCGCGAACGGATCGCCCACAAATCTGGGAATAGCGGCTGGAACAGGGTTCGCTTGAGAAACTCGACACCGTCACTACCGCCGGTACCAATCTTGGTTCCGATGGTTCTCTCGGCCAGCTTCACGTGACGATAACGCCACTCCTGTAGACCTTCATCGAGATCGGTAAGTAGCTCGAGGAGAACCGAATAATCCGGTTTCTCGCGGTAGAGATGCAATAACTGCTCCTGAACTGCCTCGCTCGGACCGATCGGCTCTCGTACATCTCTCTCGAGAACCTCGTCGGGAATCTCACACCCATTGCGTGAAAGAAACGAATGCAAAACATCTTGTAAGGAACGCGCCTCGAAAGCAGCAGCCAGTTCATCCCGTAAAGGAACTCCCTCGGCTACACTCTCGAGCATGCGGGCACGCTTGTGTCCGAGACGGAATTCAAGAATCCTGAACTGAATCGACTGAAATCCACTGGCCGTCTCGAGTCGATCTCGAAACGAAACAAAGGAAAGCGGCGTCATCGTTTCAAGGATGTCGACCTGCTGAACCAACGTTTTCATGACCATCCGCATTCTCTTGAGTGTTGCGATGCAACCCCAGAGATCATCGCCATCAAGACACTGTTCGGCTCGATCCATCTCATGAAGAAACTGCTTGAACCACAGTTCGTAGGTCTGGTGAATGATGATGAAAAGAGTCTCGTCATGTTCCGGAGGTTCGGAACGTGGCACCTGGATTCCGAGAAGCTTCTCGATCTCAAGGTAGTCGTGGTAAGTCAAGGTCATGACATTCTCCCGATCGTGATGGCTGCCAGAATACCACCGACGAGGATGGTCATGGCGAGCCGAATCATCTTCTTCTGTTGCCGGGCGATCTTTATCGCCTCCGAATACGGCGTATTCGAGAAGGACACCAGCGAATACAACGGACGGTACCAGCCTGGAACCAGAAGCTGCAGTAGATTTGACAGTTTCTTGCCCAGCAAGAACATCGGACTGGCAACATGATCGCGCATCTCATGAAAGTTATCGATCGCCAGATCGGCAATCGCGTTGCCATTCTCGATCCTCAGATTTTCATAACTACGAAGTGCTGCGGCTGGATCATCTCGGTTCTTTTCCAGTTCTTCGCACAGAATCCGGACATCCTCGAAACCAGCGTTCATTCCCTGGCCGTAGAAAGGCACGATGGCATGAGCAGCATCTCCTACCAGCACCGTCTTCCCGACCACCCACGGCTTGCAGCGGATCGTGACCAGAGACGAGGGACTGGCAGCCAGAAACTGCTCTGGTAGATCGGGCACCAGCTCCGGAACGTCTGGAAACCACCGATCAAAGAATTGACGTACCTGGCTCGCATCTTTCAGGGCAGCAAAAGAAAACTCCCCCTTCAGCGGCCAGAAACAGGTTCCGGTGAAAGAACCATCGTCATTGGGAAGCGCAATCATCATGAAGGATCGACGCGGCCAGATATGAAGGGCGTTCTTTTCGATGCGGAAATCGCCTTCGGCAGTCGCCGGAATGTAAAGCTCCATGTAGCCATGACTCAGATACGACTGATCAAAGTCAAAAAGGTCACCACACATCAACTGCTGACGTACTGCTGAATAGGCCCCATCGGAACCGATCACCAGATCGCCACTGGCTTCAAATTTCTCACCACTTCGATCATCGACAAATGTAACGCTACCCGCTTCCGCATCGACTCCGATACATCTGCGATGAAAATGTAGAGAGACGAGCTCTTCGCGATCCGCTTCCTCGATGAGGAGCTGATTCAATCCACCACGAGAGATGCTGTAGATGTTTTCATCTTGATTGGCAGAGTAAGGCTGGAATTTTTCCGAACGATCAGAAGCATGCATCCGACGGCCACGCATCGAAACAGCCATCTCCAGAGCACGCTCACGCAATCCAACTCGCTCCAGACCGGTCAATCCTCGAACCGAGATGGCGAGGTTGATACTTCTGCCATGAACGACCTGCGCCTCGCGAATATCTCCACTACGTTCATAGAGATCGACACGATAGCCATCGCGGGCCAGGGCCAACGCTGCCAATGCACCGGTTAACCCTCCCCCGACAACGATGACGTGACGCGATGTCATGTCAGTCGCCCCCTCGTCCGGTCTCGACACGAACCTCGTTCTCCAGCACTCCAGAGAAGCGATGAATCTCTTCAAAGGTGTTATAGAGCGGAGCCGGGGCAATTCGCACAACATCGGGCGGTCTGAAATCGGTCACCACACCGGCCTTTTCAAGGGCTGCTTGTAGTGCCTTTGCATCCCCGAGCACACGGATGGAAATCTGCGCACCGCGTCGCTGTGATTCACTCGGGGTGATGATCTGGTAATGATTCGAACCGATCGCCTCGATCCGCTGCTGCAGATAACCGGTCAGCCGGATCGATCGCTCGCGCAGGGCATCCATCCCTGCTTCCTCGAAAATGGTCAGCGACGAATGCAGAGGAGCCATCGAGAAGATGGGAGGATTCGAAACCTGCCATCCTTCCGCCCCCGGCTGGGCAACGAACTGCGGGTTCTCATCCATCCGAAATCGAGTCGCCGGATCATTACCCCACCAGCCGGCCAATCGAACCAGCTCCTGATCATGAGCGTGTCGCTCATGGACAAAAGCTCCTGCCACCGCTCCCGGACCGGAGTTGCCGTACTTGTAGGTACACCAGGCGGCGAAATCGACACCATGATCATGCAACCGAAGATCGAGGTTTCCGGCAGCATGAGCCAGGTCGAGACCAAATGTGATTCCGTGTTGCTGGCAGCGCGCTGCCATCGATTCGATGTCATAGGCCTGTCCGGTGTAATAGTTAACACCTGAAAACATTACCAGAGCCAGCTCGTTACGATTTTCATCGATCGCAGCAAGAACGTCTTCGTCACGTAAACAACTCTCGCCAGCACGAGGCTCCAGGACCACCAGCACCTCTTCAGGATCAAGCCCATGCCAGCGCACCTGAGATTGCAGAGCATAGGTATCGGAAGGGAAAGCAGGAGAATCAGAGAGGATCTTGCAACGTTTTGAATCCGGTCGGTAAAAGGAAGCCATCAAGAAGTGTAAATTCGCCGTCAGGGTGTTCATGTAGACCACCTCGATCGGCCTGGCCCCGACCAGCTGTGCCCCACGTTCGCGAAAAGACTCATGGTAAGGCAACCAGGGGCGACGAGCCTCGAGATGCCCACCCACTCCCAGATCTCGCCAGTCTTCCAGCTCGGCGTTCACGTCATCGAAAACGGCCTTCGGCATCAAGCCGAGCGAGTTACCGCAAAAATAGATGAGTGGTTCTCCATCCGAACCACGAGGAATATGAAACCGCTCGCGAAATTTGCTCAGTGGATCGCTCTCGTCGAGAGCGATGGCCTCATTTCGGCTCATCTCTTTTCCATCTATCATCAGTTCGCTCCCGTCGCATCACTTCGAAATATCGCGGATTCGACACCGAGAAACTCAAGTGCTGTGCCACCAAGCAAACGATTCTTCTGCTCATCTGTCAGAGAATCCATCTCTTCAATCATCTTTCCTGGATGATCTTCCCCGAGAGGGAATGGATAATCCGTTCCCAGAGCAAGCCGATCAGTACCAAAGATATCGATCACGAAATCAAGTGATCGAGAATCATGAACCAACGTATCGAGGTAAAAACGATCGGTATATTCGCGTGGGGAACTGCAACCATGGACACCACACAGATCGGGACGAGCATGGTAGCCCTTCTCGATCCGCGCCAGGGTACCGGGGAAAGAACCACCACCATGGGCAAAGCAGATCTTCAGCTGCGGCAGTCGATCGAGAACTCCGCCAAAAATCACCGAGCAAATCGCCAGACTCGTCTCCGCCGGCATCCCGACCAACCAGGGCAGGAAATACGATCCGAGACGATCCGCGCCCAGCATATCCCACGGATGAACAAAGATAGACACTCCCAGCTGAGCAGCCCGTTCAAGAAACGGAAACAGCTCGGGAGCATCGAGATTCCATTCACCGCAATGAGTGCCGATCTGGAGACCGGGAAATCCGAGCTCCTGGACACACCTTTCCATCTCCTGGATGGCCAGATCAGGATCCTGGAGCGGAACTGTTCCGAGACCGATGAAGCGATCGGGGCGATCCTTGACCACCTCAGCGATGTGATCATTGAGTAATCGTGAGAGATCATGCGCATCGGCTGACTTTGCCCAGTAACTGAACATGATGGGTACTGTCGAAAGCGCCTGAACATCGACACCCTGTCGATCACAATCGGCGAGACGACGTACCGGATCCCAGCAACGATCATCCACTTCACGGAAGAACTTTCCGTTCTTCCATAACTTGGCGCAACACGGGGCATGATGTTCGATGGTGACGAAACCATCATAGCCATATCGCTTCGCAAGATCGGGCCACTCTTTGGGCAAGATGTGTGTGTGCAGATCTATCTTCAGTGACAAGAAGCCCTCCCCGGGGCGATGTTATTCGCTCTTGGCAGCAGGCTGGACCACAGCTCCGCAACTGGAGCAGGTTCGATTCGCTTCATCGCTCCAAAACTCTTCCATCAATGGCTTCAGCTGGCGAACAATATCGACCAGGTGAAATTGCGAATGGAAAACCTGATGGTCGCATTCATCGCAGAAAACAACGAACTGATCTTCCATCGATTCAGGACGTTTTCTTTCCACCACCATGCCAACAGTATTGGCTCCTCGCTGAGGCGAGTGCGGAATTCCTGGCGGCAACAACATCACATCCCCCTCACGGATCTCGATGTCACGATAGACACCTTCCTCCTTGACTCGTAAAACGATATCGCCTTCGAGTTGATGGAAAAATTCTTCCGTCTGGTTGATGTGGAAATCTTTTCTCTTGTTCGGTCCTCCAACGATCATCACAATGAAATCGGTATCTTCCCAGACGACCTGATTGCCCACAGGAGGCTTCAAAAGGTGTCTATGCTCATCAATCCATTCTTTGAGCGAGAATGCACTCGGGGCTGACATCTTGGCGCTTCCTTCCCGGTTTGGAACGAGGTCCAGTTCAAGGTGAACCTGTACGACCCACTAGATGAGGAATACCCTAATCCGTGTAGGGTTCTGCGGCAACGTATCCGCCCCTGCAGGGTACAGCACAAAGAGAGGCTTCAGACCGATGACTGCTGATGGAGTCAACTTCCTCCCCTCTGATTTTGAGCGGTTTCAGGACAGCGTCCAGACCGATCCCGAGTTCAACGATGCCAGGTTGGAGGTTCGAAGGAAACTGGACCAACTGGCCAAGCAAGGTGCCGAAAGTCTGTCAAAAGCACCACACATGTTGACCGCCAGGGCCAGTCTTCATCATCCCCACAAGTTCAATGCGTTTCGTATTTCAAGCCAATGGGGTTATCTATCTCGTGGAGACAAGGAACGAAAAAAATTACAACGCCTGCTCGGCGAAGAAATCGGTAAGGATCTAGACAGTGATTACATCCACACGATGCTGGTTCTGGAGATCGATCAGGAAGGTTTAAACATCGCACTTCGAATCCACCAGAAAGCTTGGTGGGATGGCGAAAACCTCAAGCGAATGCTCGACGATGAAGAATCGAGAGTTTCCGTTGCCGAAACGCTTCAACCTCTCGAAGGATACCGATTGAGAATTCATGATCATCGAAACTCTCGTGATTGTGCGACTATCGATGATCTTGAGCTGATTGAAATCAGCAAACACTACACACCGGGAGAACATTGGCTTCATGTCGAACGAAAGATCGGACGCGATGAAATCTTTGTCACTTCAGGAGGATTCGCTCAACGTGTGCTAGACGAATGGAAACGATTACTTCCAGCCTATCGATCTTTTTGTTGGCATTCTACAAATGACCACCTGTTCGCCTGAAGACCTGTTCGCCTGAAGACCTGGAGAATCGTTGAGCACTCGAATCTCCTGAAAGAACGATCACCGGGCACCCGATGGAGAGTCGCCAGCCATGGCGTTATAGTGCCAGAAGCGAGTGATACTGTCAGAAGAGAAGAGGAGGGTTGACCGATGCTTGCCACTATTTTGATGCCCCTTCTTATCATCTCGTCGATCCTGCTGGCGCCCGGAAACCTTGCCACTTTGATGGATCCCATCGACAGTATTGATCCCACCGCCAGCACACCCACGCTACCAGGCGAGAACATCCCCGAGTTCGCTGCCGAAATACGCCCGATTCTTTCGCGTCAGTGCCTTCCCTGCCACGGGCCTGATAGCAAGACGCGCAAGGCCGACCTACGTCTCGATCACAAGGAAGGCCTATCGGCTGTTCTCGATCTACAAGATCCACAAAACGGAGAACTGCTGGTGCGGATCACTACCAAGGACCTCGAAGATCGAATGCCACCACCGGAGCACTCCGAGGGGCTCTCCGATGAAGAGATCTCAACCCTCAGCCGCTGGATCGAGGCAGGGGCACCCTGGCAAGAACACTGGGCATTCGTCGCTCCGCAAATACCGGAGATTCCAGAGCTAACCAGCTCGAGTCATCCCATCGATGCCCTGATCGCACAAAAATTGAATGAGATCGGATTAACCGCTAACCAAGCAGCTCCCCCAGAAATCTTGATACGCCGCGCCTATCTCGATCTGATCGGCCTGCCTCCTGAACCTGAACGAGTCGCGCGTTTCATCGCAGAACAAAAAGCTGACCCGGAAAAATCCTGGAGTCAGTTGATCGATGAACTTCTCGCCAGTGATTCCTTCGGAGAACGCTGGGCCAGCAACTGGCTCGACATGGCACGTTACGCCGACACCAAGGGTTACGAACAAGATGGCCACAGAAACATCTGGCCATGGCGTGATTGGTTAATAAGAGCCATCGATGCAGATCTTCCCTTTGACCAGTTCACCTTGCACCAGATCGCCGGAGACCTGCTCCCCGATGGTGATGAAAATACACTTCTTGCGACAGGTTTCCATCGCAACACCTTGACTAACGACGAAGGTGGAACACCTGACGAAGAATACCGGGTCGCTGCAGTGGTCGATCGGGTGAACACCACGATGCAGGTATGGATGGGGCTCACTGCCGGCTGTGCTCAATGTCATGACCACAAATACGAACCGATGTCACAGCGGGAGTATTACCAGCTCTTTTCCATCTTCAACCAAACGCAAGATGCCGATCGTAACGACGAGTTCCCAACACTGAAGATTCTCAAGGAGCAGGATCAGAAACAACTCGTGGAAGCAAAAGAACTGCTCCAGGAAGCGGAAAGTTCTTACCAGGAAGCGGCCGAAAATCTTCTGATCAAACCAGTCGCAGAAACTGCTACTGAAAACGTCGCTTCCACCATCGAAAACATCGCCTTCAACGGTGAGATGGCTCCGCTATGCCACGAACTGGTCGATAGTCGCCAAGAATCATGGCCATGGATCGATGCTCCCGAAGATGCTCCCCCGGGCATCGAAAAGATCATCCGCCAACAAGCACCGGCCGGGCAGACACGTCAGGTCTTCTACGAAACCTCTCTCAGATCTCACGTCATTGCAGAAGGAGATCGGTATCGAATCGATGCCCGGATGGTCGAGGCTCCCGAGACGATGGTTCTACAGGTTCGCACCGACGATTCAACCGTCTGGGAACACCGGGCATACTGGGGAAAGAACTCCTATACCAACGGAGTCGATGCGACAACGTCACGATGGCACCTCGGTCAAACTTCGCCAGAAGGAGAATGGGCGCAGTTCGATGTTCCCGTTGAAATTATCGGTCTCGCCGCCGGAACACGTATCGTAGGAATTGCCATGACCCAGGTCGGCGGCATCATCGAATGGGGTGGTGTCCGTCGAATCACCAGTTCACCCACAGATCTGAGCGCAGAACACTCCTTCGAGGAATTCCGTAAACAATGGAATGAATCGCCTTCAAATCTCTTTCCCGAACCGATCAAGAAGGCGTTGACGGAGAATCTTGCAGAAGATCCAGTACTAGAAACCTGGTGGAAGAAGGAAGTCTCCAGCGAAGGTCGTAAGATTCTTTTTCCACACAGACGTCAGCGCGACCAACGAAAAGAAAATGTCGCAACCATCGAGGCGAAAGCCGTATCGGTTCCCGTGATGGGACAACTCGCCAAAGAAAAAGAGCGCGCAACACACATCCTCGAGCGAGGGTTCTATCTCAATCCAGGACCAGAAGTGGTCTCCGATGTGCCGGCCTTCTTGCATCCGCTTCCTGACCCGGCTAAGCACGATCGCCTGGCTCTGGCTCAATGGCTCGTCTCGACCGAGAACCCCCTCACTGCGCGGGTTCAGGTCAATCGCATCTGGGAGCAACTGTTTGGTCTCGGCCTCGTTGAAACGCTGGAGGATCTAGGAACACAGGGTGCTCTTCCAAGCCATCCCGAGCTACTCGACTGGCTTGCGGTCACCTGGCAACAGGAGGACAAGTGGAGTCTCAAGGCCCTGCTACGAAGAATCGTCACCAGCCAGACTTATCGACGCAGTAACTACACCTCCGATCTTCAACGTCAACTGGATCCTTCCAACCGGTGGCTATCGCGAGCCTCTCGGATTCGAATCTCCGCCGAAACGATGCGAGACCAGGCACTCGCTCTCGGTGGGATTCTCTCGGCCAAAAAGTTTGGTCCGCCGGTTTACCCGCCACAACCGGATGGTTTATGGCAAGTGGTCTATAACGGAACCAGCTGGAAAGAAAGTGCTGGTGAAGATCATCTCCGTCGTAGCCTCTACACCTACTGGCGCAGAACATCTCCGTATCCAACGATGCTCATCTTTGATTCACCTGATCGACAAGTCTGTCAATCGAGAAGAATACGTCCCAACACACCTCTACAAGCCCTCGTCAACCTCAATGATAAGGTCT
>JBBWWC010000111.1:0-8873 GCA_050256555.1 Planctomycetota bacterium | reverse complement strand
CATCGACAACGTCAAGGCATACACGCAGCGCGAGAAGGTCCGAAATCCTTATACAGGACAATCCGAGGATCCGGATGAAAGATTACTGCGCGCCATCGAGGAGAAGATTGATATTCCTGACAACCGCAAGGATGACTTCCGTAGAGAGATCATGAACTACATCGGAGCGCTAGCTGTAGATAACAAGCAGTTTGATTACACGACCAATGCTCGTCTCCAGAAAGCCCTCGAGATGAAGCTGTTCGAGGACAAGAAGGACACCATCAAGCTGACATCCTTGGTCTCCGATGTGGTGGACAGGGATTCTCAAGCCAAGATTGACGTTGTGAAAACACGGCTTATTGAGCAGTACGGTTACAACGAAGACAGCGCCACAGACGTACTGAACTATGTTGCGAGCATTTTTGCACGTGGTGATTCCAAGGATTCGCAGTAAGCATCGGAAGGTCCAAGGCGTGCGCAAGATCGATCCAGATGCCAACCGGTTCCGTAAGATCGTTCGCGGCAAGATCCGTGAGAACCTGAAGCAATATGTTTCTGAGGGTGAGATGCTCGCTCGCCAGGGTAAGAACATCGTCAGTGTTCCACTGCCTCAAATTGACATTCCCGATTTCAGATTCGGGCAAACCGATCAAGGCGGTGTCGGCCAAGGGGATGGTGAAGAAGGTAAACCACTCGGTGGCGAACAGGCACCAGCAGGCCCAGAGGCTGGAGATCAGCCGGGTGAGCATGTACTCGAGGTGGATGTCACCATCGAAGAGCTGGCAGAGATTCTCGGCGAAGAATTGGAGCTACCTCGGATTGAGCCCCGTGGTAATGCCGCTGTTCATGTCGAAAAGCAGCGTTACACCGGAATCCATCGGACTGGTCCCGAATCGCTCAGGCATTTTCGTCGAACTTTCAAGAATGCCCTGCGAAGGCAAATATCTTCCGGCACCTATGATCCAAAGAAACCACAAGTGGTTCCTGTTCGTGAGGATCTTCGATACCGATCCTGGAACACAACATCGCTTCCTCAATCAAATGCTTTGATCATCTATATGATGGATGTCTCAGGTTCGATGGGGAATGAGCAGAAGGATATTGTCAGAATCGAATCGTTCTGGATCGATGCCTGGTTGAAAAGTCAGTATGAAAATTTGGAAACCAGATACATCATCCATGATGCGCAGGCAAAGCTGGTTGATTCTCACACTTTCTTCAATGTTCGAGAGTCGGGCGGAACCAAGATTTCCAGTGCGTATAACCTCGCGAAGGATCTGGTCCTGAAAGATTTTGCACCATCTGAATGGAATATTTACCCGTTCCACTTTTCCGATGGTGATAACTGGGGCGGAGATGACACCACCCAGTGTCTGAACCTGCTGAAGGAAACGATTCTTCCCTTCAGTAACGTCTTCTGTTACGGGCAGGTGAAGAGTGCCTACGGTAGTGGGCAGTTCATCAAGGATCTTCGCGAATCCTTTGGTGAAAATGAAAAGGTGCTTCTTTCGGAGATTAACTCCAGAGATGAGATTCTCCCCTCGATCAAGACCTTCCTTGGCAAGGGGTGTTGAGATGTTACAGAATCGTATACTTACACCTGAGATAGAAGAGTGGCGAAGAATCATCCGTCAATATGCGGTCGATTGCTCCCTCGATTTCTTCGAAGTGGTTTATGAACTCGTTGATTACGACGAGATGAACATGATCGCAGCGTACGGTGGATTCCCGAATCGTTATCCACACTGGCGCTGGGGTATGCAATTCGAAACACTTCAGAAGCAATACTCCTACGGTCTGGCGAAGATCTATGAGCTGGTGATCAATAACGACCCCTGTTACGCCTACTTGATGCGTTGTAATCCACTGGTGGATCAGAAGCTGGTCATGGCTCATGTCTACGGACATAGCGATTTCTTCAAAAACAACTGCTGGTTTTCAAAGACCAATCGGAAGATGGTCGACACAATTTCGAATAATGCTGTGAGGATTCGGCGTCATATTGATGAACAAGGTCTCGATGCGGTCGAAGAGTTTGTCGATGTGTGTCTGTCGCTGGAGAATCTCATCGATATGTATTCTCCGTATTTTTCGAAGAGCAAGAGCTCAAAAAATCACGATCAAGAGCGTGGCGATGTACAAGGAACTCGATTTCCTGTGAAGCCTTACATGGAAGGCTTTGTGAATCCTCCGGAGGCCCTGGCCCAGGAAAGAGAAGAGAAGTTGAATCGGCTTGAAGAAGTCGAAAACTTCCCTTCAGAGCCGCAAAAAGACGTACTCCAGTTTCTTTTGCATTACGGACAGCTGAAGAATTGGCAACGTGACGTACTTTCCATCATTCGAGAAGAAGCTTACTACTTTGCGCCGCAGGGTATGACCAAGATCATGAACGAGGGTTGGGCATCGTTCTGGCACTCAACAATGATGACGACGAAGATCCTCGATGCTTCGGAACTGATCGACTATGCCGATCACCATTCCGGTACGCTCGGTTCCAGTTCCGGGATGCTGAACCCTTACAAGCTGGGGATCGAGCTATTTAGAGACATTCAGCAGCGCTGGGACACCGGCCGCCATGGTTCTGACTGGGAATCTTGTGAAGATGTTCACGGTCGAAGCGACTGGGATAAAGCGACCGGAAAAGGGCTTGAGAAGATTTTTGATGTTCGGCGTACTCATAATGATATTACGTTCATCGATGAGTTTCTTACCGAAGAGTTTTGTGAACAGCACAAGATGTTTACCTACAAGTTTGATCGACAAAATGATCAGTATGTTCTCGACAGCCGTGGCTTTACCGAAATCAAGAGTCAGCTTCTCGACCAGCTTTCCAATTGCGGTCGTCCGCGGATCACCGTGGAGGATGGGAATTATGGAAACCGGGGCGAATTGTTGCTGAAGCACGAATGGTCCGGGACTCCCTTGCGGTTGGATTACGCCCGCCGTGTTCTCGAGAATCTTGAGAAGATCTGGGGTCGTCCGGTTCATCTGGAGACCTTCATCGACGGAAAGTCCAAGATCTTTGGATACAACGGTACGAGACACGAAGAACGTACGAATAGCTAACAGGCACCATTCTCGGTACCTGGAGCGCAGAATTACGGTACTTCATGCGAATAACAACCAACTTCCCCCCGGCTCGACTTGAAACTCAACAGCTTCTCTTTGATGATGCCTCACGTCGGAGGTGCCATCGGGGATCGCCTCCGCCCGTTTGTTCCGATTCCCGAGCCAGGAGTGTCGATGAGACCGGCACGGTTCGTCACTGCAGCGAGCCTTTTCGATGGCCACGATGCCTCCATCAACATTATTCGTCGTGTTCTACAAGACCATGGCGCAGAGGTAATTCATCTCGGGCACAACCGTAGTGCTGAAGAGATCATCGATACTGCCATCCAGGAAGATGCCGATGCCATCGCAGTGTCTTCCTATCAAGGAGGGCACAATGAGTTTTTCAAGTACATGCGAGATCTTCTGGTCGAGAAGGATTCGGCCTGGATCAAGATCTTTGGCGGTGGTGGCGGAGTGATCGTCCCTGAAGAGATCGCCGAGCTTCATGAATATGGGATCGACTACATCTATTCCCCAGAGGATGGGCGAGAGCTGGGTCTCGAGGGAATGATCAGTGACATGCTCGACCGGGTCGGTTCCGTCAATGGTACGCCGGAACGAGGGACTGGGCTTCCACAACGGATTACCCGGGTTGAGCTGGGTGAAGAACTCTCCGCAGCTCCCGTCGAGGTTCCCGTGATTGGACTGACCGGTACCGGTGGTGCCGGCAAGTCCTCTCTGACCGATGAAATTTTACGTCGATTTTTGAATGACTTTCCGGATCGCCGTTTTGCCGTTGTCAGCGTTGATCCGACCAAGCGACGCAGTGGTGGAGCGCTCCTGGGCGACCGTATACGAATCAATAGTGCCGACAACCCGCGCGCATATGTCCGTTCGCTTGCGACTCGATCCAGTGGTGTTGAGGTGCCGGCTACGATCAAGGGCGCTTTACAGCAGGTTCGCGAAGAAGGATTTGATCTGGTGATTCTTGAGACATCCGGGATCGGTCAAGGAGATAGCAAGGTTACCGAACTTGCAGATCTCTCCGTGTACGTGATGACTCCTGAATACGGTGCTGCGACACAGCTTGAGAAGATCGACATGATCGATTTTGCTGACGTTGTGGTTCTCAACAAGTTTGATCGTGCCGGTGCAAAAGACGCGATTCGTGATGTCCGGAAACAGTACCGGAGAAGCCGCGGCATTTTTGATCCTGATGTTTCTGATGACGATCTTCCCGTTTTTGGAACCGTCGCCAGTCATTTTAACGATTCTGGTGTCGAGAAATTTTATCGATTCTTGCTCGGTAGTCTTTCCGGAGACAACGAAGACCGCTGGGAAACCGTGACGAATCGAGTTTCCATCGAAGGGGCTTCACGATCGTCCATCATTCCGGTGGATCGAGCGAGTTATTTACTCGAGATCTCCAAGGCGATACACGACTACCATGAATTCGCTCAGGAATCATGCCGGGCGGCTCAGGACGTGGAGGCACTGGAACGCAGTGCCGAGCTCTTGCGCGCAGAAAATTCCGATGCTTCAGCACGGATGGATGAGATGGCGCAGACCATCACCGGATCGATGGATCCTCATGTCAGGAGTCTCATCGAGGAGTGGCCACAGGTGGCGACTGCCTATACCGGTGATGAAATGGTCTTCAAGGTTCGCGATCGTGAACTCAGAGAACCTCTTCATGTTGAAACGTTATCGGGAACCCAGTTGCCCAGGGTTGCGCTTCCCAGGTTTGAGGGAAAAGGTGATCTGGCACGCTGGTTGATGCTAGAGAACTTGCCCGGAAAGTTTCCCTTCACTGCAGGAGTCTTTCCTTTCCGCCGCCAAGACGAGCGACCCAAGAGAATGTTTGCTGGTGAGGGACCACCGGAGAAAACCAACGCACGATTCCATTACCTCTGCCAGAATGAAGAGAGTCAGCGTCTCTCCACCGCTTTCGATTCGGTTACCCTTTATGGCGATGATCCGGATCTGCGCCCTGACATTTACGGAAAGGTCGGCGAGAGCGGAGTGAGTATCTGTTGTCTCGATGATATGAAGAAGCTCTACGAGGGCTTCGATCTCTGTTCACCGAGCACTTCCGTATCGATGACGATCAATGGTCCTGCGCCGATGATTCTCGCAATGTATTTCAATACCGCTATCGATCAGCAGGTCGATAAATTTCGAGCAGAGAATGATTCTGAACCGGGGCCGGAAGATCTGGCCAGAATACACAGCCACGTGCTCCAGAATGTCAGGGGGACGGTTCAGGCTGATATCCTCAAAGAAGACCAGGCGCAGAATACCTGTATTTTTGGAATCGATTTTGCACTCAGAATGATGGGGGACATTCAGCAGTTCTTCATCGAGGAGCAGGTGCGGAACTATTATTCCGTATCCATCAGCGGTTATCACATCGCTGAAGCGGGAGCGAATCCAGTTACGCAGCTCGCTTTTACTCTTTCCAACGGGTTTACCTACGTCGAATATTATCTATCTCGCGGTATGTCCATCGATGATTTCGCCAGGAACCTGTCGTTCTTTTTTTCCAATGGCCTGGATGCGGAGTACTCGGTACTGGGTCGCGTAGCGCGAAGAATCTGGGCTGTTGCCATGCGTGATGTATATGGCGCAAATGAACGTAGCCAGAAGCTGAAATACCATATCCAGACATCCGGGAGATCACTTCATTCCATGGAGATTGATTTCAATGACATACGAACGACGCTTCAGGCGTTGATGGCTTACTATGATCAGTGCAATTCCTTGCATACAAATTCTTACGATGAGGCGATTACCACGCCCACCGAAGATTCTGTACGTCGGGCGATGGCGATTCAGCTGATTGTTGCTGAAGAGTTGGGACTTGCTCGCAATGACAACCCACTTCAGGGTGCATTCGTCATCGATGAGCTGACAGATCTTGTCGAAGAAGCCGTACTTGAAGAATTCCGTAGACTTCATGATCGTGGTGGAGTTCTGGGAGCGATGGAAAGACAGTATCAGCGGTCGAAGATTCAGGAAGAGTCGCTACTTTACGAACACCGGAAACATACCGGTGAAATCCCGATTATCGGCGTCAATACTTTCCTTCGCCCGGATGGTGATACCGGTGAGCCTGCAGAGATAGAATTGCGTCGTTCGACCGTCGAAGAAAAAAATCAACGCCTTGTCGATCTGAAGGATTTCCATCAGTCACACGCCAGTAATATTGAAACGGCGCTGGCTCGACTTCAGCAGGTGGCTCTCGAAGATGGAAATATCTTCCGCGAGTTGATTGATACGGTTCGGGTCGCAAGTCTTGGCCAGATCACGCATGCCCTGTATGAGGTCGGTGGCCGCTATCGTCGAAACATGTAAGTAGGTGCTGAGCTGACGACGCGTGCTACTTTTTGGATGCTGTTCTTGCTGCGGAAATGCCGAGTAGCCCGACTCCGACAAACGACAGCCAGCCGTGACTTTCGATCCACAGGTGCGTTGATTCTGTTGCTGTGAAACCCAGCATCGGCACCATGATGGAGGCCAATCCGACACTGATACAGAGCCACGCTAACGCCTTCAGTGAGACGATTTGACCCTGAGAACACCAGATCCATCCGACCAATAATGCAGCTAGAGGGGTGGCGACTATCAGATGGGCCTGCAGCCATATACCACGTAGATCGACACCCAGTGGTAGTCCCGGAATCGATGTCAGTAAGGCGACCAGAAGTAGCAACATGGTCACGGTATAGAGCCGACTTTTCATGGTCGATTTCTCCCAAGAGATTGCCAGATGGCCAGTAAGCTGCCAGAAATGCACAAGCACGTGCATAGTGAGAAATAAATCTTGCCGACGTCTCGTCCCGCGAAGAGGAGCCACCAGCTACGCCAGCGGCCTTCCTCGATAATGTTGGATTGCAGAGGACTCGTAACTGCCAAGCCTCCGGGTAACGGAAGCATCGTCTTTGCTGCGATCGGCGACGAGAGCCAACGGCTGTCACTGGAGTGGCAATCGATACAGCCGCCCGAGCCGATCGATGTTCGTGCCGATCTAACCGGATGCGCAACGGGCCAGCTCACAGCAGTGGAGACATCAGAGGGAATCTCGATCAAGCCTTGATTCCCATCACTACGAAGTACACGGCCTCCTGAGATGAAAACGGCCACTTCGTCGCCTGGTATCGAATCACCAATTTCTGTCAAAGCATCATGGATCTTTTCGGTGGCCTGCTGGTCACCGAGCTTGCTCAGTACTTCTTCCCGCAAATTTGCACGGATACGAAGAGATTTACGAAGTGGGCGACGCAGTAGTGCTGGTGCGAGAGGTCGAACGGTTCCATTTGTCGAAAGTAGACCCCAACCATCGGGCCAGCTCTGTCGTACGGGGCCAAGTTTTCCAGTTTCGTCCTTGTCAATTCCTGCCCAGATAATCCGAGGTGGAGTTTCGGAGTTGCGCTTCTGGCTCGGTTCACCGAGACGATGAGCACGTGATGTCCACTGTTTGATTTCAGTAGCTTTTGGTTCCGGACCGGAATGGCACCCGGTGCAATGAATCTCCTCGAGATGGAATGGAGGTAGACCTGCATGGCGTGGCTTCGGCGCACCAAGATGACCACCCTTTTCATCCATGTGACAACCGCGGCAAGTTAATGAGGAGACGTCCGTGCCAGCGGGGTGTTTTTCCCCTTCGTATCCACGCACGATGTGGTGATCGATTCCGGACCGGTGACAATCGACACAGCTCAATCCTGCTGCCAGATGCACATCGCCGTCGTGAAACCATTGGTCTTGTCGCCAGTTCGGATTGTTATCGGTTTCAAGATTTCTGACCGTATGGCAGGGGAGGCATGCTGCAGTTCCTGCGTCTGCCAGAAGATCGAGCTTGATATGGCCTTCAGAGTCGAAGCGAGGAAGATCAAACTTCCCGTTGGTATCGAGAAGACCAGCGGCGATAAAAGGAGCCCGTGATGCATCTCCTGCATCGAAGCGTTCGATCCGTTTCGAGAAATCGTATCCCGTTGCGAGATGGCAGACGAGGCAGTCTGATCCGGATCCATGGCCGGTTTCATGTCGACCGAAAATCTTGGTCCAGGCTGATTCGTCGAGATCGAGTTCTGCCGGAAGCTGGATTCCCGACCAGGAGCGTCGATGAATGGGGAGGCTGGTGCCACTGCGAGGATCGATCAGGAACCACGGTTCGCCACGTCTCCCGTCGATACCTGCACCGCCATGAAGACCCGCCGAGGCAGCTTCGACATCGTGGCATGGGGCGCACGTTGCCTTCAGATCTGCACCGCTTGAACCAGCGGTCCACTCGGTAATACCGGGATCGATGATACGCCCGGCAGAATCTCGTAACTGGATTCGATGATCGTATGGCGCATCTGAATCGGTTCGCTTCCAGGTCGAATCCTGAGCGGCAAGAGTTGTTGCTGTTACAAGAAACAGCGAGATCAGTGCAGCTTGTACGGCTTTACTCATCCTTTTCCTTCTTTGACTCCTGGATGGGTACTCTGAGTTCCTTGTAGCCGTTACGCAGCTGTCGCTGGATGGATTCCACTTCAGGGTTCCACCATGGGCCCACAGATGTCGGTTCCTTCATCGGCCTGATGAGACGAAAGCCGACGTGGAAGGCATCGGTGCACCACCAGATACTTTTGGGAATTTGTGGATCTCTTTTTTGCCATTTCTTGTTGGATGAGAGTCGGGATGCTGAACGGCATTGTTCCGGGTCATCTTGCCAGGACCCACCTTTTACTACAGTCGGCCAGATTTTTTCTGGCCAGATGACGGCTTCGGAGGCAGTCAGCGTTTTCCCAGCTCGTTTTGCATAGGCATCTGCTTGGTACGCATCAAGCGTCCAT
>JBBWWC010000110.1:0-18825 GCA_050256555.1 Planctomycetota bacterium | reverse complement strand
ATCCAGGTCGGAATCGCCAGCGACAGAGCATTGATGATGCCCCCCACCAGCGACAACACACCGACAATCATGGCGAGCGCCATCGGATGAGAGCTTCCGAGTCGAGCCGCCACCCAACCACCGAAGAAGGCCTGAGCCATATGTGCAACCATCGGCAACAGAAAGGAAGTCTCGGGTAAAGTACTGACCCAGGCACTAAAGGCCTCCTGGTCATCCATGTTGAGACCCTCGGGCATCGGATAAATAACCAAGTTCAACATGATGATCGCCATGTTCGCGATCATGCCGATCACCAGTCCAGCGATCACGGCACTCAGATGGCGACCATTTCCGATTCTCATCGGCTGCAGCTTCCAGTAGGTGAGGCTACGCCATGCCCATTCGAGTGGACCGAAGCGATAACGCGCCAGCCACATCGGCGACAGCCACAGTTGCAGTAGCCAGATACCGATCACCATCGCCAGCTGCTGCCAGCGCTCGAAACTTCCAAAATTACCCAACACCCGAAAAACCATCACCCCGATCAAGGTGTGCATGATGTAATTGGTAAAAGCCATCTGGCCGACCGCAGCAAGACGACGTTGCAATCCTGGCCACAGGTTGCCGCGACTCCAACCGACGATCAAACCGATATAGGCAAACGCCAGAGCGACACTACCCCAGTAGTTCCACAACGTTCCGAGGTAGAAGCTGTATTCGATGGCGTAATCGTGGGCGAAGTTTTGTTGAACACCGATGCCGACCAACATCAGGCCGACCACGGCTCCGCCCAGCAGTAAACGTCGGTAGAAGGAAGCGGATTTTTCGCCACTGAGAATCTTCCAGCGAAAAAACGCCATCCCCAGCAACATCATTCCCATCACCCGCCACAAAATACTGGTCAAGAAAACGAACGTCTCGAAGAATAAAGAGCCTTCACTATTACTCGAAAATCCAGCGGCAAACCCACCGGAATACGTCGCAATCTCCTGATCGATGGTCGCCTGGTCTGGCTGCCAGAACTGCGCCAGCTCGGCCTGTTCATTCGGCGGCCACTGGTCATAGGAAAGTCCAAACATCAATGCCAGCCCGGTTCCAAACATCAGAAACAGCAAGCCCCAGATCAACAAGGTGCGAGCCGTTCGACGCCGAAACGGATAGACGAAGAAAGCACACATGGCATAGCTGAACAAAATATCACCGCTCCACAGCAGGTGAGCATGAAGCAATCCGAACATCAGCAACCAGAAGCTGCGTCGATAGTGCAACCAGCCGACTTTGGCTCCCCGAGCCTCGGCACGATCGGCAAAGAGCAACACACCGGCGCCGAAAAGCATCGAAAAGAGCGCCATGAATTTGGTGTCGAAGAAAACGTGACTGAATCCCCACACCCACCGGTTGATCCCCTCCTGTTCACCAAAAGAGGTCGGATTCATGTACGCACAGAACGGCATGGCGAAGGCCTGAATATTCATCACCAGGATGCCCAGCAGGGCGAAACCACGCAGTACATCGAGACTGGCGATTCGTTGCTGGAGCTGAACAGGCCCTCCTGTATTCATCGACTCTTCCATCGGCTCTTCCCTTCAAAAAAGGCTACCAACGCCCAGGGCACTGGCGACAAATACTCTGCCATGAATCGAATGTATGCGATATAAAGAAAGTCCATGGCTGATCGGTTGGTACTCCGCTGACGATCTACCTCTGATCCAGGTTTCGAAAGTAACGCATTGAATTCATCTCCTGCACTTGTCGCTGATCATTCCGCCGGGCCATCTCGCTGGGGCATGATTCTGGCCATCGCCATACCGGCAGTGATCGCATTCCATCCACTGGCCAACAATGATCTCCCGATGCATCTGGCCATCGGGGACTGGATCATCGAGCACGGGAGCGTGCCCGCGACTGATCCGTTCTCCGCCAACGGTCACGGCGGTCCATGGATCGCTCACGAATGGCTTGCGGCACTGCTCTTTGCGTTCGTCTTCAAGATCGGTGGACCCCACGGACTGGTGGCGCTTACCGTGCTCCTCTCGGGGTTGCTCGGTGCCATGCAAGATCGTGTCTCCCGCCTGCTCGGACATCCGCCCGTCGTGAGAATTCTGTTCTTGATTCCGTTATGGCTCATCGCCGGACGACGACTGATGCTTCGACCCCATCTACTGGGACTGTGTAGCGTCATCGGCCTCTGGTGGATCACCCTGGTCGGCCGCAAAAATCCGCAGCGGCTATGGTTGGCCATCCCGCTGCTGTTGTTATGGGCCAACTGGCATTCGTCCTTCATCCTGGGACTTGCCTTTGTGCTGTTTGATCTGCTGATCTGGCCTGACGGGCATCAGGCCTCACTTCGACAGAGACAGGCCATCTTCGGAGGCTGCCTGCTGGCCACCTTGTGCCAACCGCATGGCTTTGATCTGTTCCTGTTCCCCTTCCAGCTCGGGCTCGATCCAGTCTTCACAACACAGGTGCAAGAGTGGGTCAGTCCCTTTTCCGGAGAAATGGGCGGCACACTCTTTCGTCAGACCCCGACCTTCTGGGTCGGGATGCCAGTACTGCTCATCGCACTGCTGGTCTCGCTACGAAACGGATTCTCGCGCCTTTCCGATTCGCTTCCACGAGCCACATGTCTGGCCATCGCAATTGCAGTGTTGATGGCATTCATGCAACAACGGCACTTCGCCCTGGCCGCTTTACTGGGATCGGTAGCGATCGGAAAATGGCAATCTTCTCTCTACCAAAAATTCGACCCGCCGATCCGCCGTCAGATCCAACATCGAGGTATCATCAGCTGTGTGCTTTTTCTCCTGCTACTGATCACATTGGGTTACCCGGCTTCGATCGATGGCTCGAGCTTCGGTTTCCGCTGGCGAAAACCAGGAACCGGCTGGTCCAAAACACTACCGCAAACTCCAATTTCGGTTCTTACCAGCCAGTGGCAGGTCTCCGGTCCGGTTCTATGTGATTATGAGTTCGGTAGTCTCATCGTCCATGCCTCGGCGGGTCAACTCCAACCGACGATGGACTCTCGCAACACGGTTTACGGTCCAGCCCGATACATCGCCCACAGCCAGGCCCTTGCCGGGCCCACCCCGGAGCAGGATCGATTGCTCGAACTGGCCAGTGCCGTGATGATCCGCCCCCCCGACAATCGCGGCCATCCACAACTGAGCCAGCGACTCGCCACCGATACCAGCTGGGCTTTGATCCATATCGGTCCACGGTGTCAGGTATGGGTCAAGAAAAGTGCCGTCCCGCAAAAGCTGCGCAGTTTTCTGGAAGGCTAGCTGTTTCTGAAAGGTCAGGTCCGGTCGGAAGAATCTGGACCCGAAGACTCCTCGTCAATCGAGTCCAAACGACGATAACCGGAAGACGATTCGGTTTTGCCCGTCGCAGCATCCACGGCGATCGACTCCCGATCCCGTCCTTCTGACTTAGCGGTGTGTAACGCTGAACTGGCCGCAGCGATAAGATCTTGAACCACATGGCCATGCTCAGGGTAGCTGGCGATACCGATCGAGATGGTCGCATTCCAGTCATTGCCATTGTGAAACGACACCGGTCTTTGCCGGACATCGTGACGTAATCTTTGCGACAGGATGGTCGAATCTTTGGCCGTGGTCTGTGGCAGAATCAATAGCAATTCATCCCCACCCCAGCGTCCCAGAAAATCAGTCTCACGACAGGCCGACTGAATTCGCCTGGAAATTTCGACCAGAGCCTCGTCACCGGACACATGGCCCTCTCCATCGTTGATCTTCTTGAATTGATCCAGATCGATGAGAAGCACCGTGAAATGGCCGCCATAACGCCGCGCCCGTTGCATTTCACGACGCAACGTCGCATCGAGAGATCGACGATTCCGGAGTCCTGTCAAAGGATCGAGACTGACCTGAGAAATCATCTGATTCATCACCGGCCCCGAAACAATGCGTATCGACTCGAGTGTAGGAAGATGATTGGTCAGGTAATCTGCTGCTGCAACACGGACGCCGACCGGCCGCTCAAGGCTGCTCTCTAGCTTCGTCTTGTGCCCAAGGATTCCACGCCACAGATCCTCAGCGAGATCCGGATCGAATCGATGGTGGGTAAGAAGTTCGAGCAGGTCACTGCGATATTCTGGCTCCAGCGGGCCGAGATTTTTCAAGATGCCCTGTAGCTGTATATCATCGAGCAGACGATCACCGGCCAGGAGCGCCAGGATGTCGATCCCCTCGGCTTCAAGATCACGGAACCGTTGCAGTTGAGACATGAGAACCTCCAGGACACAAAAATAGGTGTCCCGGGTTCATCGTACCACTGCAATCAGACCAGCGCAGCGATCTCAAACAGCAGCTTTTGGATCCGATTCAGGGTTCCAGTTGTTAACCATCTCGAGTAACTGTTCGCCATCGAGATCGACGTGAATCACCTCAAGCCCCTGTCGGGAACGTAAACTGCGACGCAGTCCGGTGTTCTCACCACCGATGATCACCAACGGTACCCGAAGTCCACGATCGAGCTGGAAATCGACCAGGTCAAAATCTTCATCGAGGCAGATTCGAGAATCGATGAGGAGAAGGTTGTAGTTACGTTCGACAAGAGATTCACGGACTACATCAAGATCGATGCAAACGTCGATATCATGGCGTTCGAATTCAAAAAGATTTCTTACGGCGTAGGCGGCGTCACGATCGAGTCCCATGACGAGTAATCTATTGCGCTTCATCGGTGCTCCTGCTCCTTCAGGCCGGTTCTTCCGGGTCAACTGACCGGCGAGAACTGGCTCTGGTGGTGCATCGACAAAAAAGCGGTAAAACTTGAGCGAAAAATACCCCATCACCACGCAGAAGCTTCAGAGTGGTCAGTTAGCGCAAATATTTATTTCGCAGGCGTAGGATTGTCGGACCAGCGGCTTCAGGCTTCCTGGCAAAAATATGCCAGAATCCGGATCAAAGTGCCGCGCAGCTCCTGCCGGTCAACGACCAGATCAAGGAACCCGTGTTCCAGGTTAAACTCGGACGACTGGAAATCCGCCGGAAGATCGGCATTGATCGTCTGTTTGATAACCGTCGGACCGGCGAAACCGATCAATGCTTTGGGTTCGGCGATGATGACATCTCCCAGAGCTGCAAAACTGGCCATTGCGCCACCCATGGTGGGATTCGTCAAGATGCTGACAAATAGGCCTCCGGCCTCATGCAATCGTTGAATCGCTGCTGAGGTTTTCGCCATCTGCATCAACGAAAACATACCTTCGTCCATCCTGGCTCCACCACCGGAACCACTGACGAAGATGAAAGGTCGATTCTCCTCACGCGCCATCTCGATACTCTGCGCGATCTTTTCTCCGACAACAGAGCCCATCGACCCCATCAAGAAGCTCGAATCACTGACACCAACAACTACAGGCAATTCGCCGATCTCAGCGCGACCGACCAAGCACGCATCCTTGAGACCCGTTTTCTTCTGAGTCTCATCGAGTCGTTCTCGGTAGGACCGACGCGCCACGAACGCAAGCGGATCAGCAGGAGCCAGGTCTTTCAGCTCTTCGACAAAGGTATCGGGATCGCACAGCAACTGAATACGATCCTGGCTCGATATGGGGAAGTGATAACTACATTCTGGGCAAACATTGCCGCGCTCGACCATCAAGTTCTTGTAGATCATCTTGGAACAGCCCGGGCAGCGCATCCACAGTCCACTGGGGACATCTCGCCGGCGCGAGGAACGGGGTTCTCGAGCTTCTTCACTCATGCAGTAGTTCTCCCTCCGGCAATCGCACCTCGTAATGCGGCGACATTCGCACGGAGATCTTCGCCGCCAAAGACAGCACTTCCAGCGACAAAGACGTTCGCTCCCGCTTCCAGGGCCAGTGGTAATGTTGCGGCAGTAATACCGCCATCGACCTGCACTTCCAGATCGGCAGATCCAGCGGCGCGAATCGCAGCAATCTTATCGAGAGGTTTTTCCATGAATGATTGCCCACCGAAACCGGGCTCTACCGTCATCACCAGCACCATGTCGCAAGCTGGAACAAAGGGAAGAATCGTCTCGACATCGGTTCCTGGACGAATTGCGATTCCACCTTTGCGACCAGCCTGATGCAACTTTTCCAGAAGTGGCAACGGATCCGGCTCCGCTTCAATGTGAAAAGTGACCATGTCACTGCCGGCAGAAATGAAGTCATCGAGATATTTTGCTGGATCGGAGATCATCAAATGAACATCGAGATAGGCATCGGTCGCTGATCGTAACGATTTCACCACCGGCGATCCGATCGTCAGATTCGGAACAAAATGCCCATCCATCACATCGACATGGATCCAATCCGCTCCTGCTTCGATGACACGTGAGACCTCAGCGGCCAAACGACTGAAATCACTCGACAAGATGCTCGGAGCCAGGCGTCCTGGCAGCTGTGGTAATGGTGCGGAACCCGGAGATGTCACGGTGATCAGACCCTTCCTGCCCCCCTTCGACGAGGGCTGTCAGGGCATGGTAGGTGTCTCGCGGTGGGAGTCAACGAAGCCAGGTCACTGTATCGGGAGACTCTCCGGGCCGGCGGTCTCTCCCGACGATTGGCGGATGACACCTGTCTCGTCGACGTAAAAGTAACGAGAATCAACAGGAGAGGCCGGATCCGCATTACAGGAGAACCCTCCGGGGAATGACTCCAGCTCAAAGAGGTAGCCATTTCGCGCACCGGTGGCCAGTTCTGAATCGATCAGGGCAGGGTTTTGAACCGCCAGTTCGGTCAGATCCTCAGGATAATCTCCACGCCGTATGCGGTACTGCTCCACTGCCGTCGAGATGGTTCGAATCGAGCCGATCGCAGCGGCTTCCCGACTTCCGGTCAAACTGGCGCGCAGATTCGGAATCGCAAAAGATGAGATCAATGAAATGATCGCTACCACGATCATCAACTCGAGCAAGGTGAAACCTGATTGCTTATTGGTCATGACACTCTCTCAGAAAAATTGAGCGTAAGACTACGATCTAAAACGAGAGTAAGGGAGGAACTGCACAGCAGTTCCTCCCCAAACTCCGAGACAGGTTTGTTATTGGATCGGAACCCATGCCGAGTCACCCGCAGCAGGAGCTGCAGACGCATCACTGCGGTAAATCACTCCGGCAGGAGTAATGTAGTAGTGGAATCCACCATCCGAGTCGAAGGTTCCTGGAGAAGCCACGCAGGCCCAGGTATTTCCATCGCCACTGAAGGTGTAGAAGTAACCACTCTTCAGGGTTGCGTTATCAGTCGCAGTCGCCAGCGAACTATCAACATAGTTCCCTGAAGAAAGCTCGGCCAAGGTGACCGGATAGTCGCCATTGAGATCACGATTACGGAACTGCTCACAAACAGTGCTAAGAGTACGCAGGCTTGAGACGGCGGACGCCTCATTGCCAGCCATCTTGGCGTTCAGCAGGTTCGGAATCGCAATCGCTGCGATAATGGCGATGATGGCCACAACGATCATCAGTTCGATCAGGGTGAATCCCTCGTTCTTGCGGTGCTGTTTCATGGTTAGTCCTTCCAAATGACTGTCCCGGAGCGAGCTATTACTGTTGGTTGAATTGCAACGGACCCAAATGGCCCTGCACCAAGGAAGAGACTCTCGCTCCGAAGTCCTTCCGTAGGTGCGAAAGAACCATGGCAACCGACGGGCCCGGTCGGGCCCGTCTTTCGGTTTTTTTCTTAAATTGTTGCAAGTAAAGGGTTTAAGAGAGGAGCTCTGGATCGTCACCTATACCCGACCGGGTGAAAAAGTGACCATCTCTGTCATCGAATTGAAACAAATGCGTCAAAGTGACAAAAAGTGTCACTACTCCGCTGGAATCAGATCGACAATTTGCAATTGAACATTGCGGCCGCGGAAATCATTGACCGTCAGATGGGCGACCAGAGTAATCTCCCCAGCAGCAGTCAATTCATGAGCACGTCCAGCAGCCCGAAACCAGATCGCCGGAATCCGCTGACCTTCATGACGAAAACTCACCTGAATATGCTGCTCACCGGCACCAACCAGTCGTGGCGTCCCATCGAGCCTCAGTCCGCGAATGCAAAATAGCGGCTGACGGTTACCTTCGCCAAAGGGAGCCAAGCATTCGAGTGTATCCGCCAGTTCCAGCTGAATTTCCGCAGGAGTCAGTTCCAGATCATAAGGACGCGGCGGAACATCACTGGACAAGCCTTCAATTCGCTGATGATCAACGAGAACCTCTCGTAAACGAGAAATCTGATCGGTCTTGACCGTCAAACCGCCCGCTGCGGAATGCCCCCCGACCTTCTCCACCACTGTGTCCATCACTGAATAGAGATCAGAAAGTGGCAGCTCTGCAATACTTCGACCCGAGCCACGAGCGATTTCACCATCGATACAAAGAACCCATACCGGGCGATGGACCCTATCAACGATGCGATGGGCGACAATTCCGGCGACTCCTGGATGCCAACCCTCCCGGGCAAAGACCAGCGGGCCATATTCAGGATGCTGCCCATTTTCCAGTTCTTCGACGCACTCCTCGATCATCTGCTGCTCAATTTCTCGACGTTGACCGTTGAACTCGACCAGAGTCGCCGCCAGCTCTTTTCCACGAACAGGATCTTTGGTCAGCAGTAACTCGAGTGCAGCCTCGGCGTTTCCCATGCGACCTGCCGCATTCAAATGCGGAGCGATCCGGAATCCCACATCGACCGCCGACAGAGCCTTTCGGTCGATATTGCACGTCTCCAGCAGCGCTTCCAGCCCGGGCCGAGAAGTCGCAGCAATCGAGCGCAGACCATGACGAACGATAATCCGATTCTCGCCAACCAATGGCACCATGTCGGCGACCGTGCCGAGAGAGGTCAATCCGAGCAACTCGACGAGCAAGTCACGAGTTCGATTATCGACCTTTCCACCACCGGCCAACTCGCGCGCCAGTGCCCAGGCCAACTTGTAGGCGACCCCGGCACCACATAATCCGAGAGAAGGTGAAGGACGATCCGATCGGCCGGGATGTACCAGTGGCACACCCTCGATATCTTCGCGAATCTGATGGTGATCCGTGACGATCACTTCGAGCCCCAGTTCCTGCGATCGGTGCAACGCAGCAATGTCGTTGCTACCGCCATCGACAGTGATGATCAGATCCACTTCTTGTGCGGCCAGCTCCTCGACAGCAGTGACATGAAGGCCATAGCCTTCCTTGATCCTGTTGGGCAACCGGTGCAGCGTCTCTATTCCCAGATGGTTCAACATTTCAACCAGTACCGCAGTACCACTGATTCCATCGACATCGTAATCGCCGTACACCGCAATCTTTCCCTCCGCCTCACTGACGGTAAGGATCATCTCGATCGCCACGTCGATATCAGGGATCACATCGGGTTCGAGAAGATTCATCAGCACCGGTTCGAGAAAGGCCTTCGCCTCCTCTACGGTGGAGATGTTTCGCTGGACCAGCAAACGCGCAATCACTGGCGGGATTTGACACTCACGAACCAGAGTTCCGACCGCCGAATCATCGTATTCAAAGGCAAACCATGGACGCCGAATTGTGCCAGAATCTATACTCACCGAGTTCCGCCTTCTCCCACAAGATTCCCCTGTCGCGAACGAAGATGATCGATCGCACGTCGGAAGATGTCGAGTCCCAGCGGAACCGGTAGATCTTCTTCTTGTGGGATTCTTCCATCTTCACGAAGTCGCATCCAGAACGGATGATGTTCAGGACGGACGAAACGTTCCGGATGCGGCATCATTCCCAGCACATTACCATCGGGCGAAAGAACCCCGGCAATGGTCTCATGCGATCCATTCGGATCATCCGGATACTCGGGGACTCCCCCTTCGGCATCACGGTAACGGAAAGCCACTTGTGAAGCAGGGAAACTCTCTCCCGGCTGCTTGGGAAACCATTCAAAGCGACCTTCAGCATGGGCTACCGGAACAAAGTAGTTCTGTCCGGGAGCAAACCAGGGGCTCTCGACATCACCTGCAGCGAGATGCACCCAGCGATCCTCGAACCGGCCTGAGCGATTCCAGAGCATCGCAGCACGTCCGGTTACGCCGGGTAAAAGACCGAGTCGAACCAGCACCTGGAATCCATTACAGATTCCGATCACCAGCCCGCCACGATCGACGAACTGCTGCAACATCGGCCGCAATCGTTCTTCGAGAATATGAGCCAGCACTGCGCCACTGGCGACATCATCGCCAAAGGTAAAACCTCCCGGAAAAGCGAGTAAGCCCGCATCCTGCAGGATCGATGGATCCTTACTGAGCGCATTGACGTGGATCGATTCGACCCGCGCACCCGCCAGCTCAAGAGCATGAACCGTTTCACGGTCGCAGTTGGTTCCTGCCGCCCTCAGAACCAGGGCGAGCGGTTGATCCTTTTTCAGGACGTCGGCCATGTTGCCTCCAGGCTTCGCTTCCAGATCTTTTTCAACTCGACCACTTCGCTCTCAATACATATTTCATTCTGATGACGAACCCGAAAGATTCCATCGTCAGTACTTTTGCCGACACGGACGATGGGAATCGCAGCAGCTTGCGCCTCAGCACACAATCGATCTACATCGTGACTTCGAATCTCGGCCAGGAAACGATGCGGTCCCTCACCAAAGAGAGTGCCGTTTCGATCGGACCCCAGAGCCGAGAGATCGAGATCCAGCCCCAGTCCTCCACCACCAAAAGCCATCTCGGCAGCGGCAACCGCCAGGCCCCCATCGGAAAGATCATGCAAGGAGCGGATACTGCCAGCGACGATCCACTGTCGTACCTGCTGGAGCAGTAACGGTCCCAGTTGCGCATCGAAGGAAGCCGGGACACCACCACTTCCGCCGTAGCGCATCTGTAACAAGCTGCCCGGAATTGCAGCTTCCGGTCCGATCAGGACCATTTCCGATTCTTTCCCCTTGAGATCAGAGCCCGGCACACACAGCGGCCCCTCTGTGATCGAGATGGCTGAAACCAGCAGTACCGGGGGGATCGATCGTGAGATCCCACCAGATCGATAGGTGTTATGCAGTGAATCCTTACCGGAGATAAAGGGAGTGCCGTAGGCACGAGCCGCATCTGCGGCGCCGCGCGAACACTCGACGATCTGGCCGAGAATCTCGGGATCCTTCACATCTCCCCAGGCATAGTTATCCAGCAGCGCCGCTTTCTCGAGTGATCCACCCGAAGCGATGCAGTTACGTAAGGCCTCGTCGACGGAGTGACACGCCATCTGATATGGATCGACCTCGCCCATGCCGAGGGCCAAACCGCACGAGACCACCACCTGGTACGAGCCATCGCGTAACGGATCGAGGGCGCAACCGTCCATCGGCGCATCTCGATCAGCTCCCGCCAGTGGACGTAAAGTCATCCGCCCCTGGACCTCATGGTCATACTGACGAATCACCGGTTCTTTTGAGGCCACGTTCCCATCGGCGAGTAGCTCTTCGAGTAGTTGCTGGCTGTTACGATCTTCCAGCTCCGCAGCCACCAGTGGCAACGGCTGTGGAGGAATCGAGACACGCTTGTTGTCTGGCCGGCCACCGTGCAGAAAACGGACATCGAGTTCTCCGACCAGTTCGTCGTGATGGAACAACCGCAACATGCCGTCGCCACGAAACTCTCCGAGTACTGCGCTTTCCACCTCTTCTTCAACCAGGATCTGCTCGATGCGATCGAGGTGGACCGGGTCGACAGCAAAAACCATCCGCTCTTGCGCCTCGCTGATCCAGACCTCGGTAGGACCCAATCCCGGATACTTGAGAGGTGCGCGGTCAAGATGCACATCGGCGCCAGTCTCTTCGCCCATTTCACCGACAGCGCTGGAAAATCCTCCAGCACCACAATCGGTAACGCTTCGACAAAGTTTCTCATCCCGAATTCGCATCAGAGCATCCAGAACCTTCTTCTCCTCGAGCGGATTTCCGATCTGGACTGCTCCCGACGAGACTTCTTCAGAATCCTCCGTCAACTCTCGAGACGAGAAGGTCGCACCATGGATGCCATCACGTCCGGTTCTTCCTCCGACAGCCACGATCAAATCGCCAGGGCATACTTCCTTCTCGACATGCTCGCGTCGCATCAATCCGACCGAACCACAAAAGACCAGCGGATTGCCGACAAAACCTGGATGGAAGTGAATCGCTCCGTTGGCCGTGGGGATTCCCATCCGGTTGCCATAGTCTCGCACTCCCGCCACCACACCCCGTAACAAACGGCGTGGGTGATGGGTTCCTGTCGGCAACTCATCATCCGGGGTATCGGTCGGAGCAAAGCAGAACACATCGGTATTGAGTATCGGGCGCGCACCGACCCCGGTACCAAGGGTATCGCGAATCACTCCGCCGATCCCGGTACCGGCACCACCATAGGGCTCCAGTGCACTGGGATGATTGTGCGTCTCCACCTTGAAGGAGACTCCCCATTCATCATCGATACCGATCACTCCGGCATTATCGCAGAAGATCGACCAGCACCAGGGCAGATCCAGCTCCCGGGTTACCTGAAAGATCGTGTCCTTGAGAAGGTTATTGTAATGCAAATCACCGTGCTGAATTGCGCCGGTCAAAGTCTTGTGACAGCAATGCTCTGACCAGGTTTGCGCAATCGTCTCCAGCTCGATTTCGCTCGGCTCACGCTGTTGTTCGATGTAGTGGGCCTGGATCGATTTCATCTCGGCGAGATCCAGGCTCAATCCGCCCTCTTCACTGATGCGTAGCAGCTCTTCATCCGAGACGGTAGTCATCGGGATCTCAACCCGTCCTTGTGCGTGAGCAGGGAACTCTCGAAATGGATCCGGAACCTGTTCTGATTCTCCGCCATCGAAAGAGCACCACTCATCGACGATGCCATTGCCGAGCCGACCGGCCAATCCATCGAGAGCGACTTTCTCGGTATCGATGCCACCCAGACGGTAGCGACAGGCGGTACGAACCGTACATGCCGATGAATCAAAACCAGATTCCGACATCGCATGAAGAACACTCTGAGAAACCGGATCGGTCACCCCGGGTCGCCTTTGCACAACGATCGAGGATTCCTGTGCTGATCTTTCCGGCAGCATCACTCCTTCTTGCACCACTGCACGACATGCCGGTGAGCCGGCAAGGAATTGATGAGCCAGGGTCTCGACCCGGTCCGCATCTTGATCGGCAATGCGTAGATAGAAGACCGGATCGGCAGCAAGAAGATCCCCCGCTTTCGGTGGGCAGCCCATCGAAGTGAGGGCATCCTGCAAATCATGATCAGGACTCGGATTCGGGTCCTTGTCATGGATGACTGTGACAGTATAGGTGAGAGGCATCTGTGCTCCTGAGCGGCTGCGACCCGGGACTCGGGTCGTCTTGTGCTGATTGTGCAGTCGTCCGGGGCCTCGAGCAAGCGCACCGGAGCGCTAGCCTCACGCCTCTTGCGGCCGTAGGATGCGGCCCATCACAAGGCGAAAGGGACCGATGGAGAACGAATCCAGCGCACACGGGCTCGACTTTGAGGCTCCCATCGTGGAGCTGGAAAACCGGATCTCGGAGCTACGCTCCTTTTCCGAGAGCTCCGAAATTGATCTTTCCGGCCAACTCGAAGAGTTGGAAAAGAAGTGTGCGGAAAAGAAACGGGCCATCTATGCCCATCTGAATCCATGGCAAAGGGTCCAGATCGCCCGTCATCCCCACCGTCCACGTACCACTGATTACATCGCCGGCTTCGTCACCGACTTCCTTGAGCTTCATGGAGATGGTGCGTTTCGTGATGATCCGGCCATCCTGACCGGCCTCGGAAGGATTCGCGGCCGTAAGGTACTCATCGTCGGCCACCGCAAGGGGAAGACCAACCAGGAAAAGGTCGCCTGCTTCTTCGGAATGCCGCACCCCGAGGGATATCGCAAGGCCATCAAGAAGATGCAGCTGGCAGAAAAATTCGGAATTCCGATCATCTCCTTTATCAATACGGCCGGAGCTTTTCCCGGAATCGAAGCGGAGGAACGGGGACAAGCCTTCGTCATCGCCAAGAACCTGCAAAAGATGGCTTCACTCAAGGTACCAGTGATCGCCGTGGTCATCGGGGAAGGCGGAAGCGGAGGAGCGATTGGAATCGGTGTGGCCGATCGAATTCTGATGCTCGAAAACTCCTATTACTCGGTCATTTCACCGGAAGGCTGTGCCGCCATTCTGTGGAAAGATGCCTCGCATGCAGCCAAAGCCGCCGAGATTCTCAAGTTGACCAGTGCCGATCTCTCCGATTTCAAGATTGTCGATGAGGTGATCAAGGAACCGATCGGAGGAGCGCATCGCGAGCCGGCGCAGATGATCAAGGAAGTCGAGGAAGCGATTCTACGCCACCTCGATGAGATCAGTGATCTTGAGCCGGAAGATCGAAAGTTGAAACGCTTCCACAAATACATGGCGATCGGCCGTTACGCCGACCAGCAGCAACAAAAGGTCGAGGACCAGGGATGATCGAACTCTTCTGGGTCGGTGGCCCCCTCTTCATGATCCCCTTGATTCTCGGCTCGATGGCGGTCGGCACGGTGGCCATCGAAAGATATCGGCGCTTCCGTCTCGCCCACGTTGATTACGATGGTTTCTTTGCCGAGATCAAGGAATCGATCGACTCCGGTGGCGTCGCCTCGGCCATCGACATGGCCGAAGCAACCCCCGGTCCCATCGCTGCGGCCTGGAGCGCCGGCTTACAGTCGCATCGACTACCGCTACCGGTGCTGAGAGAAAAGATGGACTCGGTCTCGATCGCAGAGGTTCAGCGGCTCGAACGATTTCTACCGCTGGTCAGCGTGATCGCCCAGGTCGCACCGCTGGTCGGGATTCTCGGAACGGTCTGGGGAATGATCGGTTCATTCGAGGGTGTTGCGGGCGGCCTCTCGAGTGGAAGTGGCGTCGATGGTGAACTACTCGCCAGTGGCATCGGCCAGGCACTGGTCACCACGGCCCTCGGCCTTGCAGTGGCTATTCCTGCAACGATTCTTCATCACTGGTTCGCCCACAAGGTCGATGGATTCATCGACGACCTCGAACGTTCACGGGCCGACCTGATCGAGATCATGACCATCATTGCTCCGCGAAAAAAATCGGTCGCCGCAAAATCAACTGCGCCGATTCGTTCCGCTGAGAGTCAGCCCTGATGGGAAACTCCTCTTCGCGCTCACGACTTCGTCGAAGACGTCTATCACCACGCTGGGGTGATTCTCTGGCTCCCTTGCTCGATGTCATCTTCTTGCTGGTCATCTTTCTGCTCGTCTCGGCGAGATTCGACCGGACTCAGACAATATCGGTCGATCTCCCCAAAGCGCGGGGTGAGGCCAAGCAGGTCACGACCATCGAGCCGTTGATCTTGATCCTGCTCGAGAATGGTGATCTGCGCTGGCGCGAGCAGCAAATTTCACCCGCCGAACTGTCACAGCAGCTCTCAGAACTACCGCAGGAAGAGCGCTTGCGCCCTCTGACCATCCGCGCCGACCGAACCGTGGCCCTCGAATCAGGGATCCAGTTGCTCGAAATGCTCGGGTTACTCGGCTGGAATCAGGTTGAATTTGAGGTTTCGGCCCCGTCAGAGCCGCCCAGTCACCTTGAGGATCGTGCTTCTGACAGATAGTATCTAATCAGCGGGCTCGACCTCCTTCGTCGACCCCAGAACCCGTAAATCCCAGGAGGAGTCGCGATGTCCCTCGCTACCCAGGAGTCCCCCAACACTCCACGTCCCGTTTTCCAGCTGTTTGCTCTGGTCTTGTTCGTCTCCCTCGGTCTGGCGATTGCCGGATGTGGTGGTTCCGGCGACGAAGGTAATAACGAAGAATCCGGCGCATCCGCCGGCTCGTCCAAACTTGCCGAGCAGGTCGACGAACTCTTCGCTGCGGCACAGTCGCTGGTCGAAGATGCAAAAAAAGTCGAAGCCGAAAAATACGCCTCCGATGATTTTGAATCTGCGGTCAAAGGTCTCAGCAAAGCACAGGAATACATCGATGAGGGTACCTCCAAGAGTCTCGGCAAGGCCAAGCGGCAAATTGCCAGTTCCAAGCGTAAACTCGATGTCATGATTCGAGATATCGGCAAGCTTTCAAAAGCGCTGAAAGGGCTTGAGGAGAAGATCGCCGAGTACGAGAAAAAACTCGCTGAGGCCAATGCCGTCGATGCGAAAAAATACGCCGCCTCCGAGATGGACGGTGCAGCTCGCTCCTTCGAGAAAGCTCAGGGCTACATCGAAAATGGCAAATCGAGCAGCGCCGGAAAATACATCGGATACGCCATCAGCGATCTGAATCGAGCGCTTGAGGAAGTAAAAAGAAAGGGCGATCAGAAAACCATCGCCGATCAAGAGAAATCGATCCTCGCAGAGAAGCAGCAACAGGCGATCGAGGCTGGCGCCGAACAAAAGGCTCTTAGTGATCTCGAATACGCCCGTGACCGTGAGCGCATCGGCGACCAGGAGTATGCACGCGGCAATTTCGATATGGCTGCGCGTAATTTCCGTGATGCCAAGGTCGGCTACGTTGGCGCCATCGAAGCCGCTCAACGTACTGACGCAGCGGCTCAGATCACCAGCAATAATAACAACCAGAGATTTCCTGATCAGAGCAGCTCGGGCGATGACGGTTCCGATGAGGTACCGGGGATCGATCAGATCAACATCCCTGACATCGGCATCGAAGATGGTGGAGATGTCGCCACCGCCTTACCCGGTCTCTTTGCCGGATCTGCCGAATACAAATCGGGCACGGGATCTCTCGCTCTCAGCTGGAGTGATGGAACGGAACTGAAAGAGGACATGAAGCAACTCCTGGGCGAGCCTTCTCATACTCACTTCGAAGGAGATGAGGGTGTTGGTAGCGGCCAGGACGGCGCTTATGTACTGGCTGGAAACACGATGGGCTACTGGATCGTCAACTCTTCCTTCGAAGATGGTGTACGGATTCGTGCCAAGGTCCTGTTCCAGCTGCTGATCGACAAACCCGATTTCGAGATCTTGCTCATGTCTAATGGCGGACAGGATTTCTATGCCGTCTCTTACGGTGCCACGGTCCGCGTCTATGACGATGGACTTCAGGTCGGCAACGTCAAAAGTCCGCTACCGGCCTACCGGAAGAACCCCAAGGACTGGGTCCAGAAGCGAGAAGCCTACGACTTCGAGTTCGTTTACTACAAGAGAGGCGAAGACAAGGGCGTTCTCGAAGCCAAGATCAACGGCGAGACCACCGTCAAACTGAAAACTGATAAGTTCCGCAAAGGCTTCCCTGGTTTCCGCTGGAATGACACCAAGTTCATCATTCAAGAACTCGAAGTCTCCGGGCTCGTCGATGAAGAGTGGGTCAAGCTGGAGCTCGAAAAAGCTGCCAGTGGAGATCGCGGCAATGACGGAGACGAAGATATCGGTTTCTAGCCACTAGCCAGATGTATCGAGGAGCCCAGATGAAGAAAACTGTCCTGAATTCTGCTCATCAACGTCACGGGGCTCGCCTGGTCGAGTTTGGTGGATTCGAGATGCCGGTCTGGTACTCAAGCCTGACCGGAGAACATCATGCGGTTCGAGAGCGCGCCGGAGTCTTTGACCTCTGTCACATGGGACGCTTTGAGATTGTCGGAGAAGATCCGGTTGCGGCTCTTAATCGTCTCGTCACCCGCGATGTTTCTCTGATGAAAAAAGGACAGGTCTGTTACTCAGTCGTCTGTCGCGATGATGGAGGAGTCCTCGATGACATCCTGATCTATCGTCTTCCTGATCGATGGTGGCTGGTCGTCAATGCTGGAAATCGCGACAAGCTGTTCGACTGGTTCTCGCAACACTTGACCGATGCGAAGGTCGTCGACCACAGTGAAGAGATTGCCATGGTCGCACTTCAGGGGCCGCTGGCGGCCTCACTTCTGGCGCCGCATATCGTTCGATCAAAACAACGACCGCTCGAAAATTTGGGGTATTACCGTATCTCCCCGGCAACTGTCGAGTTGACCGGTGAATCGATCGAAGGCTGGGTCTCGCGGACCGGGTACACCGGCGAGGATGGTTTTGAAATCTATATCCCCTCAAACAAAGCTGCGGCCGTCTTTGATGCTCTGATCGATCTTTCCGATGAAGTCATTCCCTGTGGTCTTGGTTGTCGTGACACCTTGCGACTGGAAGCGGGAATGCCGCTTTACGGTCATGAACTATCGGAGCAACTCGATCCTCTCGGCGCTGGTCTCGGCTTCGGCGTGGCACTCGACAAGGCGGGCGGGTTCATCGGCCAGGAGGCTCTCCGTCAGATCGATGCGACCGGCTGCCGACAACAATTACGTGGCTTCATCGTCGACGGTAAACGCCCGGCTCGACAAGGTGCCGCCATCCTTCACGAAGGCCAGAAGGTCGGCGAAGTGACCAGTGGCTCCCCGTCTCCGACCCTCGGTGTCCCGATTGCCTGTGGCTATGTAGACGCCTCCATCGCCGAAGAAACAGCGCTCGAAGTGGATCTGAGAGGCCGCCTTTGCCCCCTCAAGCCACATCCGCTGCCTTTCTACCGTCGAGACCCTCAGAAAGCTTGAATCGAAAAACGAATCACCGCAGTCTCAGGTATCTCCTTGCAATCTCGGCAGCTCTCGTCGATATTTCGCGACATGGCAAGGCAGCAACGGTCTGCATGGTAATAGGAAACGAACGGTCACGGTTCTGCGGCAAAAACCAGCCACCGAACTGACCGATACGGAAGGAGTCATGAGGTATGTCAGACGTCCCTGAAGATCGGAAGAACCTCTCCTCGCATGAGTGGGCCCAAGAAGTCGATGGGCTGATCGTGGTTGGAATTTCCGAGTTTGCTGCAAAGGAACTCGGTGAACTGGTGTACATCGAATTGCCCGAGGAAGGTTCGGAAGTTCAGTACGATGGTCAGTTCGGTGAAATCGAATCG
>JBBWWC010000109.1:0-30149 GCA_050256555.1 Planctomycetota bacterium | reverse complement strand
AGAAGAAGGAAGAGCCGCTGGTACTGCTGCATTCGGCGGATGTGTGGGCAGTTTGCTGGGATCCGACGGGGAAACGGATTGTAACGGCAGCTGAGGACAACCTTATACACGTCTGGGAGACAACGACCGGCGAGGAGCTTTTGACTCTGGAAGGGCACGAAGACCATGTGCTCTGTCTCGACTGGAGCTCGACAGGAACACAGATTGCCTCAGGATCTTCTGACGACACGATTCGCCTGTGGGACAGCATTTCCTACCAAGAACAACATCCTCAGCTCAAAGCCTTTGGCGATGCAAAAAAAATGCTCGACCCCCTCATCGTCGCTAAAGTTGAATCGGGCGAGGAACAGTCGTCAATTCGCAACTGGATCCATCAAAATGCCAGTTTGACCCCGATACAGAAACGTGCGTCGGAATCTCTGCTGGTGGATAGTTTCCGTAGTTATGGGGGCACCTCTTCCCAGGTACTTAACAGTGAGGCATGGGGGCTCGTTGCTCCTGATCGGGAAGACAAGGAAACCGATGTTAAGCGTGGCCTGGAATTGATTCGTGTTGCCCTTCAAATGCGACCCGAAAACATCTTTGCCCAGCACACTTTCGCCTGGGCCTTGTATGAAAACGATCTCCATGACGAGGCGATCAAGGTGATGCAGCAACTACTCGAAACAGTGGATGACAATAATAAAAAAGATATTCAAGTGGCATTGGATCGACTGAAAGCGGCCATCGAGAAGAAACTTCCCGACGCACCGACGACCAGTGGAAAACAGCCGGGCGATACGCAATAGCTCCCGGGCTCGCAATACCGCATTTATCGACAAGGGATACCCTCTTATCGAGGTGTAATTTTATCGGGGTGTAATTTCCAGGACCCAGTTTTTTATCGCAGAGCACTGGAATCCGTGCTGGAGCCAGGTGTTCATCCAGGCGTTTTTGCAGGCAATTCATGTTACCTGTTCCGGTTGGGTCTGCTTGCCACGACAGAGTCGGCAGATAGGATGCCCAGCTCAGAGTGATAGTGATAAGGCTCCAGATGGAGCCTGAAAGGAATGCCAGATGAGCAACACCATCAATAAGGTTCTTGTGGTTGGGCTGGGTAAAGTTGGAAGCCTGGTGGGCACTCTTTTACAAAGATCTGGTTTTGAAGTCGCCGGTGGCGATGCGCGCCCCGTTGAAGGCTTGGCTTTTCCCAGCGAGGTTCTCGATGTCTCTGATAGCGCTGCTCTGGGTAAGGCGCTGGAGGGTTGCCAGGGAGTTGTCTCCTGTCTTCCCTATCGCTTTAACCTACCGGTGGCCGAGGCGGCGTTTGAACGAGAGATTCACTACTTCGATTTGACCGAAGACGTCCCGACCACCAATGCCATCATCGAGATGGCTGCCAACGCAAAGAGTGTGCTGGCTCCACAGTGCGGTTTAGCTCCCGGCTTCATAGGAATTGTTGGTGCGGATCTGGCTCGCCAGTTCGACGCTGTTCGTTCCATCGAGTTGAGAGTGGGCGCACTTCCAGAAAACCCCCGAGGTAGCCTTGGTTACTCATTCACTTGGTCGTCGGCGGGAGTCATCAATGAGTATCTCAATGAATGTGAAGTGATTACTCGAGGCGAGAGGGCGCTGATTCCGTCGCTCGAAGGTGTCGAGACGATTCACATCAACGGACTTCGCCTTGAAGCTTTTACCACCTCCGGAGGTCTTGGAACGATGTGCGATACCTGGAATGGAAAGCTTGAAACCCTGAACTACAAAACGATGCGCTATCCCGGCCATTGTGAGCGGATGAACTTCTTTCTCAACGAACTTGGCATGCATCGTGATCGCGAAGAAGCTGCCAGGATTCTTACTGAGGCATGCCCGCCGGTACCTGAAGATGTGGTTTACGTTCACGCGGCTGTTGAAGGTGAGATCGGTGGCCAGCTGCAACGTGAAGAGTTTGTTGGTGAATACCGCCCGCTCGAGATCGATGATGTCGAATGGCGTGCCATCAGCTGGACTACCGCCTGTTCGGTAGCCGCTGTGGTGGAGATGGTCAACGATGGGAATCTACCCGCAAAGGGATTCATCAAGCAGGAAGAGATTCCTCTTGGCGCATATCTCACGACCAAAAACGGTAGCCTGTATCTGTCGTAGCTGGACGGCTTCAGCCGACTTTTTTGGCTCCGGTGGGTCTAGTGATGACAAATAGCCACCCGACCGATGCCAGAACGACCGTTGCAATTCTAGCGATGGGCGGAACGCGATCTTGATAAAAATATATCGGAAATGAAATCGCTATCAGGATCATCACGGTGGCTAATAACTTTGCTTTTGCACTGATGGCTCCATGAGCTTCCCAGTCTCGAACCATCGGTCCGAACCATCGGTGGTTTTGTAACCAGCGATGGCAGCGGGGAGATCCCTTGGCAAAGAAGTATGCCGCCAGCAGCACGAAAGGTGTTGTCGGTAGAAGCGGCAAGGGGATTCCGATGATGCCGAGTCCTAGCGACAGAAAGCCCAATACAATCCAGAAGTAGCGAAATCCAGGAATCGAAAAGATCAAGGGCGTTCGGATTTCAGCCAGCCAAGCATCTCAAGGATTTTGGGAGGCTGGCCGGTTCTGAGGACCCCAATGCGAAACACTTTTGCGGACGCCCAGAACACAATAATTACCGAAACGATGAGCAACGCACCGGTTCCGTAGATCTCTATCGCTGGAGGATTTGCCGCCATTCGATTCATCATGACAAAAGGAGTCCAGGGCGGGATCCAGGAAAGTGTCGTTGCGATGGTGCCGTTAGGATCATTGGGGATGAAGGTCATTGTCCCGAGCGGAACCATCATCAGAAGCATCAATGGGGCCATGAAGTTCTGCGCTTCTTTGATGGTATTACAGATACTTCCGATTCCAGCAAAGAGGAACGCATAGAAAAGATATCCCCCGATGAAGTAAACGATGAAGCCGATCAGTAACTCTGGGGTGATCACTGCTGCGATCAGATCGGGTACCCAGGTTGCAGCGGGGCCCGCTTTGAGTTTTAGCATTCCGATGAGGGATCCGATCCATGCGACTTGCATCGTTAATCCGACCGCTGCAACCCCGAGGACTTTGCCGAGCAACAGTTCCGTGGTGGTTACCGATGAGAGCAGTACTTCGATGATGCGATTCGATTTTTCTTCGATGGTGTTATTGAGTAGCATCTGGGCGATCGAAAAGATGGCCACCCAGAGCATGTATACGAAGCCGATGGGTGCGTATTGGCGAATTTTGTCGCGTATTCCGACCTTTTCTTCTCCGACTACTTTGTTGGGATCAAATTTGGACGAGCGTACCCGTAGAGATGCTACTTCATCGACGGCAGAGGAGTCGATTCCGCGACGATTATATTCGCGTTCTCGCGCCTCTGTACTTAGTGCGGCAAGAATGGCATCGATCAAATCAGTGTCTGCCAAGTTTGATGACCAGAATCGAACCTCTTCTTTTCCCTCGATGACATTTTCGGGAATGATGACCAGGGCAAACAGTTCGACCTCCTGAGAATCGATATTCTCAGAGCTGGGTTCTGCGGAACTCGCCAGCAGGCGCTCTCCTCGCAGGTATTTCTTCAATGCCTCTTCGATTTCTTCATTAGTATTTTCTAGCGAGATATTCGGAGGAAGAGGTACTTCGAGAAAGCGTGATTCAGGCTCCTCGAATGGCGCCGCATCTTCAGGGAGTTGCGCCAGCGTCATACGTTTTAGCATGTTCCATTGCGCGTCATTGAGCAGCATCTGGTCGGGGATCAGATCGCCAAGTTTGTTCAGTTGATTGGGGCTGAAGGGATCGATTTGAAGGTTTTTGTCGGACAGTTCGTTGGTCACAGTCTCGATTTTTTCGAGTAGTTCTATGACGTCGACTTTTTGTTCTTCTAACATCTCTTCACGTTGTGCTTCTGTAGCTTTCGCGAGATGGGTTTGAAGTGCGATCAGCGATTTTTGTCGGTTTAGCAAGATGAGTCGTTCGCGGGCAAGCTTGCCGAGGTTATCGGGACTGCGATCTATAATCACAACATGGCGTGTCGGAATTCCTTTTTCTTCGAGGTACTTTGGGATTTCGATCATCATCCAAAGCAGTAGCGGGAAGACAAGGATACCAATCCAGAAGCCCTTGGTTTTGACGTTTTCCATGTATTCGCGTAATGCGATTCGGTAGACCTGAATCATCGTACGGCCGCCTCTCTGGCTTCATCGCCAACCAGGTGGACGAATACCTCGTGAAGGTTCGGGTCAACAACCTCGAAGATTTCGAGAGCCAGGCCCTTGTCGAAGGCGGTCTTGAGTAGCCGTTGAGGGTTTGTGCCTTCCTTTAGCCGCAGTTCGGTAACTCCTGTTCGCCCGTCTACTGATGGGGAGGACTGCAGCACTTCGGGCAGGACGGCCAGCGTTTCAGCGACACTTTCTCCTCGAACACGAACTCTTGTGGGAAGTAAGGCTTTCGCTTCATCGACACTGCCATCAAAGACCAGGCGGCCGGCTGAAATGACAACGATTCTTTCGCAGATCCGCTCGGCGTGGGACATGACGTGGGTCGAGAAAAGAACGGTTTTTCCCTGGGCGTGAATATCTCGGATGACTTCTTCCATGACTCCTTGATTGACCGGATCGAGGCCGCTGAAGGGTTCATCGAGGATGACCAGATCAGGGTTGTGCGCTATCGAGGACAGCACCTGAACCTTCTGCCCCATTCCTTTGGAAAGAGCTTCACATTTATGATTTTGAAACGAACCGAGGCCGTAACGTTCGAGTAATTCGTGTGCGGTTTTTTTGGCGACAGCTGCGGGGACACCCTTGAGTGTTGCAAAGTAGGCGATGACTGCGGCAGCTGTCATCTTTTTGTAGAGACCCTTTTCTTCCGGCAGATATCCGATGCGGCTGCGGACATCGAGGGCTCGTGTGGCTCCGAGGATCGAAACGGATCCAGATGACGGACGAAGGATGTCCAGCATCATTCGTATGCAGGTGGTTTTTCCGGCGCCATTGGGACCGAGGAAGCCGCAAACGGTTCCTTTGGGAACCGAGAAAGAAACGTCGTTGACGGCGCGAAAATCTCCATAGGTTTTCACAACGTTTTTGAGTTCTATCGGGTGAGACATTCAGTTCCCTTCTTAGGCTTATGCATCCTAGTGGTTGCTGGCTGCTGCGGGAACGAAATCTTGGATCTGTTCTACTTTTGTTTCTCGCTCACATCTGAGGGTTCTAATTTTCCCCACCCCCCACCGCCGGGAGTCTCAATGCGAACCCTGTCGCCGGCTTCGACTTTTCCTTGCCATTTTGCAGGCAAGGCCTCGATGCCCGTTGGTCGTATCTTGAGGTTGTTGCCGGTCAAACCATCTTCGCCACCTGCTAGCCCTTGCGGTGGAAGTTGACGCCTTTCCGATAGAATCGAGATCTCCATTGGCTCGAGCATTTCGAATTCACGGATGATTCCATCACCTCCGCAATGATGTCCTTTGCCCCCCGACATTTTTCTGAGCCCAAAATGTGTCATCCGAACAGGCAGTGTGTGTTCGAGTCTTTCGATCGGCGTGTTTCTGGTGTTAGTCATGTGAACATGGAGTCCGCTGGCGCCATGGCGAGCGGGTCCCGCACCACAGCCACCACCGATCGTTTCGTAGTGGGCACCGTGATCATTTCCAATCACCAGATTATTCATCGTGCCTTGAGATTGGGCAGGAATGATTTCGGGTAATGCCGGAGCCAATGCTTTGAGCAAGACGTCCACGAGCCTCTGTGAAGTTTCGACATTGCCGCCAGCAACGGGACTCCCGCTGGGCGGATCCAGGAGGCTTCCTTGCGGGATGTCGATGGTGATGGCCCGGAGAGTACCACCGCTGGAAGGGACTTCTTCGCCGGCGATGCAGCGGATCAGATACTGAACTGCCGAATATACCACTGCCGCATTGCAGTTGAGGGGGCCTTTGCAAGCGTTGTCAGTGCCGGAAAAATCAAACCGGGCATTTTCTCCGTCCATCTCGATGGAGACACAGATCTTCATCGGCTGCTGATTGAAGCCGTCACTTTCGAGGTGTTCTATCGCTTGATATTTTCCGTCGGGGATTTTTCGTAGCAGACTTCTGACATGTCGATCAGCAGAATCTTGCAGGCGCCGGAAACCTTGGCACAGGGCGGTCGAGCCGAGGCGTTCAATGATTCGCTGGAGGCCGCGCTTGCCCACTTCAAGAGCGGCTCGCTGGGCCAGAAGATCGCCGATTCTTTCATCGTAGTTACGCATCGGGCTGAGTAACTTTTTTTCGACATCAAGAACTCGCTCGCCACCTGCAACCCAGGTGGTCGGAGGAATGATCACACCTTCTTTATCTAAAGAATCGGTGATTCCCATCGAGCCAGGAACGGAGCCGCCCACATCCGAGTGATGAGCTCTGGTTGCCAGGTATGCGATGGGCGATTCGTCTTCTGGATGCGCTCTGTATGCTTGAACTGTTGTGATGTCCGGCAGATGGGTTCCTCCGAGTTGCGGATCATTCAGAACCACGATGTCACCTTCGTTGAGTGGGCAATGCTGGGCAGCCGCACTGACCGAGATGGGCATTGCGCCGAGATGGACGGGAATGTGTGCGGCCTGTGCGACCAGTTCAGCATTCCTGTCAAAGATGGCGCAGGAGTGATCTCGCCGTTCCTTGATGTTGGGCGAGACTCCGGAGCGCTCCAGGGCGGTACCCATCTCTTCGGCGACCGACTCGAGGAGATTTCCCATCACGCGGAGCCCGACCGGATCGTTGTCTTTGATGTGGGTCATGATCCGGGTTTCTTGTTGTTCGGGTCGGGGTTGATCTCGGGTCGCAATTTTGATCGGAGAAACCTCTTCACCTGGTTCCATGCTTTCGATGCTGCTTCGGGTATATAGCGGCGACTCGAGGGGTTGGCAAAAGCATGGCCTGCTGGATAGATGAGGATCTCATGATCGATGTCGGCTTTTTTCAAGCCGGCCCGAAATGCGTCGATTTGTAGAACAGGAATGCTGGGATCGTTTTTTCCAAAGACCGCCAGTACGCTCCCACCGATGGCGGTTAGTATTTCGGGATCGGTTGGCGTTTGGCCGTAATAGAGAACACAGGCATCGATGGCCGGATCTGACAGCGCCGATCGAAGTGACCACGTACCACCAAAGCACCAGCCGATGGTTCCGATTCTGTCGGCGCGGATCCTTTGGTCTCTTCGAGCAAATCGAAGAGCATCTGAAACGATGCGGTTGGCGACTTTTTCGTCAACATTTCGCATCAGCTTTTGAGCTTCTTTCGCGGTTTTGCCGACCTGTCCCCCATATAGATCGATAGCGATGGCGGCATGTCCTTCAGCAGCAAGGCGGTCAGCCCAGTGCTTGATATGAGCGTTGAGCCCCCACCATTCATGGAAAACAATTACTGCACTTCGGATTTTCTCGTTCTTATCGGGGAGGGACAAATATCCGCGACTTTTTCCGATGACGACGTTTTCGCCTTTAGGGGAAGGAGCATCATCGCCGCGCAATTCGTGGAGCCGACGGAAAGCCTCTTCGTCGATGGCTCCATTTTGCCCTTTTGAGGGTACTTCTTGGGTTAACCCTGACAGAGAGGATGAGAAAGCGATGATGAGTGCCAGAAATCTGATCACAGCAAACTCCTTTGCTTGAGGAAGGAGGGATTCGTTGACGACTGCTCTTCAGGTAGCCATTCTGGGGTGTCTTGGCCAACTCATGCGTTTTAACATTCGCTAGTGTTGGTGTTTCTAAAATTTCCAGAGCCAGGATTCTACAGAACTCCTGCGGAGGCTGAACTTGTTGTACCCGCTGATTGCTACTCTCTCGATAACCTTCTTTGTTACTGGTGGGAATCTTGATGAGCCAGAGAGCTGGCGGCCGTTTGACCATCCTTCGATTTCGGTGCGCACCTTCAGCGCCTATTCAAGACCTGCCCGTGTGGTTGCCCTGGCTGCAGAATCTCCCTGCCGGGTTGATAAGGTATTGTTCGAGGAAGGCGATCGTGTTCCAGGAAAGCCAGGCGAAATGGTGTCAGCGGTTCTGCTGGATGCTGCTGTTGAAAAGGAAATGCATACCAGTGCAGAAATCGCCCTGGAGATTTCCAAAAACGCTGAGTCACGCGCATCGCTCTCGATTGCCAGGACGGAAACCGCTGCTCAGCTGGCCAGCAAGGATCTGGAGCGAATGCGCGAACTCCATGTTCGAGGCGATGCTTCCGAGAGTGATCTTGATCGTGCGTTACTTGCCGACGAGAACGCTCGTGTGACTCTGGAGCTGGCAAGAGTTTCACTTCTCGATGCGACGGCTGCTGTAAGAGCTGCGACTTCCGAGGTGGCCATTATCGCCGCACAAATTGATCGATTAACTTTGCGTGCGCCGGCAGGCTGGCGTGTTGAACAAAGGCTCATCGAGCCTGGCGCGGGAGTTTCTCCAGGGGCCCCGTTGATGGTGCTTGCAGATTTATCCTCTTTTGAGATCGAGATCCCGATGGCCGAGGACGAAATTCAGGTTCTTGGATTACAGCCAGTCAAGATCGAGAGGGTTTCAAATCATAGCCAGGTTAACGGAATGGTTGATTTTGTTGGTGCCGTGCCAGATCCGTTGACCCGCCGACGTAGGGTCATCATCCGGATTCCTGCAGAGGAGTTCACTCTGGAACCTTTAGAAACCGGGGGCGGTATCGAGCTACAGCTCTCGATCGATGTCCCTGATATTTCAGGGGGAGTGCGGGTGCCTCATCGCTTTCTCGGTCGGAGACTTGAGCAGTGGATTGTTAAAACTTCAGATGGAAAAGTTCACGTTGTGACTCCGATTCGTTCTGATAAAGAAGGATGGGTAGTTCTTCCGGGCGACCTGCCTTCTTCTGCGGTTATCATCAAGCCATAGAAGGAGACCAGATGCGTAAAGCCCTGTCAGCTCTCCTTCGCTTGTCAGTCCCCATCAATGTCGTTTTCTTCGGTTTGATCCTGTATGCGCTTCTAGTTGCAGTACCAGAGCTTCCGGTAGAGGTTTTTCCAAACAACTCTTTCCGCCAGGCTCAGGTGTCATTGCGTTATCCCGGTGCGTCTGCCGATGAAGTGGAAAGGCTCGTCACGAGGCCACTCGAAGATGCGATTCGGGGCCTCGAAGAAACTGAATACGTAGCCAGCACATCTGTTCCGGGTCGTAGCGAAGTGATCGTCAAGTTTGATGATCAAGGCGATTATGACAGCGGATATGATGAGTTCCGGCTTCGGATTCTGTCGGCGCTCAATAGTTTGCCGCAGGTCAACGGGAAAACCTTGCAGCCGATTTTTATGGAACTGGATGTGGATTCATGGGTGCCGGTTATCCAGGTGATGCTGGTCAATTCTCCGCAAGGTGATTTAAACAAGAGGTCTCTGACGATTCTCGCCAAGGATTTGCGCGATCGCCTCGATCGTATTCCTGGAGTCAAGCGGGTTGATTTTGCCGGTGAGGAATTCGACCAGTTTCAGGTGGTTATTGACCCGTTAAAGCTAGATCGGCATGGCTGCACATTTTCTGAAGTTCTCGTGGCGCTGTCTGCCGATGGCGGAACTCAGCCGGCAGGCCAGGTTGATACAAGTCTCGGCGAAAGAACAATTCGTATCGATACCCGCCCCCGAGATCCGTCGGAAATCCTTGAGGTTGTGGTGCGCAATGAGGGCGAAGGGGCCTTCATTACGATCGCAGATCTGGTGGAACCGACCCGCACCGGAGTTCGACCGATTTCGGAAGCAGTTTCCAATAGCCTAGATGGGCGAGAGTCGATTGGTTGCCGTGTCCTCAAGGACAGCAACTCCAATGCGAAAACAGTAAGAGATGCAGTTGTTGAGGAGATGGATGCGTTTCGTAAAACTTACAGCTCCGTCCCGTTTGAAATGCATGCGATTCTCGATTCAACCCGCAAGATTAATAATTCTATGTCGGTATTGCATGACAGTTTGTTTTTAGCACTCGGACTGGTGATCGCTTGCCTCTTTTTCTTTCTCAGCAAGAAGGGGCTAGCTTCATCCGGTGTTGCGATGTTACTGACCGTGATTTCGACAGTGGTTGTGGCCTCGAGCCAGGATTTGAAACTTGAAATTCTGGCCTTGGGCTCGCTCGGTTTGTTTGTGTTCTTTACCTGTCGATCAGCCGTTCTGACGGTCAGCGGCATCGTGTTCGCGTTTTTGGGAACCCTGGTAGTTTTTCATATTAATGATCAAAGTATCAACGAGGTGAGCTTGATCGGCTTCGTTCTGACAGTGGGCATTATTGTTGATGATGCCATCATTGTCCTGGAGAACATACGCAGACAGAGAGAGATGGGGAAGAGTCCTCGTCAGGCAGTTATTGATGGTACACGTGAAGTTATTGCCCCGGTTTTGACGGCGACTTTTACCACAGTTGCCGCTTTTCTTCCGATGCTTTTGATGACGGGAACTGTTGGCGATTTCTTTTCGATTTTGCCGATCAGTGTTGCTACTGCGTTGGCGGTCAGCTTGGTCGAGTGCCTGATTATTCTGCCGACTCATGTGAACGACCTGGATCGTTTATTAGGTCCCGATGAAGTAGATGTCGTTCCTGGCACTCGAGGCGTCGATATTTATCTACAGCGTCCAGGATATTCGGGCGCACTTTCGCGCTTTTACGATCGTGTATTTTTGTGGAATCAAAAAAACGGATTGCGAGTTTTGTCGATTGCCGCGCTTTTGTTTTTTGGTGCTGTCGGCATCGTTGGGCAGAGCATTGTTGGTCCAGGGCTGGGTATGCGACCGATGCTCAAGCTGGTATTTTTTCCCGAGGACAGCTCGATTCTCAACATTGCTGTGAACTCGCCTCCAGGCACCAGCCTCTCTGAAACCGATCGGACAGTGCGTGAGGTTTCTCGCGAGCTTCGCGACACGGGGTATGTCGAAGCAGCGGTTGGCCTTGCTGGAATGAAGCTCGATACGACCTACCGTCCACAGTTCAGTCATCAGGTTGGATTGATACTGGCAGAGTTTCCGCCACGTTCCGAACGTGTTTTCGAAGATTCTAACGATGCTATCCAAGCACTGCGCGATCGGATGGAGAAAAAGTGGTTAGACCGTGGAGTGAAGCTAGAAATCTCAGCTCAAAAGGACGGGCCACCAATAGGCGCGCCAGTATCGGTTCGAGTTCAGGGGAGTAATCTTGAAGTTGTCAGGGATATTTCTAGCCGCGCTTATGAGCTTTTAAAGAAAGAGTCATTACCAGGCGGGAGGCTGGAGGGTGTTGTTGATCTTACTAGTGATCTTGATCAGGAAACATTAGCGCTCAATTTTATTCCGGATGATCGAGCGATGGCGATTCATGGTGTGAGCCCTGTTCAGGTCAGAAGTTTTATTGCCGGTGCATTCGATGGAATCTATGCGGGTGATTACCTACGTACCGATGATGAGATTCCGATTCGCCTTCGTTTTGGTGGAGATGTTGCTGCTGATCCGACTGCCATTCTCGCCCTGCCCATCTCCCGAGGAAAAGATGGTGGAGTGTTGAGGTTTGGGCAGATCGGTCGTGTCGAAGGGGTGGCGGAACCAGGAATATTGCGTCGCCGGCATTACCAGCGCTCGATCAATATCAGCGGAAATTTAACTCCTGATGCGATCATAAATTCCGATACGGTTGCCTCTGTTCTTGAAAAAGAGCTGGGTGATGAAGTGCTCGCCCTTCCTGGTGTTTCATTTAGTTTCGAAGGTGAAGCGCAGTCAACGATCCGCTCCTTTGAAAGTCTGTTTGTCGCTTTCTGGGTGGCAATCTTCATTATTTATTTGATATTGACGACCCAATTTCGATCACCCTTCCATCCGTTTGTGATTCTTTCGAATGTCGCTTTTGCCTTTACCGGGGTGGTGCTGGTGATGGCCCTTTTAGCACTCTTGTCTGATGTTCTTCCACCCGGAACGGTTCGCGGAGAGCGTTCCTGGATCACGATGCTTGGCTTTATTGGTCTGGTTGGGCTGACCGGTATCGTTGTCAACGATGCGATTGTCCTTGTCGATTTTATTCAACGTAGAAGGTCAGAAGGCTTGCCACTCGATGAAGCGTTGAGGGTCGCCGGTCATGAGAGGATGAGACCGATCGTAATGACAACCATTTCTACGATTGCTGGATTACTTCCGATGGCCATCGGAATCCCTCACTTTGATGTTCGATGGAGTCCATTCGCGACAGTGTTTGTGTCAGGATTGCTGATTGCAACGATGATGACATTGCTGATTGTACCGGTGCTCTATCGTTATTCCGATTGGGTCGATAACAAGTTTAGACTTCGTGATCGCGATCCTGAATCTTAATCTTGAGAAATCGGCGTTAACTTTAGTTGCCGTATATTCATCAACGCGACCGGCCCCACTTCCAGAGCCTTCAAGATCATGTTGTTTTTCTCTCCGGTTGCGGTGATTTCTCCGAGGCGTTTCCATTTAAATTTGTTCCAGGCGCCTGTGTCGGTAGTTATTGCATGACGTGTTCGGTTTGCGCCTAGCTGGATCGAAAGGCTGCCGCCGGTGGCGGTCGGGTCCACGGCGCACAGGGCTTCTATCGTGTATTTCTGACCGGCAATGGTTTTGACCGTCCAGCTGGCTGTCGATGTGGTGTCTAGCCAGTAGCCAAGATTCGGCTGGTCGGCCAAGTCTGGATCGCTGAGTGTTTCCAGTCGCAAGTCTCCACCTTGTAATCGGGCGCTGTTTGCATGTAGATGAAGGACGCCGGTTTTGTCGGGTCGAACCGAATTGTCGACCACTGCTGGGCCTTCGAGTTCGAGGCGGATGACCGATACGTGTTCATCCGGGTGCAGTCCTGCTAAAGAGATGACAGGGAATCCTTGTGGTGACTTTTCGATTTTCAAGCTTCTTTGTTCGACCCGATCGCCGAGATAGATGGCTCTGTTGATGTCGGTCGCTAACCCGTTGACGGTGAGCTTGTCATCGGCGGGCCAGTCATAGATGTGTAGATATAATTGATTTCCCTTGGTGGTACTGCGGCCCCACGGAAGATTTTGCATCGCCCCTTTCGTGGTTGCGAAAATGGATTCGCCATTCACATCGAGCCAACGCCCGATGGCTAGCAATCGATCGACCATGATCAGGGGGATGGTCCCATCGTCATCGGGTCCGATGTCGAGCAACAGGTTGCCACCTTTGGCCACGAGATCGATCAGCATTTGTATGCATTCGGTGCGCGACGAGTAGATGTCGTAATTTTCTGCGCGATTGAAAGCGAAAGAGTGCCCGATGCCTCGACACTCTTCAAAGGGTCTCTGTTCTCGCATCCCCTTGCCTGATGAATTGCCCAGGGCGCCGTATTCGGTCGTCGAGTAATCTCCGACCTGTCCGCGAAGTCCTTTGCCCCACCGATCATTGACGACGATTCCCTCAGGATTCTGAGCGTTCTCGTAGATCCACTTGAGGATCTCTTGTGAACGCCATTCGCTATCAGGGAAATCCCATTCGCCGTCGGGCCAGAAAACTTCGGGCTGGTAGCGGGTGATGAGATCTTTGATTTGCGGAATCATGACCTCATCGACATATCTCTCTCTCTCGTTGGAGTAGAGCGGGCTATGCCATTCCATGAATGAATAGTAAAGACCTGGCCTGACCCCTTCTTTTCGGCATGCTTCGAAGAGACTGGCGAGCAGGTCTTGTTCAGGTCCAATCTCGGCACTGTTCCACGGATAGCCACGAGTTTTGCTGGCTACCTCGCTGGGCCAAAGGCAGTAACCATCGTGATGTTTGCTGGTGATCACCATGTACTGGGCACCGGAGCGACGAAAGGTTTTTGCCCATTCTTCCGGATCGTACAACTCGGCTTTGAAAAGAGGAGCGAACTCCTTGTACTCGAAGTCTTCACCGTAAACCCGGTGATGGAACTTTCGAACTTTGCCGTTGTGACTGTTGCTGTCGTACCACAGCTGATACCACTCCGAGTAGGTGCTGGTGTCACAAAATGCTGGCACCGAGTAAACCCCCCAGTGAATAAAGATTCCAAACTTTGCATCACTGAACCAGGTTGGAGTTTTGTGTTGGGAGAGGGATTCCCATGTTGGTTCATAAACAATTTCGTCAGCAGGTGCAGAAAATCCGACCAGAGCCAGGGTGGTGCAAAGAAACATGGTGGAAAACATGAGTACCTCCTGCTGTGTATCGGAGTCCCCATAGGTGATCGGGTCAAGGGGGTTTCTTTATGGAGTGGCCGCTTCGAGCAAGTAGATGCTGCACGGGATCCGCAACGAGTCGAGAGATCGGTTCTGAATGGCGGTTTTCCAGTCTTCCTCGGTCACATCGGGACGTGGAAAACGAACAAAGGTTTTGCGGGACTGGAACGCGCCGAAGGTCGCCACCTTTTGCGCTTTTCTGGCAGAGATTGCGAGGGCCTCGGTGAGCCCTTGGATGTTTTTGTCTCTGACGATCAGGGTCGTTTTTTCGCGCGGTAGGGAGCTGGCCAGGAGTTCAGGGTCGACGGACAAGGTCGGGATCAATTTCCCTTGTCGGAGGGACAGAGTTGGAAATATCTGCGAGCCAATCATCGTCAAGTTGGTGCCCTGGCATGCTTCTGGAAATCTGGGCAAGGCCCCGATTCCGATGGATGGAAGCGCAATCCCCATGACAAGGGATAGAAGCCCAGCGCCCGCCAGTGCACTGGAGATCGCTGACCCACCTAGCGACACCAGCAACATGATGACCCATGCCCCCGTGACCAGCACAGCTGCATGGAGGGAGCAATCGAACCAGCCGACAAATCCAGCGATGAAGAGACAGGGAATCCCGATCAAGAGGGTTGCGATCAGCAGATGCTTTTTTCTTGCTCCATGGCTTAGAGTCTCCAGATATGAAGAAACGAGAATTGCCATTACGGGAAGTATTGGGATCAGGTAACGCTCGAAAGTTTTAATGAAGAGAAAAGGGATTATCGAGAGGATCACCCAGATGGCGAGCCAGCGTTCGGGAGTTTCGAGACCCGCTGACTTTTTCTTCAGAAACGAAAACAGGGCTGCGATGGCGAGAAAAGACCAGGGCACGATCAGCCCAAGGACTCCTCCGAGTAGTGAAGGGATCGCCTCGATATGAATCCATGACAGCTCTCTGTGGGCTACTTGCTCTTGCCATCGTTGCTGTAAAAGTTCGGGGTATCGATCTGCTACCAGCAGCCACCATGGGGCAGCCAGTAGCAGGAAACCGAGAACGAAAAAGACCAGATCGAGTAATCTTGTACTGGAAGATCGCTTTGGACCGAAAAGAAGCAGGCTTACCAGTCCGGTGAATCCAAACAGGATCGCAGTCGGCTTGATGAGCATCGCCAGCCCAAGTAAGCCACCAGCGAAGGCCGCTTTTTTTGTACCGCCGTTCGTTTTCCAGCAAACGATACGTTCGATCGAACAGATGACCAGGAAAGCCATCGGTATATCGAGCATGGCACGTCGAGACTCGGTGGCCAGGCCGATGGTCGATATGAGGATGACAAAGGTCAGTGTCGGGTTGGCTCCACAACAACGTTGGCCAAGCATTGCGGTAAAGATCGCCAGCAGCGTTCCAGCCAGGACGCCCCAGAAGCGAAGTGCCAGGGGACTGGAGCCAAACAGCGAGTTCGAAGTCGCCAGAAGCCAGTAGTAGAGAGGTGGTTTTCTGAGACGGGGTTCTCCGGCAAGAGTTGGAACGGTCCAGTCGTCGCTGATCGTGGTTTCCAGGGTGGTCGGAAAGGTGATGTTGTATTCATCACTTCCAGTGAGACTTGTATCGAGCCATACCGATGGTAGCAGGACTGCTAAACCCAGCATGAGGAGGCGGATGCCGCCTGGCTCCTGTTGTCCCATTTCCCCTCATTTCTATGTAGAGGATAGCGTGACTACCCCCCCATCCGGTACATCCAGAGGCAGGACAATCGCGATCTTTTTTATGGAGGTGGGCCATGTTTTCGATATTGATTCTGGGTTGCGTATTACTGGCGCAACCAGGGGCTATTTTTTTGGGGCCGGATGACGTTGCTGAACAGTCAGCCGGCCTTAGTGCTGGACCGATGGTTGGCACCGTCGAGGCAGACCAGGTCAGGATCTGGTGTCGGGCAATAACAGCCGATCAGAAGCTGGAAGCCATTTTGATAGATGCTGAAGGCGCTGAGCTGGCAAGAGCGACAGCTGTTGCAACCGAGGCGAGAGACTTGACGGTCGAAATGGTCTTGAAGGCGGAGCTGAAGCCCGGTCATCGTTATCGCTATCGTGTTTTGATGGATGGTGTGCCGGTTGCGGTCGGAGCTGACCAGGTGATTGTAGGGCCCCCATTGAAGAAGGGCAGAGCGACTCTGGTCTTTGGTTCCTGTGCGAGTCCGAAACATTACGGAAAAAATGAGATCTGGCAACAGATTGGCGCAAAAGAGCCCCATGCTCTGGTTCTCATCGGGGATACTCCCTACATCGACACCACTGATCTCACGCGACAACGTGCTGCGTATCGAAAGTTCTGGCAACAGCCCCCCATCGCAACTTTGATTCGCAGGATCCCTGTTCTGGCAACATGGGACGATCACGATTATGGAAAGAATGATTCGGTCGGAACCATCCCGGGAAGAGAAAATTCGCGACAGGCTTTTTCTGAATATCATGCACTGGGAACGATCGGAGATGGTGTAGGTGCTGGGATCTATTCCAAGCACAGCATGGGGCCGATCGATCTCTTTATTCTGGATACCCGCTGGTTCGGGCAGACAGAGCCGTCTCCATTTGACAAGGACAAGCCGACCTTGCTCGGGTCATCGCAATGGAAATGGTTACAACAGGGTCTCGAAGAATCTCGGGCACCATTCAAGATCATCACGTGCGGGATGATCTTTAATGGCTCGGTTCGACCCAATAAAACTGATCACTGGGGTTATTATCCTCATGAACGACAGGCTCTCTTTGACCTCATCAAGGAAAACGCCATCTCTGGTGTTCTGATGGTGACCGGTGACATTCATCGTTGTCGTCACCTGTCCTACCCCCCCGAGGAGGGCGCCGGATATCGACTCGATGAATGGATTACCTCACCCCTCGCTAATACTGTGATTGGATCGGCCAACGCTCCCCATCCATCTCTGGTTTTCGATGGTGGTGAAAAAAACGTTTTTCTGTATATCGAAGCTGACGCAACGGCAGCCGAGCCACAGATGCGCTGTCAGTTGATCCGGGGAACCGGAGAGGTTATTCATCAAAAGAGCTACAAGCGTGGTGATCTTGTCATGCCAGCGGGCAATTAGAAGTAATACGATTTCCAGCGACTACTGAAACGTCCACGAAAAGAGGATTGATGCGTTGGTTCTTCAGTGGGATAGCTCTGGTGACCATCTGGTCCCTGGTTGGCGCGAGCGATCTTTGGACCTGGTTTTTCGAGTTAATGCTGGGTGCCGGCGGAGTTCTCGTACTGGCTGCGACTCGTGAGAAGTTTCGGTTTTCTAACTTCTTCATGGCCGTTGTTTTTATTCATTACGTGGTTCTGGCAGTGGGTGCTCACTATACCTATGCCGAAGTGCCTCTGTTTGACTGGATTCAACAGCAGCTAGGTCATCAACGGAACCATTTTGATCGGGTTGGGCACTTCATGCAGGGAGTAACACCTGCATTACTGATTGTTGAGTGGCTCATCCGTCGTTCCGAATTGACCAACATGAAGATCATCAAAGCCACTGCTGTTTGCGGTGGTTTGGCCTTCAGCGCTTTCTATGAAATTCTTGAGTGGCTATGGGTGATCCTGTTTTATCCAGATTCCGGCCCTGAATGGCTTGGGATGCAGGGAGATCCCTGGGATGCCCAGGGGGATATGTTCATGGCTCTGTGTGGAGCTCTTGTTGCGGTCACCGTTCTGTCTGCTTTTCATCGCCGTTCACTGGATATGCAAGTGAAGCTCGATTCTGCAGCAGGTTGAAACTCAAGTGGAATCAAAGCAAGAAGGGGCGAAGTGTTGAATCACTTCGCCCCTTCTTTTTTGTCATGCTGTATTACACACGGCTCAGAAAGCGCGACGCTCTGCCTTGAGGCGGATCTTTTCGTTGTACTTGTCTCTGAGCTGCGTGTGGCGGCTGGTCAGATCTATCGATCGACCATCGATCCACATCGCTTCCACGTTTGTCGGAATTTCCAGCGGATCTCCATTGGTGATGATCATCGTTGCTGACTTGCCCCGGGAGAGGGATCCGTATCGATCTGCTACCCCAAAGATTCTGGCCGGCGCCAGGGTGATCGCCTCGAGCGCTTTTTCCGGGCCGAGTCCGTATGCTGCAGCTGTTGCAGCATGGTAGGGCAAGTTACGGACATTCGAGGTGTCGAAAGAACCGATGCAAAACTCGACCCCGGCATTCGCCAGTACGGTGGGGCCGATGAAGGGTTCGTCATAAGCCGAATCACGCTTTGACGGAAGACGGTGAACCGGGCCATAGATGACCGGAACTTTGCGTTCGGCGAGAAAGTTTGCGATCAACGGTGCATCCCGTCCGCCAACAATCACCGGCTTGAGGTCGGTTCCTAGCGCCCATTCGACGGCTGCTTGGATTTCGCGAACTCCTTCGGCGTGAATGAAGACGGGGGTGGTCCCTTCGACCGCAGATCGCAAGCCTTCGAGACGAAGATCCGGGGCGTTGCCATTGGCGATCTTGGTTTTTGCAGTTCGATTCTTGCAATAGATCTTCGCTTGCTTGAATAGCTCCTTGATTTCATCGACACGGTTCGTTTGAGCTGCGCTGCGAGGATTTTCGTCGGCCCGAGGATCTACCGTCTGGGTGCCTGCTCGATCATGAGAATGGCCGTGTCCGTGACCGTGAGAATGAGCGTCTTCATCCTCGAAGAAGCGCCGTCGACCGCCCTGCGATGGCCACTGAATCTCGACACCGAGATTTTGCGTGACGGCGAGGTCTTCCCATGACCATCCATCGAGCCTGAGCAGTGCTGACTGGCCTGAGATCAATCCACCGGCGGGACGTGTAGCCGCCAGAGCAATACCGTTGGCTCGGGCTACCGGAATGTGTTCGCTATCGGGATTGACCGAGCTTGCTGCTCGCGCATTCGGATTGAGGGTGCCGGTTTCGCTCTGGTCATCGGTCGCGCGTACCGCATCAATTTCGATGAGCCCGAGACTGGTAGCCGGAGCAATCATGCCGGGGTAGACGTGCTTGCCCTCGGCAGTGATGACTTCGCATCCTTCAGGGAGTTGGGTTCCGACGCCGACATGGATGATGCGTCCCTTGTCAAAGACGATGGTGCCATTTTCAATGGGAGCCCGGTCGACCGGGTGAATCGTGGCGCCAACGATGGCGATGGGGCCTGATTGTTGCGGTGCCGGCACCGGATCGGAGGAAAAGCCTGTCGTGGATGCGAGAGCGATGCTCAGCATCAAGAGGGCTGCGATGGTGATGTGTTTGTAGTTAGAGAAACTCATCGGCTTCCCTCCTCTCCGCCTTCTTGGGCAGCTGGTTGACGGCCTCCGCCCAGTTGAGATTTCAAGATGATCGTGAGTAAGTCTTCACGATGTTGTTTATCACGCGCTCTCATGGCGATGTCTTGTTTGCGATCGAAGAAGCGTTGTCCTTCAATCCATGTTTGCAGACACAGGGTGTATCCAGAAAGAGGGTCGCCTGACCAGATGGCGAAATCTCCATCTTTGCCCGCTTCCAGTGATCCAATCCTGTCATCTAGTTGCAGTTGATAGGCTGGATTCAGCGTCACGAACTTGAGCGCTTCTTCTGGTGGTACGTCACCGTACTTGACGGCCTTGGCCGCCTCCAGATTGAGTCGACGCGCCAGTTCGTCAGAATCAGAGTTGAATGAAACATTGACGCCAGCTTTTCGCATCATGGCGCCGTTGTATGGAATCGCATCGTAGACTTCGATCTTGTAGGCCCACCAGTCGCTAAAGGTAGATCCAGCAGCGCCATGTCGAGCCATTTCTGGGGCGACCTTGTACCCTTCAAGAATGTGCTGAAAGGTGCCGATCCTGAAGCCAAAGTCTTCGGCGACTCGCATCAGCATCAAGATTTCATCCTGGCGATAGGAGTGGCAGTGAATCAGGCGCTCCCCCTCAAGAATTTCGACCAGGGCATCGAGTTCCAGATCTCTTCGCGGGGGAAGCATTGTCGATCGGTCTGATTTTTCCCAGGTATTCCATTGCTGTCGGTATTCATTGGCAGCATGGAATGAATCTCTCATTACCTGTTCGACACCCATTCTTGTTTGCGGATATCTACCGGTGGATTCATTACCCCAGTTAGATTGTTTGACATTTTCACCGAGGGCAAATTTGATCATCTTGGGTGCGTTTTTGATCTTCATCGCCTCGGGATTGTCACCCCAGCGCCACTTGACGATGGCGCTTTGACCGCCGATCGGATTGGCACTTCCGTGGAGCAGCTGCGCTGTTGTGACCCCTCCTGCGAGTTGTCGATAGATGTTGATGTCTTCACTATCGACGGAGTCTCCGATACGAACTTCTGCGGTGACCGCCTGGGTTCCTTCATTGACTCCACCACGGATTGCTGTGTGAGAATGAGGATCGACGAGTCCCGGAGTGACATGGAGGCCGGTGCCGTCGATGATGTGAGTTCCCTTGGTAGCGGTCAGATTTTGTCCAACCTCGATAACTTTTCCTCCCATCACCAGGAGGTCTGCATTTTCGAGGATTCCGTCGGGACCACAGGTCCAGATGGTTGCATTGGTCACAAGTACTGACGGGGGCGCTAGTGGTCCATCAGTGAAGCCGAAGGCGCCCAGGGGCCTGGAGATCGTCTGATCGATAAAGCCCTCAAAGCTGTCAGAGGAGATTTGTTGACCTCTGCTTTGGCCTCCTCGTCGGCCGGCAAAGCCTGCGCCGCGAGCACCTCTGGCACCGGGACGATTTCCTGGAAACTCGGGACGTACTGCTGACCTGCGTCCGCCGCCGCCCCGACCGAATCGGCTGGCCGGTGTTTCTTCAGCCGGATCTTGCGCCACTTCATCGCTGGCTGAATCTGGCTGGTTTTCGGGGGTGTCTCCGATACGGATGGCGCTGAAAGGTGTCGAGGCCCATGTCGGGCTGTTGACGGTTCCACGTAACTGTCCATCGCTACCGAGGATTCCGCCAATTCTGACGAAGCCACTCTCTCCAAAGGGCTCGCCGGGAAGAGTAATGCCCACTTCATTTCCTTGTCGCTTGAAACGGCTACGGCGAATTTCTTGTTCACCATACGTAACAGCAAGACGGGGAGAGGCGGCCGATCCGGAGAGTGCCAGGTCGAGTTTCTGGGGATTTTCAGGATGGTGGATGGTTAGCTCCCAGGTCCCGCGAATGTCATCGGCGGGCTGAGGGCGATTTTGATGACGAACGCCATCGATCCATACCTCGGTGCAGTTTTTCCCTTTTTCGAAAGGTGAGCCATCAAAAACTGCCAGCATTGCAGTTTTCCCGGCGGCGACTCGTCCAAATCGATCTTCGACTCCGATCAGTCGTGCCGGCTCAGTGGTAACCGCGGCCAGAGCGAAGTCAGCAGGGAGGCCTCTTTCGATGGAATTGCGAACGTTGTTGGCGAAGGAGGCTGGAGAATCGAGACCGCGAGTCGTCAGCGTAAATTGAACTCCGGCACGACGAAGTCGCTCCGGGTTCTCCGGTGCGTACGCCCACTTCTCAAGTGTGCCGAGAGTGACTCCAGCGTCACCGGAGGCGCCGTCAACGGTCGGTGTTTCCGGGAAGTTGACCGGCAGAATAATGGTTCGGGTTTTCGGGTCGCTCATTGCGGCGACTTCATCGATCCACAGGTATTCCTGTCCGTTACCGTAATACCAGGCATTGACCTGGGGGAACTCTTCCAGTGCCTTGTCGATGGCCAGCATTTCGAGGACGTCGCGGGTGCGGATGGTCAGGGATTTCCGGGTATCAATTATCGGAAACAGCGCTTCCAGAGAAAGATTCGATTCCGGTCTCTGAAGATGGTCTGGATGGGATCGGTAGGAGTCCCATGCCTCTCGATACCAGCTGGCATCCAGCAGAGTCTGGCGGAACAGAGCCAGGGCGCCCATGCGGGAAGTTGGGTAACCACCACCGCGCCCCCACCCTCTCCTGGCTTGCAAGCCACTACTGATGGCGACGTTGTCTTCGATGACGGCCCGTCGATCTGATCCACCCGCCATGCGGGCAAAGATCACCGAACCGGAGAAGATCCCCTGATTTGGACTTGCCAGCACGTTGGTAAAGCCCGCCTGTCTGAACTGCGAAGCAGTATCAGAATCGATGACGAACCCTTCGGCGGTGTCATGCTCTGGTTGCACCTTGGAGTTCCAGTTTCTGCCGGCGCGGGAGCTGTCTTCAGCTTGTTCTGTTTCGATACGGTAATCCATGTCGATAAAACCAGCCGTGATGACATGCTCGCTTCGGTCCCAGACACGAGCATTGGCGGGGATTTCGACATCGGTACCGACATCTGTGATGACACCGTCCTCGATAAGGATGGTGGCGACTGGAATGACTACGCCTGGCTCTGTGATGACCTTTGCGCCAACGATGGCGTGGACCTCAGGTATACGACGCTCGATCCCCTCGCGGGGTTCAGTTTGCGCCGATAGATCCTGAGCGATGCAGCAGATCATTACGATGAGAGCGAGATGTTGGATCCCTCGATTCATGGAGGAACATCCTTCCTGGAGTTTGGAGTGAACTATGAATCCTACGTGAAACGGTAGCCGGGATCAGGTTTGATTCGGGAGGAATCCAGCAAGGATCTATAAGGCTATATGTACAGCGAGTTTAAATTTCTTGGGCCGATAGTTCAGGGAAGGCAAATGAGGTTATCGGTGGTCCGATCGGGTCCTTCGGCGGGGAAAGGAGCTGTGGGAGCTGGCGCGGCCGAGAAGAGATAGCCCAGCAGCGCGATGGGATCGCCGATATTGACCTGTCCATCATCGACCATATCCAACGCATCGAGGCAGTTCGGTGTCGTTGCGCCCTGGAACAGAAAACCAAGCGAGAAAATAGCATCGCCGATTCCAAGGGTGCCATCGCGATCGGCGTCTCCACGGATAAATCGATCCTGGACCGTTACAAATCCATTCATGCCAAAGGCGACATGGGGAATGCAGAAATACGGCAGTTCCATCGGATCGTTGAAGGTGTATTCGAAGATGGGATTGAGATCAGAGGACTCTTCGTCAAAAAGAGCGCCTGGTTCTTCGATGGTGCCTGGCTGTCCGCCAGCAACTCCGCTGGTGATGGTATGCAGCATCTCCATCGGTTCATGAACCCAACGAACTCGATCTCCTTCAAATATTTCCAGGGTCGGCGGAAGATAAGCATTATCAACCACGCCGACCTCGAAGGTCAGGGTGTCGTCGAGAACCGTGATGGAGCCGACCTGGACAGGGTTATTGCTATCGAAAAAGCCGATGATTTGTCCCATGTCGTTGAAGGTGTGAGTAAAGGATGGGTTCTGCGCATCGATGATGGCGGAGAAAAGTGCGCCAGGCTCTTCGCTGGTTCCGGGAGTACCTCCCGGGATGCCGCTATTGAGGTTGTGATCGCCGGCGACCCAGTTCCAGGTGACAGTGTCTCCCGCTTCGATGGTGAGGCTGGTCGGTAAGAATGCTGAGGCAAAGAAATTGATGACATGATCTTCTGCTGAGGCCAGAGGAGATGCCAATAGTGTCAGGACCAGGCATAGACTCTTCACCAGTTTCAGATTCATCGTTTGCCCCTTCTAGGCGAGGAAACCGAGCGGCGTGAACAAACCGGGGTTCTCAGCCGCAGCGATGTCGTATCCCGGCATGAACTGATTCATGATGGCTGGATCATCGCCGAAGTGCTGCTGGAAAATCTCTGAGAATATTACCCTGAAATCGGTGTTTGCGGCCAGGTAGCGATCGTTTTCGGTGAACAGAGCTCCCGCTTGCCAGGTTGAGGGGTCACAGTTGTAGACTCCCCCGACGACCGGGCCACCTGCAACAAACATGGCGCTACTGGCCCCGTGGTCGGTTCCCTGAGAGCCGTTTTCGATGGAGGTGCGGCCAAACTCGGAGATGGTGACAACGATGGTGTCTTCCCACATGTCTTGTAGATCGCGCGAAAGCGCCTGAATTCCCTGGGCGAGATCTCCCAGGATCTCTGGATGACCCCCGGTGGTCGTACCTTGATTGATATGAGTGTCCCAACCGCCGATGTTGACGCCCAGAACTGTCGCCGGAGTTCTCTTGAGAAGCATGGCAATTTCAGTGAGTTGTTGCCCAAAAGTATTGGCCGGATAGATCGCACCGTTTTCCGGTACGTAAGGACCTTGAGCGAGCGCCTGTTGGACCGTGTCGACGGACTCTCCCAGTTTGACTCCCGTCGGCATCAAGACATCACGGTAAGAGGCCCCTTCTGCATCGGGCTTACCGCCATAGGCGCCATAAAAACCCCGCCCGTCGGTCCCGTTGGGTGTGCTGGGCAGTACTCCCAGGAATTTCGCCACCTCTGCGAGTGTGCCGGAGAAGGAATAATCTTCGCTGGCGGGGAAGGCCGGCATTGGTACCGGGCCGCGCATAGAGATCGGTAACGAATTGTCGAGGAATGCTCCGGGGAACGGATTGTCCGAGAAGCCCGGAACATTGGCAAAACGTCGATAGATGAATCCTTCGTCGAGGGTTTCATTACCGGGGACTCCATTTTCCCAGAATTGCTGGGCGCTGAAGTGGCTGCGCGATTGTTCTGGATAACCGACGCGATGTAAGACCGCGAGATTGCCGGGACCGGGGACACCGTTTAGCGAACTGTGGTTGTAGATTTCCATCAGAGGATTCAATGCTGGATGTAGCTGTGCGAATCCATTTCCGAGATCGATGGCTTGTGTGTCATTGATGAAAAGACTCGGTCGGAGTCCTTGGCTGTAATCGGTATCGCCACGTGGGATGACGGTATTGACGGCATCGTTGCCACCACGCTGGAAGATAAAGATCATCTTCTTGGCACCAGTACCGGCACCGGTCGGACCGGCGAGCAGCTTCCGGGTCAGGAAGTTGGGGCCAGCCAGTGGCGGAAGGATCAATCCCAGTGCGGCGAGGCCTCCGTTACGGAGCAGGTCTCTTCTATTCAACATGGTGGTCTCCTTTTTGCTACTGGAACTGCCAGCGTGGCATGCTCAGCATGAAGCCGACCATGTCTTGAATTCGGGTTTGGTAATCAGTGGCGTTCGGATCTAACGGCCAGGGCAGGCCATCCAGATCGGTTTCAAGGTAGTCGATCACAACGCACTTTTCTGCTTCAGTGAGGGCTCCCTGGAACAACACCTCGTCGAAGATTTCAATCACTTCCACCGCTCCGAGGCTCTGGGTTGGATCGACAAAGTTTTCGACCGTCCAGCGGTAATCATTGTCGGCATTGGAAGCAAATCTGCGGGCGAAGTTGATGCGTTCCAGCAAAGTTGTGGTGCCGATCCAGTCGAGTCCGATTTCGGAATATCCATCGGGTTCGTCACGCTGGAACAGGTTCATGCCCATATCTCTCATCCAACTCACCAGGTTGTCAGTACTGGCGTTGGCATTCAAGGAACGCAACGTTGAGTTGATGAACTCGATGGGAGTTTTGACTTTGGTGCGGGCATTGCCCATATCCCAGAACGGACCTTGTTGGTTGATGGGGTCCAGCAAAGCTTCGAGGACAGTACCGATGTGGCCAGGACGATCGGTTGAAAACCAGGCGGCGATCATGCTTGCTAGCAATCCCTGCAATTCTAATGGCGCTGTTGCGTCACTGACCGTGGCCAGAGAAATCTCATCGGAGACAAATCTCTGGATCAGTTTGATACAGATAAACTCAGCGGTGCCCGGATGCGCTGCGAGGGCATCGATGATTTCGATTCCATCGAGGACTCCATCAGCATCCTGGCGATTGCCAGGGATGTCGAATTGATAAGGGGTTCCTTCGAAGATGGTCTTCGGTCCAAAGTCATGTTGTTGCGGGTTGAAGCGGAATTCCCAGCGTCCCTGTCGGTTATTGAGATCGATGTGGCGAGAAGTGGGCACATTCGAAGTGACTCGTGGCAGGAACGAACAATCACCATTATTGATCGTCCTGTTGTGTACCTGGGCTGCCAGCACGTTGGTTCCGGTGACCATCAAGGAACGATAGTGATCAAGGTCGATCCGCAGCAATTGGCCATTGGCTTCATGGTTCCCGGATTCGGAGCTAAAGGGAGGAGGGGCACCTCGTCCATTCATTGAACTACTGCGGCCGATTTCTGTTCCGTTGAGGTATAACACCACGCCATCGTCATAATCGACTTCCAGTTCGAGACGATCCGGTGTGGCTGGATTGTTGATGGTGAAAGTTTTGCGAGCATAGAAGCTGATGTAGTTGTCCTCCATGTCATCGAGAACGGTGGCATCATCGTTGTCTCCCATCCCGATACCGGTTGGCCCGGTCAGCCAGGTCGAATCATCGAAGCCGGATTGTGCCCATGCGGTGGTCGGTTCTCCGAGGGTATCCGGGGTTGGCTCTGCGGTTCCCTTGAGGTATTTCCAATCATCTCCGATCTCTATCAACGGGGTGCTGGTCCAGGAGTGATGGTTGGTGGTCACTGGATTGGTGATGTAGTCGGGAAAGTCTTGAACCATCTCGTTGGGAATGCGCGTGAAGGTCCAGCCGGTGAAGACACGAGCGACCTGCTCGATATCGGTCTGGGTATAGCCATTGTCGACACCGAGAGTATGGAGCTCGAGGATTTCTCGCGCGTAGTTTTCATTCGGCTCTGCTGCGAAATTGAGAATGTTGTCGAGGTACACCAGCATCGGAACACCGGCGGCACTGCTGAGCAGCAGATCACCAAAATAGCCCAGCGCATTTTCACGGAAGAAATCATACTCTTCAAACTCCAGTGTCGAGGAATGTAGCCGACCTGCTGTTCTGCTGCCGAGTATGCGGAAGTCGTATCGATTTCTGAGATCTCGGAACAGGTCCCGCAGTTTGTTTTCATCCGTGGTGAAGTGGTTTTCCCAGAACTCGCCAAGCACTGTTTGTAGTTGTCGCTCGGAATAGATGCCGCGGATAAACGTGAATCGTTGTAGATCTCCATCAGAGAGAATTACTTTGCGAGGTTCAGTGGTGCTAAAGATCTGGGAGACAATCGATGGGTCTAACGTGAAGTCAGTACTGTTGGGAGCATCGTGGCCCTGAACTGCAAGAGTATTGAAGCCGGGTTGTAGCAGAGAAGCTGGAATCGGGTAGTACTCGGGGATTCCTGCTTCATGGGAGCCATCGGAATACTGGTTATGAGGTGGTGGAGTTCCCACCAGATGAGGATTGCCATTGCTCCGGGTGCTTCTGGCGATTTCAACACCATTGACGTATGCGACAAAAGCATCGTCGTAGAGCATCTTGAGATAAAGCTCCGGAAGAAGCGCAGGATCCCCGATGATGAACTCGGTTCGGATATACATCGATGCCAGATCGGTAATGGTGAACTCGACGATTTCGGTGACGTCATCATTGTCTTGCCGACCGAATCCTGCTTGGCCGAGCACCCAGCTGGAGTCATCGAATCCTGGTTGTGCCCAGTCTACAGGAGGCTCTTCGGAGCCGAGGAAGTAACGAAATGGCGCGTTGGGACGCAACCGAAAGGTTTCGTCGCCAACCGGGATCTCTGCCGAGAAAAGTTGCTCTAGTTCTGTCAGGATTGGATTGTTTGGTTCGGCGTCGGCGCCGGGGTTCAATTGCGAAGTAAGGAACGACTCAATTCCTGTTGCCAGTACCTGATCAACATCGCCGGGTCGTGGTCCATAGGTGATGCGATGGAGTAGGTGACCTGTGACAAGTCGTGCCGGATCAGTACTGCCATCGCAGGAGCTTTGATAGCAACCAAGGCCATCTAGTGTCGGATCGAGACCGCAATCCAGAGGTCCTGGGTTGGGGGGTGCTGGACCACTCGAGAAGATGTAGTCGAGCAAAAAGATCGGGTCCCCCACGTCGATCGATCCATCGTCATTGATATCGGCGCTATCCAGGCAGTCGATGTTTGATTCGCCGAGGAATAGATAGTTGAGAACAACAATTGGATCCGAGATATCAACGCTAGCATCGTCATTTACATCCCCACGCCGAAAGGGTGCATCTGCTGCAGTTACAAAGGCCGAAGTAAACAGCAGTAATAAGCATAGAAAAAAAGACCCGAGGGATGTGTTGCTGTAAGAAATCATCGATCTCCAAAAATACGTGACATACAATTCCTCTTTGGATTTGGTTGGATAAATATCCGCAATCCATTTAGAGACGCTTCATGTATTGTATTTTCGAAGTGAGTGTTTCGGAAGCATCGAGGCTGCGAAGTAGGAAACGAAAGCTAAATAAAACAGTGAACCTGTCAGAAAAGACAGGAAGGCCAATTGAGCTGGGGCGGCAAGAAAGCAGGGGCCGAAGAATTGCTGAGGTGGGTTTGTCCCGATGAGAGAGAAATTTCATCCGTGTCATTAACAGGCACCGAGGCCATTACTAGCTTCGCACGGATATTCTGTCCTTCTTACGTGAGGAAGCCGAGCGGTGTGAACAAGCCAGGATTCTCTGCTGCGGCGATGTCGTAACCGGGCATGAAGTGATCCATCGTGTCGGGGGCATCACCGAAGTGTTGCTGGAAAATCTCCGAGAAGATGACCCTGAAATCGGTATTTGCAGCGAGGTAGCGATCGTTTTCAGTAAACAGGGCTCCTGTTTGCCAGGTCGTTGGATCGCAGTTGTAGACTCCTCCGACGACCGGGCCGCCTGCTACAAACATGGCAGTACTGGCGCCGTGGTCGGTTCCTTGAGAGCCGTTTTCGATGGAAGTGCGACCAAACTCGGAGATGGTGACAACGATGGTGTCTTCCCACATATCTTGTAGGTCTCGAGAAAGTGCCTGCATTCCCTGGGCGAGATCTCCCAGGATATTTGGATGACCACCGGTGATGCGACCCTGATTGGTGTGGGTGTCCCAGCCTCCGATGTTGACTCCCAGTAGTGTTGCCGGGGTTCTCTTCAGTAACATGGCAATTTCAGCGAGCTGTTGTCCGAAAGTGTTGTTGGGATAGACCGCACCGTTTTCCGGTACGTAAGGACCTTGAGCGAGGGCTTGTTGCACGGTGCTGACCGATTCACCTAGCTTGACGCCGGTCGGCATCAAGATATCGCGGTAAGAGGCCCCTTCTGCATCGGGCTTACCGCCATAGGCACCATAAAAACCTCGCCCGTCGGTGCCGTTGGGTGTGCTAGGAAGTACGCCCAGGAATTTTTCCACCGCTGCCAGAGACCCTGAGAAGGAATAATCTTCGGAGGCGGGGAAGGCTGGCATCGGTATCGGGCCGCGCATCGAGACGGGTAAAGAGCCATCGAGGAATGCTCCGGGGAACGGATTGTCCGAGAAGCCAGGAACATTGGCAAAGCGACGATAGATGAACCCTTCGTCGAGGGTTTCATCGCCGGGGACCCCATTTTCCCAGAATTGCTGGGCGCTGAAGTGGCTGCGCGATTGTTCCGGATAACCGATGCGATGTAGAACCGCGAGATTGCCGGGACCTGCGACACCGTTTAGCGAACTGTGGTTGTAGATTTCCATCAGAGGGTTCAATGCTGGATGCAATTGGGCAAACCCGTTACCGAGATCGATGGCTTCGGCGTCATTAATGAAAAGACTCGGTCGGAGTCCTTGGTTGTACTCGGTATCGCCACGAGGAATGACGGTGTTGACGGCATCGTTACCACCACGCTGGAAGATAAAGATCATCTTCTTGGCGCCGGTGCCGGCCCCGGTTGGGCCTGCCAGCAGCTTCCGGTTCAGGAAGTTGGGGCCAGCCAGTGGCGGAAGGATCAATCCCAGTGCGGCGAGGCCTCCGTTACGGAGCAGGTCTCTTCGATTCAACATGGTTGTCTCCTTTTTGCTACTGGAACTGCCAGCGTGGCATGCTCAGCATGAAGCCGACCATGTCACGAATTCGGGTTTCGTAGTTTGATGCGTCCGGATCCAGCGGCCAGGGCAGGCCATCCAGATCGGTTTCAAGGTAGTCGATCACAACGCACTTTTCTGCTTCAGTGAGGGCGCCCTGGAACAACACCTCGTCGAAGATTTCAATCACTTCTACTGCTTCCAGGCTCTGGGATGGATCGACAAAGTTCTCGATAGTCCAGCGGTAATCACTATCGACATTGGAGGCAAACCTGCGGGCGAAGTTGATGCGTTCCAGCAA
>JBBWWC010000108.1:0-5481 GCA_050256555.1 Planctomycetota bacterium | reverse complement strand
TAAACCTGTTCGCCCGGCTTGACGAAAAATGTGCCGCGGTCATACAGAGCATCGAGACTGTAAGGAGTTGCCTGCCCTGTTTCGACGGCAATCAGCGATCCCGAGTTGCGACGTGGGATCGATCCGGACTTGGGACCATGCTCGAGATAGCTGTGATGGGAGATAACCCGACCAGCGGTAGCGGTTAGCAACTTGGTGCGCAAGCCGATCAGTCCACGCGCTGGAATCTTGAACTCCATATGTACCATGTCACTACCGGCACGGGTTGTCATGTCGATCATCTCGGCACGCCGTTCACCGATCAGGGCCATTGCAGAACCCTGGGCATCGAGTGGACTTTCCAGTACCAGATGCTCGTAGGGCTCGTGCCATTTGCCATCGACCAGACGTTCGATGACCCGTGGCATTCCGACACACATCTCGAATCCTTCTCGCCTCATATTCTCGAGCAGGATTCCGAGGTGCATCAGGCCACGACCTGAAACCAGGAATTCTTCAGGTCGCTCGCCTTGTTTGACCCGCAGCGCCACATTGCGTTCCAGCTCCTGATCAAGGCGATCTTTGAGCTGGCGAGAGGTGACGTACTTTCCATCACGGCCGACAAAGGGGCCATCGTTGACGCGGAAGGTCATGTGCAAGGTTGGCTCATCGACCAGTAGCGCCGGAAGGGCGGTCGGAGATTTTGTACAGGCGATGGTGTCGCCGATCTCGATGCCATCAATGCCACTGACGGCACAGATATCACCGGCGCAGGCTTGTTTGACTTTCTTTCGCCCAAGCCCCTCGAATAGATTCACTTCCTGAGCTCGTGCATTACGAGGTTCTGCATTGGGCGAGAGGATCTTGATCTCTTCATTTGCAGCCAAGGTTCCTGCTGCGATGCGACCGATGGCGATCCGGCCAACGTACTCCGAGTGATCGAGAGTGCTGACTCGCAACTGTAGCGGAGCGTCGACGACCACTGCTGGCGGGGGGACGTGCTCGATGATGGCGTCGAAGATTCGCTGAAGATCGAAGCGCTCGCCATCGACCTCTTCAGAACACCAGCCATCACGACCGGAACAGAAGAAGATGGGGAAGTCGAGGGCGTCATCTCCGGCTTCGAGGCTGACCAGTAAGTCGAACACTTCATCGACGACCTGGGCAGGACGTCCATCGACACGATCGGCCTTGTTGACGATGAGCATCGGCGTCAGACCATTTTCGAGCGCTTTCTGCATGACAAAGCGTGTCTGGGGCATCGGCCCATCGTAGGAGTCGACCAGCAGCAGTGCGCCATCGGCCATCGACAGTACCCGCTCCACTTCACCGCCGAAGTCGGCGTGGCCCGGAGTATCGATGATGTTGATGCGATAGCGAGTGTCGCCGCGTTCGACCTCGATGGCGCAGTTCTTGGCCAGGATGGTGATGCCACGTTCGCGTTCGAGTGGGTTGCTGTCAAAGATGAGACCGTGCTGGCCGCCGGCGAGACGATCAAGCTCTTCGTCGCGGAACATACCGGACTGGTAGAGCAGGCGGTCAACCAGCGTCGTCTTGCCATGGTCAACGTGGGCAATGATCGCCACGTTACGGATCTGTTCCTGCATCGAAGTGCGCTCCCACTCTCTGCCTGGTTGAGGCCGGAAGAGGCGAACTGCACACGCTTCCGTTATGACGAATTCTAGCGTTGCGGTGGGAATGTGAAAGCCATACCGGCAATTCGTTCAGAAACAAACGCCGGAAGATGTGCTCTGAGGCTACCGGTTCAGGGCTCGTGCCAGAATCTCGATGTCCTGTTCGAACGATTCCGGTGCCAGCGGTCCGAACGAGAAGCGGAAAAATTCATTGAGAGGTGACTGGTCGCCGCGACGCAGCATATCGCAATCGGTCCCCTTGAGGATCGCCGCTCCATCGGCAAACAAGCGCTGATTGAGCTGGTTGGCACTCAGGCCGGCCGGCAACTGACACCAGTGATAGACACCTCCATCGCCACTGAACAGCTTGAGCCCGAGTTTTTCGAAAGCTTCGCCGTAGCGCTCACGTTGCTGGCCGTAGAAGGCAGGAACCGCACGACGAACTTGTTCGATACGAGCATCCTTCATCAGCTCGAGAGCGTAGCACTGGGAAGGATGAGAGACGCCGCCCATACCAAACGATGAAAAATTGCCGAGAATTTCGATATGACGCTTGGCCGCGATGGCCCAGCCGATGCGAATGCCGGGAGCCTGGAGTCCCTTGGTGGCCGCTCCGATGACAAAAACATTGGTTTTTTCAATATCCTCGATGTGAGCCAGAGCGCTGATCGGAGGGTCATGGAACATCTCGTAGGCCTCATCGATGAGAAGACCGCGATCGGCAGTGCTGGCGGCAGCGACCAGAGCGTCGATTTCGGCACCGCTGCGAGTGATGCCGGTTGGATTACACGGATTGCTCAGCAACATCATCGAGCGCGGTTGCGATCCGGCCGCCGCGTAATCATCGATCGAAGGGCAGAAGCCGTTTTCGATATTACTGCTGATGACATCGTAAGGAACACCGAGTCTTTCAAGGATGTCGTAGTACGGCGTGTATTCAGTCGAGGCGATGCGGATACCGATGTTCTTCTGTAAAAAGAGCAGTACCGAGAGCAACGCTGGTCGTCCACCGGCAAAAATCATCACGTTATCTGCATCGATGGTGGCACCGTAGTGAGTTCGGTAATAAGTGGCGATCTGCTGGCGCAATGCTGGAAGCCCCCAGGCTTTCGGATAGCGCAGATTGTCAGAAGAGACGGCTACCGAATCGGGCAATGCCGGGCCATCGGGAAGCTGATCGGTTCTCGGAAATCCCTGACTCCACGGATGGGTTCCGACTTGCCCCATCGGCTGTCCAAAGGCGGCCTGGAAAGCATAGAGGGTCTCGTAGATCCCCATCGGAGGCATCGGTTGCAGGAAACTGTCGGTGTCATTGGGAGTAGATGGGGCGAATTGACTTTGATCTATGGTCGGTGTGGATTCGGACAAGAAACAGTCCCTTCTCAGCGAGGGTGGCATATGTACTGGTAGTGAACTACAGCAATCGCACGGTATTTTGCCACAGGATTCCCTGGGGGAGGAACCGGAATTTCAAATCTTGTCGGGGAAATGCCGGATTGCTGGAGAGTCACTTCTCGGCGACAGGAAGCCGCTATTGCCCATCGAGGCGTTAAAAAAAGCTGGAACCAGAGTTTGTGAAGTTCCGTCCTCTGTGGGGAAGCGATCCGATTTCTTTCAACATGGCTCGAATTTAACAATACAAGCCCGCAGCAAGGGAGAGAGTATGCCTGACGGCAAGAATACTCCTGTTTGGCTGTTCGTGTTGTTCGTGGTGTTTTCATCGGAGGTCAGAGCAGACATCGTGCTCACTCCTCAGGAGGTTTCCCCGGCAGTCTGCGTGACGGAGGCAGAAGCGAGCGACCTCGATGGAGACGGTCTGGTGGATCTGGTCGCTCTCAATGTCCCGGTAACAGGGACCAAGCAACTCTTCATCTACCCCGGTGTTGCTTCTGGAGAGTTTAGCAATGTCCCCATCGTGTTTTCGATGTCGATGTTCATGCAACCGTGGGGATTAGAGATCGTCGATATCGATTTGGATGGTATCGATGACATCCTGGTAGGTGGCCTCTTGAACAACACTGTCGTGGCCATGATCGGAGATGGTAATTTTGGCTTTTCTATCACTGTGAATACGTTACCTGGAAGTGGCGGGTTTGATCTTGTTGCCAGGGATTACAGCGGTGACGGGCTGATCGATGTTCTGATGCCAGGGGCCTGGGATGAGACCCTACATATCAGTCGAGGAGACGGGCTGGGAAATTTCATCTTCGACAGTTCCATCCCGATTCCCAACGGCATCAGTACGGTAGCCACGGGAGATATCGATCAGAATGGCTTCCACGACATGGTGGTTCCTCACGCCGAATTTGGAAATACGATCATTCGGGTGCTGCGGGCCACGGCGGTGGGGAGCTATCTGCCCGCCGAGGTAATCGACCTGGGACTCAGCGGTGGGTACCGGAGCATCGAGTTGGTTGACCTGAATGGTGATACCTTCCTCGATGTCGCCGTTCCCGATGAGCTGGGGGGCGGCATTCTGGTGCTGATCAACGATGGGGCTGGGGGATATGGTGCACCAGCGACTTATTCCGGCCCCATCGCAGAACCATTCTCGCTGACATCTGCGGACCTGGATCTGGATGGAGATATCGATCTGGTGATGGGGGGGAATTCCCTCAGCCAATCGCCGACCGGTATCGTGGTCTATGAAAATGATGGCCTGGGCGGATTCACTCTCGATGCAATCATCGATTCTCCCGATTGTTATTCTCTCAATACCGCAGACATCAATGGCGATGGAATGTTCGATTTACTGGCAGCGAACGGGCCGGTCAATACGGTGACTCCCCACCTCAATGAAACAGTTACCGGAGGAGGGCCACCTCCACCATCGATGGATTTCATCCGAGCGGACTGCAATCTGGATAGCCAGATCAACATCGCAGATGCGGTCAATGCGCTTTCATTTTTATTCATGGGATCAGGCACGCCCGATTGTGTTGATGCGTGTGACAGTAACGACGATGGCGATTTTAACATCGCTGATCCCGTCCTGTGCCTGGCTCATCTTTTCAGTGGCGGTATTGATCCACCGGGACCGTTTCCAGTCTGTGGAGTGGATCCGACCGTCGATGGGTTGAGTTGTGGCTTCAATGGATCTTGCCCGTGAGAAGGAGTTTTCGTCATCACAGGTTGGGCGGATTACGCAAGGCTTGTGGTTCTTTGGCGGCTTCGGTGAGGTGGTAGAGCTGACCGGCAGGGGCGATGGTAGCGGATTTGACGGTGGTACCGGCATCGCCTTTGCCGAGGATCAGAAGATGAATCGTGTCAGCCTGGAATTGTTTCGAGTTCTTGATGTTTAGCAGTAGCGGTGAGTTTTGTGCGAGAAATTTAGATCATGACTTCGACTGGTAAAGGCCTCGAATTGTAGGTCGATGCCATCGAATAGCCGTATGCGCCGGCGTTGAGGATGGCGAGCAGGTCTCCTTCGCGCACCTGCGGCAGTGAACGTTGTGTGGCCAGATCATCCTCTTCGCACAGACAGCCGCTGATGTCGATCACCTGCTCCGGACCTTGTGGATACGAGATGTTGCGAATTTCATGCCAGGCACCGTAGAGCTTGGGACGGATCAGCTGATGAAAACCAGTATCGACACCAGCGATGGTTCGATCACCGACACTTTTCAACACGTTGACCCGGGTGACCAAGACACCACTTTCTGCCACCAGATATCGGCCTGGTTCGAACCACAGCTGCAGTTTGCGCCCGGTTTGCTGCTCGAAACGCTCTAATGGCTTTTGCAAACAGAAGGCCAGGGCGTCGAGATCGGGGTGATCGTCATCTTCGCGGTAAGGGGGGCGGATCCCGCCACCAAGGTCGAGAAACCGCACCTCGGGAAGATCTCGTGCCAGCTGAAGAAGGATTTCT
>JBBWWC010000107.1:0-13813 GCA_050256555.1 Planctomycetota bacterium | reverse complement strand
ACCGGTCCGGACTTTCTCGCCATTTGAAGAATACGGAGTGTGGGGAGGGCCTCAACCTCGTGCTCGCCAACTCAGACGCGTCGATGCATCTGGCCGCCCACCATGACGACTCAGATAGCCTGACTAGGGAAAACGGGGAGTTACGGGCAATGGTGAAACAGCTTACATCGCTAATCGAACCTTTCCTGATCTGCATCATGGGCGGAATTGTCGGGACCATGGTTGTCGCGATGTTCTTACCGTTGCTGACCATTTTCAGTGCAATGAGTGGACGCTGATCGCCGGGGGGCGAGAAAACGATGAGACAGGACTCAGTAGCTAAATTTGTCCCTTGTGCGGGCATACCGATGATGGCCTTTGGTCTTACAGCGATTCTCCCTGCGGAAACCGTTGGCTGGCCGATCATCTCCGTATTGCTTGTGTGGACAGTTGTAGCCTTGATTTCATGTTTTTTAATACCTTTACGAAAACATCAGGACTCCATCGATTTATCGGGAGCGTTGTCGCTGGCTGCCTTGACCGGCGGGGTGTCGTCAACATTCGCCTCGATACTGCCGATCGTGATAGTGGTCAGTGGAGCCCGATGGGGAACACGCAGAAGCCTGGTTCAGGCGAGTATTGCTTCATTAATACTGGCCTTGTCTACAATATTTAGCAGTTCCTTTCAGCTCTCCCCAGAAATGTCTTCCAGTGGACCTTCGTTGGTGGCGATGGCCATCGCTTTGCATGGAGTCGCTTTACTCAGTGGTCGATTGAAAGGTAGTTGGAGTGCTCTTGAAGTCCAACATGAATTGATTGTTGAGTCGCTGGAAGAAGGAATCCTTGTCATCGATTCTTCTGATTGCGTTGTGCGTGCAAATTCTTCGGCTTGTCGATTTCTTGGATTTCCCGAAGACGGCGATTGGTATGACAAACCGATATCTGAGCTCCTCAAACGTGACGGAGACGAAGAATTTAGAAATGCTTTGACCGTTCCACGAAAAAAACCGCATTCGGTCAACTGGGTCCCGAGGGACGAAGAGAGTCGATCCTTTTATGTCCGTACCACCGAAGTGGATAACGGAATGAAAGTAACAGTTTTTACAGATCGAACTGCAGAGCTCCGTGTTGTGGAAACCGAAGCACGGTTAATTCATCTGGAAGAACTGGAAGATCTCTCGTTAGGACTCGCACATGAAATTCGGAATCCGCTGGCATCTCTCAGGGGAGCTGCTGTGGAACTGGCGGGAAGAAAACTTCCGGAAGAACAGGCAAGGAAAATGGAAGAGATTGTCCGGCGCGAATCAGATCGTCTTGATCGGACAGTGAATGGATTTCTTGAGTACTCAAGATCTCGAAAATTGAACAGTCCACGCTCCATCAATGTCGGTTCTTTGATCATGGATGTGATCGATTCAATAGAACAGAGACAAGACGCAAAGGGAATTGATCTTGTACAAGAGATCAATGGTGATATTGAAATATTCGCCAGCCCAGATGAGTTACACGCAATCATCAACAACCTTGCCATCAATGCTGTTGAAGCGTGTGGGGGGCAGGGCCGGATTAAATTCCAACTGATATGCCGAGACGAATATTCGGTCATTGAAGTCAGTGATGATGGAATCGGAATGACTGCGGATGTGAAAGCTCGCGCATTTCATCCGTTTTTCTCGACCAAGCCGCGTGAAGGTGGGCTAGGCCTAGCATTGGTCCGGAAGATTGTTGTTTCTGCAGGCGGTTGGATCGAACTGGAAAGTGATCCCGGTATCGGGACGACTTTCAGAGTAGGGATGCCATTGGCATCCAAATTTGAGCAAGTCGAGATGAAAGCGGGATCCTGATGGCTATAGAAAAATACGACATCCTGGTGGCGGATGACGAACAGAGCATGAGGGATTTTTTAGAAATCGTTCTTTCGAACGAGGGGTATAGAGTTCATTGCGTTTCTTCTGGAGAAGAAGCGATGGAATGTCTTCGTTCAGTTGGATCCCGCGTGTTTCTCCAGGATCTTCGAATGGGTGGGCTCGATGGAATGGAGCTACTCGAAAAGGCACGTGAAGAATTCCCAGATTTACCGATCCTGGTGATGACAGCATTTTCGACATCGGATGTCGCGATCGATGCAATGCGTCGTGGCGGATTCGATTTTCTTCGAAAGCCATTTCAAAATGATGACGTACGCAGCGCTGCCAGGCGCGCGATGGCCTCTGTACAGGAACAAAAGATTGATGTTGATCCTAATCTGAAACGTTTAGTTGGAAATACTCCTGTGATGCAAGAACTGCTCGAAGTCGTTGAGCGAATTGCTCCGACCGATTCGACAGTTCTGGTTACAGGAGAGAGTGGTTGTGGAAAAGAGCTGGTCGCTCGTGCGATTCACGATGGGTCACATCGTAGGGATGGCCAGTTTGTCGCCGTGAATTGCTCTGCATTTGCTGAAGGACTTCTCGAGAGTGAGCTCTTTGGTCATGTTCGTGGTGCCTTTACAGGTGCAGTAGAGGACCGTAAGGGTGTGTTTCTGAATGCTGACGGTGGAACTCTGTTTCTCGATGAAGTAGCCGATATGAGCCTTTCAACTCAGGTCCGTATATTACGAGCCCTGGAGGACAGAAAGGTGGTCCCTGTTGGTGGAGATCAGGAGTTGGCCACGGATGTTCGTATTCTCGCAGCCACGAACAAGAACCTTGTCGAAGAAGTTCGTCTGGGTAACTTTCGCGAAGATCTTTTTTACCGTCTCAATGTGATACCACTTCATTTACCGCCGTTACGTGAACGGTTGGAAGATCTTCCCTTGCTCGCCGGGCACTTCTTGCATCGCCATTGCGAGCAGATGGGGAAGATTATCCATGGATTGTCGGATGAAGCGTGGCAGTCACTTCATGGTCACTCTTGGCCTGGAAATGTGAGAGAGCTCGAAAATGTTATCCAGCGGCAGGTGGCTTTGTCGTGTGGCGACAGAATCGAGAGAATTGATCTAGGAAACATTTCCGCAGCGATTTCTTCGTCCAGTGACAAAGTGGAGTCAGTAGTTCCGGTACCGGTGGAAGATTCAACTTCTTTAGATTCCAGATCTGCTCCGCCTGCCGGCGATATTAGCCTTCTTCCCGATGAAGGTTGTGAGCTCGAAGATTTCCTCATGGCAGTAGAAAGAAAATTGATCCTTCAGGCTCTTTCTCGAGCAGAAGGCAATATGACTCGAGCGGCTAGTTTTCTGGGGATTTCTTATCGCCAGATTCGATATCGCGCACAGAAACTGGGTATTCGTTCACGCCTTTTTGCGGATAAATGTTGAACAGCCTTACCATTTCACAGACTCGGGTCTCTTCCGTAGGTCTGATTCTTGGGCTAGTCATTTGCCTTGGTCTCTGTCTCACCACAGAGTCTCAGGGTGATCCGGATGTGACTACCGGTGTTGCTTCTGTTTTTCCCGAAGTGGGAATCGCACCATTTGCCCATGCACGAGCCAACTTTCTTGATATCGAAGCGGGAGTCCCTGAACTCCAAGATCGCCCGATTCTCACCATGTTGGTGGTTAAAGTGTTTTCTTTCTTTGGTCTTGGTATTTCGACTTTAAAGATCTTCTCTGTGTTGCCATTTCTGTTTTGCATAGTTTTTGTTTTTCTTTTGTTGGCAAGACGTCGTGGCGATGCGGTAGCGATACTGGCTGCATTGTTGATTGCTTTGCAACCGACATTTTTGCCATGGGCCAGTGTTCCGGGAACCGTCTCTTTGGTTTCTCTTTTGATTCTGGTCGTGGCTGTTCTTGCCGGAAGAAGAGGGAAGTCGTCACCATGGAAAGCACTGGCTCTGTGCTTTCTTTTGAGCTGGGGAATCAGTCCACTGATAATGGTCGCTGCTCCTGCATGTTTGTTAGAAGGAATACGTCGCGCACTTCCTGTTTCTTTGCGCCCGATGGGGTTTGTTGTCACATTTCTTGTAACAGCATTGTTTTTGACGCTCCAGCAGCTAGGTGCGGATCCTGAAACGCTGGCCATGGGCATCTCTGGGTCCGTTGATTTGTATAGTAGCGGTACGATCCCATCGCTCATCAGTGTCGACCCGGGGTGGTTGATCGCTGTCATTGCGGCGTTGATTGTTGGTCCGAGGGCCCGCGATGATGAATTCCAACCGATTCGAATCCTTCTGGTGACGGGGTTATTACCGTGGATTCTGGCCGGATCTTTACCGGTTTTTCCACTCGTGGTGCTTTTCCCGGCAGGGATCTTGCTGATGACCGATGTTCTTGCCGATCGAGGTCGGCAGGTGATGGCTTCGCCGATTCTTCTCGGAAAGGCACCCAAGACGGCTCTGGTACTGATCACGTTGGCCGTTCTTTTTGGAACTTCGATAGCCACGGCATCCAGCGCGGGTTCATCGGTCAGAATCGCCATTTCTTTTGGTCTGGTCACGGTGATGGTTGGTGCTCTGGTGACGATCCGTGCCGGGTTGAAACCCAAACTAGGGATTTCTCTGGTGGCGGTCGCCACCTTTGCGCTGTTGATGCCTGTGAATCTGCACAGGATTGCCCATGAAGAAGATCGTTGGCAGATCTATCGGGAAGAACTGAATCGCATCCTTCCTCATACAGCGACTCTTGGGGGGCGTTGGGCTCATGTCTTGGTGGTTGATTCGACACGAATTGCGACCCGCGAGATCGAAGGCCAGGAGCACGTTATCGTCCGTGACGAAGATGCGGGAAACGGTTTGATCCTGGAGAGTTATAGTTTCTTTGGAGATCGGCAGAGTCTGGTCCGACGTAGTGGTGTGCCGACAGGTATTTTTGAAAATGCTTGTGCCTTGCATGTTTCCGGGAGAAGGGCTGAGGCCCGCTCTGATTTCGCTTTGATTCTAAAGGCGGATCCCGGGTGTAGCGCTGCATGGGAAAGATTTGGTGTATTGTTGCTCGAGGATGGAATTGAAGATCTGGCCGCAGAGTGCCTGTATTTTTCTCTTCAGTCTGATCCCCGGCGAGAGCTTCCGCATCGCCTTCTGGCCAGTCTTTATGCGCGCAAGGGAATGTTGCGTGAGGCGAGTCACCATCTGATCAAAGGGGGAGAGATCCCGGTTGGAATTCCGCCGAGGATTCCTGGGTCAGCAACCACGCCTTTAAACGAAGGTCGCCGGTAAATCCACCGAGACTTCCGTCAGAAGAGACGACCCTGTGGCAAGGTATTCGCAGCGGAATCGGATTTCTGGAACAAGCGGTTCCCGCTGCACGTGCGGCTCCTGGAGATCCCACTCTTGTGGCGAGCTCGCGATACGAGATGGTTTCACCGGGCGAAAGTTCCTGAAGGCAACTCCAGATCCTGCGCTGAAAATCAGTTCCTTGAAGTGGCTTTGCCTGCCAGCGCCAGTCGAACTTTTTTCCATCCAGGGCTCTTTGTAGATCCTGTTCCAGTTCCACTGGAAATGGGCGGAAACAGAAGTTATCCATCGGCTGGTTCTTGAGGCATTTCTCGATGGCGATTTCTCGATCTGGAGAAAGGGAGAGCGCCAGCAAGGAGTGCTTTTGCCAGCAGGCTCCAATTCCGATCGGAATTCCATCAGCCTCATAGACAACGTGATGGAAATAGAATCTCTCTGGCATCGATCTCCTTGTTGCCGATCGAGTCACTATTGGCGATTCTCTTGTTTCTGGTGAGGTAGGATAATCGTGTTCCCGTCTTGCCCAAAATGATTCTGGGTACCATCCTGGAATCGTTGGGAGGCCATATGTTTCTTTCCGAGGCAGTCCGTGATCCAGTCCATGGGCTGGTCAGGCTTGAACGTGAAGATCTGGCCATCATTGATAGCCGACCGTTTCAGCGATTGAGATTCATTTCTCAGCTTGGGCTTACCGATCGGGTTTATCCCGGTGCTCGTCACAGTCGATTTGAGCATGCACTGGGAACCGTTGAAGTGACGACTCGTTTGCTCGAAGAAATGCGCGCTCGCCTGGGGCTCGATGGTTTATTGACTCCGCTGGGAGTGGTGGCTTCGGAGTCTAATTTCCAGCATTTGTTACGGATTTCTCGTTATGTCGCATTACTTCATGATCTGGGCCATTCACCCTTCTCTCATGTCACCGAGAAATTGCTTCCTGAGGGTGGTCATGAAGAAATGACTCGATCCCTGTTGGATCATCCGGAGATTTCCAAACCTTTGGTTCAGTGCGGGGAGGAAGTTTATTCGGCGGTGTGTAGCATCCTCAACACGGATCATGCAGATCTTCCCGCTGATTATCGATTTATTCACTCGTTGGTGTGCGGAGGATTCGGTACCGATCGGATGGATTATCTGTTGCGAGATTCCCATTGCTTGGGCGTGCAGTACGGTTCTTTTGATCTTCCTAGAATTCTACACACTCTGATTCCGGTCGAAACTGACGATGGTGTTCATCTAGGAATCGAACGTGGTGGTGTTCTTGCAGCCGAAGGGATGCAGTGGGCTCGTTTTTCTATGTTCACTCAGGTTTATTTCCATCGGACGCGACGAATTCTCGATCTTCATTTGATCAACTTCTTGCGCGATGTAATTCCGGGTGGACGATACCCGGATGATCCGGAAGGGTTCCTCGGCTGGGACGATCCGCGAGTCTTTGTGCTTCTGAGGGAAGCCGAGCGAGATCCCGAGCATGTCGGTCATATGGATGCCCGGCGTATTCTCGCTAGAGAGCATCACCGCTCTGTTGGAGATCTTGTCGAAGGTCAGGATATTGTCGAGGTGGCCGAGAGATTAGCTTTTCGCCTGAAGGAGATTCGCTTGGTGGATGCTTCACTGGATCCGATTGCGGACGTGGTAACACCGCCACCCGATTTAACCGCTGGAACCTATCTACCGGTGCAGGACGAGAATGGCGAAGTTCGTCGCCTGGGGCAGATCAGTGCGTTGGTGGGGCGGTTACGGGTCAGGCCTTTTGGTCGCATCTATTGCGCCAGAACTGAAGCGGTCTCGGACCCGGTAGTCTAGTCACTCATCTCCCGTTGCCAGTACGCATCGCTGACGAAGCGCTCCCAGGATGACCAGATGGGACGCGGTGGGATCCTGCGAATCATCGTCCAGTCCGGTTGAATCGGTTTTTGTAACAGTTCCATATTGGCTTCAGCAGGTGTTTTGTTTCCCTTGCGTTTGTTGCAACTGACGCAGGCGAGCGCACAATTTTCCCACGATAGATTCCCGCCACGGCTTCTCGGTAGGATGTGGTCGATGGTCAGTTCTCTGGTTCCGGGGCGTACCCCACAGTACTGGCAGGTATTGCGATCTCTTTTGTAGAGGTTGAGGCGTGAGAATGTGACGTTCCGATCACCTACACCGGAATAGCTCGTCAGTACGATGACCTCGAGTGGGGCCAGGCAAAGGGAAAAGGATCGGATCGATTGCTCTTCGGCCAGCTCACGTGTGGTCGAGACGTCATGCCAGGATTGGAGATTGTGTGCCTCGTAGGTGTCGGGATCGATGATGGATGCGACGTCACGGGCCACGAGGCTGATGGCAACGCGGGCGGGGAGGGTGTGGATGGGGGTCCACCCTCGATTCAGGACCAGGGTTGGCATGTCGAGTACCGACATTGGACTCCCCTTTATCTGAGACACACAGTCACTCAGAGACACCTTGTGACTGCGATCGACTGACGAGCCTCGCAGGGCTCATGTTCAGCCTATGCCGCGGTCACGGTTTGATCTAGAGGTGGTATGAGGAGAAAAAATAAAGCCCCTGGTCGCCGATAGTCGCAGAAGGCCATCCCTGTCCTCCTACGAACCCCTGCCGGCAGACCAGAGGCGTCCGCGCATAAGTGCACCGCGCGGATTGAATAGAAACGTCACAGTTCCATAAAAATCGCGAAATCGCTGCTGATACGTCACTGAGCAGCCGGAATGTCGCGTGTGCTGGAATAGAACTGCTTCTTTGTTAGCAAGGGGTATGCCAAGTGTTAAAGGGCTTCAAACAGCGGTTTCTCGGTAATTCCTTCCGAGTGTTGGCTAAACTTGGCCGTTGCTGTAAGAGATTGGCGGTAGAAGGCCATCTTCTTTCCCTGTAAATCCTTTATTTGTATGACTTTATGACATTTATGTCAGGCCTGACTTTCGAGGCAATAGCGTTGGTCGGAGTATCATCTAGGATGGAGATCGGCAGGAGATTGCGGGAGGGAGCAACAACGTGGCAGAAGAAGAGATTCCTCTTTCGGAAAGAAGCTGTGAGCCGTGTCGGGGTTCTGTACCGGAACTTTCACAGCAGCAGATCCGAGAATGGTCGTACCAGGTTCCAAAATGGCAAATTGAGGACGAACATCATCTGGTCAGGATCTTTCGGTTCCCGGATTTTCTTTCGGCTCTTGCACAGGTGAATCGAGTGGGGGAGCTGGCTGAAAAGTTCGGCCATCACCCAAATATTACATTCACCTGGGGACAGGTGGAGATTCGTATCTGGACCCATTCCAGCGACGGGTTGACGGAAGCGGACTTCATCTTGGCGGCAAAAATCGATGCCCTGGAACCAAACAGCTAAAGCTCAGGTTTCTTTGCTTCGATGTACTTTTTTATGATCCTTTATCGATGAGAGTTCGCAGAACTCTCATCGATGGATTGGCCAGCGCTGAAAGCTGGTGTTCTTCCCTGCAGTTTAAAATTCAAGATTCGCACTGCACAGCACACTGCACAGTCACGCCCGTACAGCCACACGGTAGTAAGGGAGCACTGTAGTAAGGGAGCAGTGCAAAGCCACGCCGCACTGCCATATCGTAGTAAGGGAGCACGGTAGTAAGGGAGCAGTGCAAAGCCACGCCGCACAGCCATATCGTAGTAAGGGAGCACGGTGCCGAACGCTTCGAGGCGACGCAGCGGTGGCAGCTACCGTCCTGGCAAGAATTCCTGGCGAAGAGATGAAGTGATTCGTTCTGCACCCCGAAAATTGGCGAAGCCGATCGAATTGTGATCGGATAAAAACGAGGACAGCGGAAACCACCGTTTCGCAGAAGATTGCGCAGCCAGTAGATGGGCCGTTCACAAGTAAAAGTAACTTTACTCAGGATCCTGTGACTCAGAATTGTAAAAGGATGAAAAAGAGCCGGGAGAGGAATCCTCTCCCGGCGCATCAGGATCGAGGGGGCTGTCGCCCCTCCGGAGTGCAAAATAAAACGGTCCTTCGCTTCGCTGCGGAAGCGCTCTGGAGAAACAGGTTTTTCGTTGCTGCTTTGAGTTCTTTGCAGATCTCGACACCAAAAAAAACCGCAACCGTGTCATGCTCCAGAGATTTTTCGTTGCAAGAAGTCTCACTTTTACCGACTTGGATGAAATCGGTCGGAAACCGCCTGCGTCAACGCAAACACCATAGCGAATTGCCCCGATGACTTCCAGAAGAACGGTGATAACCGTAAAAGTGAATAGAATTCAGCCAGTTTCCATTTTGGAGTCGATTCTGGAAGCGCACAGAAGCGGCGTTTTGTGACCAGCGTCATGGAATCTTACGGGCAATGCCGCTTACGGACCGATTTCTGGGCGACTTTACGATGGAGGGATGGCCCGGTTAGAGACCTTCAGAGAGCAGCGTAACGGATGTGTACGGCTAAAGACGCGCCGGGAGTTCGTGAACCGGGAAGCACGGGCCTTCGACACAGACTCTCCGATAACGCAACTCCTGGTCCTCGGGACCGGGAATGACGCAACCAAAACAGGCTCCGAAACCGCACGGCATGTAGTTTTCGAGTGAGATCCAGAAGTCGAGTTGTTGTTGTGCGGCGATGTCACGTAGCGCCTGATTCATCCCGTGAGGGCCACAGCCGATCCCCGCCACCGAAGTTCCTTCGGCCAGCGAAGCCAGCTCCTGGGCCAACAGCTCGATCACATTCCCTGTGTGTCCGGCACTTCCATCGTCAGTCGCTGCGGAGGTGTAGGTACCGAGTTTCTCAAAGGCTTCCATGCCAATCAAAAGAGACTTTCTTCTGGCACCGAGTAGCACTCGATGATCAAGAGTTGATTTCTCCGCTGCGAGTTCCCGGCTGTAAAGATAAAGGGGAGCGACTCCGATCCCTCCGCCGACCAGAAAGAGTACTCCGTTTTCGGCCAGCTCTGGTCGAGGCATCGGATGACCGAGTGGGCCCATCAGCTGAATGGGGTCGCCGGGACGCAGCCGACTCATTGCGGTAGTTCCTGGTCCGACCTTTTGAACCAGCAGTGATAATTCGGTGGCGGTCGCTCCTGGAGCAGGATTGACATCATAGACGCTGAAGGGGCGACGGATCAGTGGAGTGTCGTCCGGACCGACCCGGACTTGAACAAATTGTCCGGCGCGTACCTGGCTGGCGATCTCCGGCGCATGAATATCGAGCCGGAACCAGCCTTCTCCGAGATCTTGATTGGTGATCAGCTCGTAACTATCGACAAAGCATTGTTTCACGGGCATCTTCATCTGGATTCCCCTTGCTCCTTCTCGATCACTGTTCGTCATTGCGCGCTGTTCATCATTGCGCGCTGTTCATCATTGCGCGCTGTTCATCATTGCGCAGTGCTCGATGAAGGCTTTTCCCAGCGCAGCAATGATATCGCCGGCGATGAGAGATTCTTCCCCTTGTTGCTGCACAGCCAGATCGGCGGCTCGTCCATGGAGCCAGACACCTCTTCGTGCTGCCAGAGCCGGTTCGTCACCTCGTGCCAGCAAGGCTCCGATGAGTCCTGCCAGAACATCGCCAGAACCGGCAGTGGCCATTCCAGGATTGCCGGTGTTGTTGTGATGGATTCCAGCACTTCCGGTCGTAATGGTCTCCGGTCCCTTGGCGACCACGATGGCGCTGGTAATCCGGTGCACCTCGCTACTGAGATCCTCACGGCTGGACCCCTTCAGGTCGAGGGCTTCTCGCAGCTGATTCAGTTCTCCTGGATGGGGGGTGAGGATCGTATCGGGCCCGAGCTGTTGCAGCAGTTCAGGGGCCTGGCACAGATGCCATAGTCCATCGGCATCGATGACGCTGGGAACCCGGCGCGAGGCCAGGAAAGCTTCGATGGCCCGAGTCGTGGCCGATTGTCGGCCGATCCCGCAGCCGATGACCCAGCTATCGGCTCGTGCGGTGGCCAGTAGCTTCTCGATGGAACTCTGAGTCCAGTGCGATTGTCCGTCGCCAGGGCTCCACGACATCGCTTCGAGCGGTTTTTGTTCCTCGGCAGCACTGGCACAGCGATCAGGGATGGCGACGGTGGCTCGACCGCAGCCACCGCGAAGGGCCGCATGGGTCGCCAGTAAGGCGGCGCCACTCAATCCAGGTGATGCACCAACGACCCAGACCGATCCCATCATCGATTTGTCGGCATCGTGGGGTCTCGGTGGCAGGGGAGGAAAATCCTCAGGACTCACTGGAGACTCCTCCTTCACAGGCGAGTCGATTGATTCGGCTGGCAATGATGCCCGCTCCGAAGCCATTGTCGATATTGACGACCGAGATTCCTGGCGCACAGGAGCAAAGCATTCCGAGTAGTGCGGCGATTCCACCGAGAGAAGCTCCGTAGCCGACGCTGGTCGGAACAGCGACTACCGGAACGGAGACCCGCCCGGCAACCACGGAAGGGAGTGCCCCTTCCATTCCTGCCACCACGACCAGCGCATTGGATGTGCGGAGAAGTTCATCATGAGCCAGAATCCGATGGATTCCGGCAACTCCTGCATCGGTGACCAACTCGGTCTGGGCCCCGCAAAGATCAGCGGTTAGCTGGGCTTCCCGGGCGACCGGAAGATCGCTGGTGCCGGCACAGATGACAGCGACCTGCCCTTGTCGTGGCAAGACGGTTCGTTCGATACTGATGCAATGGCAAGTTTCATCCCAGATCGCATCGGGAATCGAAGCGGCGATCTGCTCTCCGTGCTGTGGATCGATCCGGGTTGCCAGAGCACGTCCGGCACGATCAGCGATGGACGTTAATGCGACACGGATCTGTTCGGGTGTTTTGCTGGCACCATAGACCACCTCGGGAAAACCGGTCCGGGATTCACGGTCATGATCCAGGTCAAATTGATTCGAAGTGTTCATGGTTGTGCCTCCGCAACCAGTTCAAGAGTGTCCATTTCGCCTCGGGCAAGGCGACGAAGGGCCAGGGCTCCGATCATTGCGGCATTATCCGTGGCGAACTGTGGTGGCGGGAAGCGAAGCTGGATGTCATCGCCAAGCTGTTCCTTTAACCCTTTTCTTAGTGCGCCATTTGCCGTGACTCCGCCACCGAGAAGAACAGTGGTGAGTGATTCCTGGCGGCAGGCGCGACGGATTTTCTCTGCGATGACATCGATGATGGCTTGCTGGAAGGAAGCGCAGATATCTTCCGGTTCAGGAGCTCCGGGAGCTCTTTCTGGATGGACTGCATTGGCACCACGCCACTTGTACAGGACTGCGGTCTTGATACCTGAAAAAGAGAAATCGAGCGAATCATCATCGAGCAAGGTGCGAGGTAGTTTGACAGCCTTGGGATCGCCACTGCGGGCCGTTTTTTCAACAATCGGCCCACCGGGATACCCGAGTCCTAGAACTGCAGCGACTTTATCAAATGCTTCACCCACCGCATCGTCTCGAGTGCCACCGAGCCAACGAGATTTCCCCTCGGCATCGACTTTGTGCATGTCTGTATGGCCACCGGATAGAACCACGCCGAGATAAGGAGGGCTAATGTCTTCGCCACCGAGTGCCGCAGATTCAAGATGGGCCTCCAGATGATTGACACCGATCAGTGGAAGGTCCCAGGCCCAGGCGATGGCCTTGGCGGTGGTCACTCCAACCATCAAAGCGCCGATCAATCCGGGGCGGTGTGCCACTGCGATGCCATCGAGCTCGTTCGGTTGGAGGCCAGACTTTTCAAGTGCGTCCTCGATCACGGCCGTGAGTTGTTCGACATGACTACGACTGGCGATCTCGGGAACGACGCCACCGTAGGGGGCATGTTCCACGACTTGTGAGAAGACAACGTCCGAGAGGATTTTCGGGCCACTCTCAATCACCGCAGCGGCGGTTTCATCACAGGTCGTCTCGATGGCCAGAACTCTCATCGGGGTTCCTCCTGGAGTGGATTTTTCTCGGTCTGGAGCAAGATTTTGTAACGTTCAGAATCGCCCAGCAACTGCAGTGCTGAAACCAGTACGGGATCGCCATTGCCCCGGGAATCGACGGTACTTTGTCGATCTGGAACGGGAAACCGCGAAACAGCCGCAGGAGCTTCGATACGTTCATAAGAGCGGCTTCGATGAGCCAGTGCAAGTTGGTATGCGATTTCAGGGTTGGTGGCGATGGCGAGATCAGGAATCAGGCCAGATCGTTGGCCTCGTTCATCATGACTGATGGAAGATCCTATCGGTGGGTGAAAGGACTGCGTGGTTAACTTTAAAAGTGATTCATTCGAACCACTGGGGATGTAGATCAGATCTTGAGCGGTCCATTTGCCAAAGGAGTTCGAGCCGACTAGCACAGCACGCTGGTGATCGCGAAGTGCCGCAGCAACGATCTCGGAAGCACTGGCACTGGATCCATCGATGAGAATCGCCAGAGGAACATCGAGAAACGGTCCTGGTTCTGCGACGGCCGAGAGATTCTCTTCTCGGACACCGACCCGACCACGGGTTTTGACCACGGTCAGATCTTGATCGAGAAACAGCGAAGAGACGGAGACCGCTTCGTTGAAAAGACCCCCGGTATTTCCACGAAGATCGATCACCAGAGCACTGATCCCGGCCTGGGTCAAAGATTCAACTGCGCTTTTGAGTTCGACAGTACTGTTGGGTTGGAACTGGCGAAGCCGTACTAGCCCGGTGCTGGGCCCGGTGTCATCGGCGGTAGAGAAGAGAGCCACTTCCGTGACGCTTGGAATATGAACCTCGTCGCGCAGGA